>JBBKXR010000160.1:0-82514 GCA_037969585.1 Verrucomicrobiales bacterium
GTCTCGAATCAACCATCATTCGCGTGTTACCGCCGGAAAACGTCAACTCGACTACCAGCGGCAAAAAAAAGGCCAAGCCACGCATTCAAATCTTGCGCGCCGGTCCGATCACTGCCGAAAATCTGAAAAAATTCGGCGTCGTCACTCAGGTCGACAACATCGATGTCGCCAACAATTCCCCCGACGCCCCCGGTCAGTTGGCCTCGCACTACGCACCGCGCACGCCGCTGCGTCTGATCGATGACCCAAAGTCATTTGTCCCCCAGCCTGGCAAACGCTACGCCCTGCTCTCGTATCGCGGCCGCGATCGCGATGGCTTTATGAAGCTGACCGAGTGGGTCGAGGTCGCCGTGCTCAGTCCAGGTTCGGGAAAACTGCCCGAAGCGGCGGTGCGTCTGTTCTTCGCCATGCGCATGCTGGACGAGTGTGGCGCGGACGAAATCATCGCCGAAGCGCTGCCCGAACACGGCCTCGGTGCCGCGATGATGGATCGCCTGCGGCGCGCGAGTGTTTGAAAGATCTAATCAGCGGCACGCGTAATTAGAGTGCTTTTTCGCTTCCCTCCCCACCATGTTTCGCTCTTTCTTCACCGTCGGCGGCTTCACGTTGATAAGCCGTTTGCTCGGTTTCGTCCGCGACGTTCTGGTCGGTCAATACCTCGGGGCGGGCGCAGCGGCAGACGCCTGGCTGGCGGCTTTTCGTTTTCCCAATCTGTTCCGTCGGGTGTTCGGCGAGGGCGCATTCAACGCGGCCTTCGTACCACTTTACGGTCGGCGATTAGAGGAAAAGGGTGACGAAAATGCAGACTTCTTCGCCAGTCGTGTGTTGTCACTGATGGCGGTGACTTTGGTGGCGATCACTGTGGTCGCTCTGATTTTCATGGGGCCGATCACGCGCCTGCTGGCGATGGGCTTTGAGGATGAGCGCTTTAAACTCGCGGTCGAACTGTCGCGGATCACCGCACCTTACATGATCTTCATCTGTCTGACCGCAGCGCTCAGCGGTGTGCTCAACACGCGGCGCATTTTCGCGGCCCCGGCGTTTTCCTACGTGGTGCTGAATATCGTTTTTTTGGTGGCTTTGTTAGTCGTCGTACCACGCACCGGACAACCCGAAAAAGTGCTCGCCTGGTCGGTATTGGTCGCCGGGGTGCTGCAGATGGCCGTTGTGCTGATCTCTGCCTGGCGCAACAACGCACGCATGCGTCCGGTGCTGCCCAAGGTCGACGACGACGTCAAACACCTCGGCATTTTGATGGGACCGGGACTGATCAGTGCCGGCATTCAGCAACTGAACCTGATCGTTGGCCAGGCGGTGGCGTCGTGGCAGGACGGTGGCATTGCCTACATTTACTATGCCGACCGGGTCAACCAGTTGCCGCTTGGCCTGATCGGTATCGGTTTCGGCATCGTGCTGCTACCGGAGATCACGCGGCGTCTTCGCAGCGGCAATGAGGACGGTGCCAAGGACAGTCTAGCCCGCGGAGTCGAGCTGGCGTTGTTTTTTGCCCTGCCTGCGATGGTCGCGATGATGGCCATTCCGGTGCCGATGATGACCGCGATTTTTAAAGGCGGAAAATTCACCGCCGAAGTCGCCACGCAGTCCGGCTACTCTCTGCTCGCCTTCGCCAGCGGAGCGCCGGCGTACATCCTCGCCCGGGTCCTGCAGCCAGCGTATTTCGCCCGCGAGGACACCAAGACACCAATGCGGTTTACGCTGATCTCGGCCGGGGCGAACATCGTGCTGTGCATCATTCTTTTTGTGCCGATGCGGCACGTTGGTTGTGCGCTTGCGACATCCATCGCCGGTTGGATTAACGTCGTCCTGCTGATCGTCGGATTGCGGAAAACCGGTTTCCTGAAAGTGCGTCCCGGCTTCGCTCGACGTCTGACCGCTATGTTGCTGGCCAGTGCGTTCATGGGCGTTGGAGTATGGTGGCTGGCCGATCAATTTTCCGCCATCCTCAGTGGTGACGCACGCATGCTGCGCCTACTCTGGCTGGGTGGCGTGGTCGCAGCTGGCGTCGTGATCTACGCGACCTTCGCACTGGTGCTGCGAGCGATTTCCGTTTCCGAAATCAAGGCAGCGATCAAGCGCGGTTAATGGGTAACGAATCGGTTTTGTAACCGGGGACGTAATCCCTTAGTCTAGTGGAGTTCACGGTCTCTTCTTCAATCGATCACCATGTCTGGAAACGGAGTCATCATCAAAGCTGCCATCGCCCTGCTCATCTTGTGGGCCGCGGTCTGGGGAGTCTCGAAATTTGTCGGCGGCATGAAGCCGACGCCGGAGAAGACGATCGCCTTTCTCGAGAAAAATGATCTCGCCGAAATCGAGGACCCCGAGCAGCGCAAACAGGTGCTCGGTGAGTTGGCGGATATGCTCAATGGCATGGACGGCGCTCAGGTGCAGGATTTTCAAAAAGAAGTGTTCGGCGATCCCGAAGCGGAAAATGTCGAAGATCGCCGCAATCAATTTTTCGAAAACCTGTCGCCTGACGAGCAATGGTACTTCATGGAGCGGCGCATTGGTCGCGCCTTCGATCAGATGATGACCGCATTCAACGACATGGATCGCGACGAGAGGAAAAAGGTCGTCGACCAGACGCTGAAGCGCATGCGCAACGATCAGAGCGAGGATCGTCAGGCACTGGAACGGCTCGAGGGGCGGGATCGCGAGATGTTTGAAAAGATCAGCAACGAAGGCTTTCGCGCTTACTACGAAGAGGCCAGCGCCGAAACGAAAATGGACCTCGCGCCGGTGCTCGAGGAAATGCAAAAGCATCTTGGCGGAGGACGCGGGCCACGATGAAAGTGAAGCCGGCCATCGGCTCACCGGCCGGACATCGACAACGACGCGGTACGACGTCAGCGTTCACGCTGATCGAAATGATGGTCACCATTGTCATCATCATCATTCTGTTTGGAATTGGCTCTCAAGCCTTCCTGCGAGCGCAGCGCATGGCGCGCTCGGCCAACTGCATGCGCCAGCTGCAGTCGATCGGTTCGGCGCTGAATCTGCACCTTATAGATACCGGCGCGATTATGCCAGATATTGCGCCCGCCCGCGACAGCAAGAAGCCGCCGAGCGAGCTGGAACTGCCAACCATGGACATCGTGCTCGCGGAATACATGAACAATGACGACGCGGCGTTCCATTGTCCGGCCGATGACGAGCACTACGCCAAGACCGGTTGCAGCTATTTCTGGAACAGCTTGGTTAACGGTCAGCCGACCGGCGCACTGAATTTCATGGGACTGACCAAAAACCACTCCGGCATTCCGCTGATCTCCGACAAGGAAAACTTCCATCACCACATCGGTGACGGCGTCAACATTCTCTACGCTGACGGTCACGTACAGAAGGAACTTCAGTTCATCATCGACGCGAAGTAAGGGATCGATCTTTTTCTGTGATGCTCGAGGTCTCTCATCTGCGCAAACGTTTCCCGCGCGCCGCCAAAGCGGCTCTCGACGACGTCAGTTTTTCGGTCAAGAAGGGCGAGATCTTCGGCCTGCTCGGTCACAACGGTGCCGGAAAAAGCACCGCGCTTGGTATCATGTTAGGGCTTGTTCACCCCAACAGCGGCGAGGTCACGGTCGACGGTATCTCGGTGCAGAATGATCGCGAAAATGCTCTGCGTAAGGTCGGTGCGATTTTTGAGGCGCCCAGCTTTTACGAATATCTGAGCGGTTGGAAAAATCTCCAGGTGCTGACTTCGCTGTCGGGCGGCGTCAGCAAAGCCAAGATGCTCGAGATCGTTGACTGGGTCGGTCTCAGCGATCGCATTCACAGCAAAATCAGCACCTACAGCCACGGTATGCGTCAGCGGCTCGCGCTCGCTCAAGCGCTGCTTCCACAACCGGAAGTGCTGCTCCTGGACGAACCGACCGACGGGCTCGATCCGGATGGCATCGTCGAGTTTCGCAAAAGTGTGCGCGCCCTGCGCGACGACTTCGGCGTGACCATTTTACTAAATTCGCATCTGCTCAACGAAGTTGAACAGCTCTGCGATCGGGTAGCGATTTTGCGCGCCGGCAAGAAAGTCTATGACGGTGTGTGCCGCGGACTCTCCGGCGATCAGCAGCGAGTTCGACTGGGCATCGAGAATTGGCAAAAGGCGCAGCCGGTGATTACCGCAGCCGGAGGTGAGATAATCGAATGCGGCAGGAACAACACTCGAATCGGCGAGATCAGCTTGCCCGGCAGTGCTGACATTTCTTCTCTGGTAGCCGCCTTGGTAGCCGCCGGCGTGCGCGTCTCGGAAGTCACGCCACGAGCCATGTCGCTGGAAGATCTTTACATGGAAACCCGGCACGAGGAGGGAGCCGAACCCTGATGACATTTCTCCGCCAACTCTACTGGGAACTGTATCGCATGTTCGCCCGCAAGCGGACCTACATCGGCTTCGGCATCTTCGTCGCGCTTGAGCTGCTGGTCGTCGTTCTGATGTCACTCGATGGTCCGCGCAAGGGCATGGAGCGCTATATCGAACGCGCCGCGGGCGGCATCGAAGAATATTTTTCCGCACTGACGCTAGGTGTGATGGTGGTGCCGATCACCGTGCTGCTGCTGAGCAGTTTGTTCCTGGCCCTGGTGGCTGGTGACATCGTTGCCAAGGAAACCGAGGATGGCAATCTGCGCCTGCTGCTGGCGCGACCTATATCGCGCTTTCGCATTCTTTTTCTCAAGTACTGCGCCTGCCAGATCTATGCGACCACGCTGTTCTTCTTCATCGGTGCCTCGGTGCTGGCGATGGGCCTCTACATGCGCGGCTGGGGCGGAAAGATGGTCGTCGTGCCGTTCTTCGAGCAGATCGATACCCTATCGATCTTCGACTGGAGCGAAGGCATGCAGCGCTATTTTCTGGCGATGCTATTCCTCAGCGTTTCGTTTTTGCCAGTCACCAGTTTCGCCTTTTTCCTTTCCTGCTGGCGCATCAAGCCGGTCGCCGCGACCATCGTCACCGCGGCTTTTCTAATCGCTGACTTCATCCTCAGTCGCTTCTTCCCATTCTTCGCCGACTATCAGCATTGGTTCGTCACCCCGCGCATGGACAAGTGGGTTTACGCATGGAAGCAAGACATCCCCTGGCCGGCAGTGGTCGACAGCTGGACCGTCCTGATCGGTATCAGCCTGACTTGTTTCGTAGTCGGCTGGGTGCTCTTCCAGCGCCGAGACGTAAAGTCGTAACCACCCAGCTCCACATTCGCTCTGCCGCCGTCATCTCAATAAATTTGCCATACAGTTGCTCCATCGTGTGGAAATATTATACGAGAAATAATTACCATTAATATAAATTTCCTATAAATGCCCATGGCAATAAATTGTTGCAATTCTTCGACGTCCGAATAGCTTTCTTCGTCTCCAACGCCACTAATGAGCCGTCCACGTATTATCCGTCGCGAAGCTGAAATGTTTGCCCACTGTTTTTCCCGCGTGGTCGATAAGCAGTTTATATTTGGTACACGTGAGAAACGTTATTTTCACCTATGGATGCGCCGGCTGGAGGAATATTGCGGCGTTCAGGTGGTTACTTACTGCCTGATGTCCAATCACTTCCATCTGCTGGTGCGGGTTCCCGACAAGTCTCGCATGCCGCCTCTTAGTGAGTGTGAGCTTCGTGCTCTACTACCGCTCATCCAACAGGGATCCACACTGCGCGACTCGCTTGAGGAACTCGACCGAGCGTCGCTCGCCACCTCGAAAGGTGACTCGATCTGGCTGAAGCAGATCATCGCTCGATACGACGCACGACGTTTCAATATCTCGGCATTTGTAGGTGAGTTGAAGCAGCGATTCAGCCAGTGGTACAACCGCCGCAATGATCGTCAGGGAACCTTATGGGAGAGTCGCTTCAAGAGTGTTTTGGTTGAGGGTGCCGAACAGGCTCTGCTTACAATGGCTGCCTATATCGATCTGAATCCTGTTCGTGCAGGCTTAGTGACCGACCCCAAGGATTATCACTGGTGCGGTTACGCGGAAGCCGTTGCCGGAAGAGCCCCAGCGCGTCATGGGTTGTGTGCGATTCTCAAACACACGAATTTTGGGGTAAATCGTCGGATAGATTGGGCCACGACCGCGCCGCGCTATCGCACTTTGCTCTTTCTTCATGGCGAAGGACGACCTGCCGACACTGTTAAGGGGACCTCTGGTAGGCGGGGTCTCAGTCAATCTGCTATCGAGGCAGAGCTGGCCAAGGGCGGCGAACTCTCGATCGGTCAGGTCATTCGCCATCGGCTGCGCTATTTTTCAGATGGTGCGGTGTTTGGCTCGGCCGAGTTTGTTGACGAGATGTTTCGAGAAAATAGAAGTCAGTTCGGACCAACCCGAAAAAGCGGTGCCCGTCGTATGCGCGGCGCTGAATGGGGAGATTTGCGGGTGGCGCGGGATTTGCAGAAAGACGTTAGTCGGTAGAGCTTGAGACGGTGGTCAGCCAAGCTCTACTCCTTCCCTTCTGTTGAAAACAATTTCCTCCATCGGCGCCTTGCGCACCTGGTCTGAGAATACGAAGCGATCCAAGCCCAGGGTACTGGTTCCAACCATGGGCGCGCTGCACGAGGGGCATTTGCAGCTGATCGCTCTTGCCCGCGAGTTTGCGGGCGACGCCGGGGAGGTGCTCGTCACCATTTTCGTCAATCCGACGCAATTTGGCCCCGGCGAAGATCTCGATCACTATCCGCGCACACTCGACGCGGATATTGCCGGCTGCGAGGCGCGCGGGGCCGATGCCGTTTTCGTCCCCGAAGCCGAAGCGATGTATCAAGATGATGCCTCTATCAGTATCGGCGAAAGCTCGCTCTCACAGGGGCTTTGCGGTGCCAAGCGCCCAGGTCAATTTCGACGGCGTCTGCACGGTGGTCGCTAAATTGTTCAATCTCACTCAACCGGACGCTGCGCTGTTTGGCCAAAAAGATTACCAGCAACTCGCCGTGATCCGCCGGCTCGTTCGCGATCTTAATTTCCCCATCGAGATCATCGCCGCGCCTACGGTACGCGAGGAGGACGGGTTGGCCTTGAGCTCACGCAATCGCTACCTCAGCAGCGAGCATCGGCATCAGGCCTTAGTTTTGTCGCAATCGCTCGATCGGGCACACGTGTTGCTCGATGACGGCGAACGCGACGTGGCGACTTTGCTCAATGAGGTCCGGAAAATCATCTCCAGCGCAGCTGATGCCCGCCCCGACTACATCGAAGCGGTCGATCCAGAAACGCTCGAATCCGTCAGCCACGTCGACGAAAAACGCGGTGTTGCCATCGCCTTAGCGGTCTTTTTTGCGGACACACGCCTTATCGACAACCTCGTCTGGATGGGCAACACTGCCCGCCCATGAAACGATTCGATTTCGTCGTCGTCGGCAGCGGCATCGCCGGCCTGAGCTTTGCACTGCGTGCCAGCCGGCACGGTTCGGTGGCGATTGTCACCAAACGCCAAGGCTCTGACACCAACACTGCCTGGGCGCAGGGCGGCGTCGCCTGCGTGCAGAGCGACGATGATTCGTTCGATCTGCACGTCGCCGATACACTCGATGCCGGCGCCGGTCTGTGTGACGAGTCTGTGGTGCGCACCATCGTCACCGAAGGTCCGGCCGCGATCGAAGCACTGATCCAACTCGGCGTCGATTTCGACGAATACACGGACGAGGAAGGCGAGGTCGGCCCCAATCTCGGTCTCGAGGGTGGCCACAGCAAACGGCGCATCCTTCACTCGAAAGACACCACCGGTCGCGAAATCGAAACCAAGCTTCTCGCCGCGGCCCACGCGCGGGAAAACATCGAGTTGATGGAGCACCACTTCGCCATCGATCTGATCACCACCGCGAAGCTCGATTCGGGCGACGCCGACGATGCCGACGAGCGCCGTTGCGTCGGCCTCTACGTACTTGATGAAGTCAGCAACGAAGTCGAAACACTGCGCTCCGATCGCGTCGTGCTGTGCACCGGAGGCTGCGGTCGCGTGTATCTGTATACCACCAATCCCGACGTCGCGTCCGGCGACGGCGTGGCGATGGCCTGGCGCGCTGGCGCCGAGATCGCCAACATGGAGTTCATTCAGTTCCATCCGACTTGTCTCTACCATCACGAGGTGAAGTCGTTCCTTGTCTCCGAAGCCGTGCGCGGTGAGGGCGGCGTACTGATCGACAAAAATGGCAACGAGTTCATGCATCGCTACGATTCGCGAAAGTCGCTGGCGCCGCGTGACATCGTCGCTCGTGCCATCGACTCGGAGATCAAACGCACCGGCGGTCCCTGCGTCTATCTCGACATCACCGACAAGCCAAAGGGCTTCGTCGCCGAGCGCTTTCCTAACATTTACCAAACCTGCCTTGCCCTGGGCATCGATGCCGAAAAGGATCCGCTGCCCGTGGTTCCCGCTGCGCATTACCAATGCGGCGGCGTACGCACCGACGCCAATGGCACCACCAGTCTCCCGGGTCTGTGGGCGATCGGAGAAGTTGCCTGCACCGGACTGCACGGGGCCAATCGACTGGCCAGCAACTCGCTGCTTGAAGGCGTTGTCATCGGCCGGCGGGCGGTGGCGAGCGTGATCGAGACCTGCCCACTCAACCACGGCGAGCGAGACATCGAACTACCCGGATGGGTCAGTGGCGACGCCTCCGACGTCGACGAGCTAGTAGTTATTTATCATAACTGGGACGAAATCCGACGCCTGATGTGGGACTACGTTTCGATCGTTCGAACCGACAAACGCCTGCAACGCGCCGCCACCCGTCTGGAGAATCTGCGCCGTGAAGTTGCCGAGTTTTACTGGAATTTTAAGGTCACCACCGAGCTGCTCGAACTGCGCAACCTAGTCGAAACCGCCAGTCTCATCGTTCGCTCCGCAGCGCAGCGGAAAGAAAGCCGCGGCCTGCACTACACTCTCGATCATCCGGAGAAAGACGATCAAAACTGGAAACACGACTCGGTTTTGTGTAAGCTGTGAATCGCATTTTTTCACCTGCACTGTCTGCCTCGACCACCGCGTCGCTGCGATGATGATCGCTCGATTATCTTTCAAACCTCAAGCTGCCATGTGGTCTGCTCTGCCGACTTGCGGCCGCTTGGAGTTTGTCTTCACTTTGCTCATCGTCACTTTGGCTCTGGCATGCGTGGCAAAAAGCGAGGCGCAAACACTGGTGCCTGGATCCGCTACCACCGCGCCGACGGCACCAACCATCGATCCCACCACGGGCGGAACCATCAGCACGGATCCGGTCGCAGGCACACCGAGCGAAGTTCTCCCCGTGCAACCACCGCCCAATGTCGGCCTACCCGGCACCCTGCCCACCGCCATCGGCACCGTTCGCACGACCGCCCTGCCCCGGGTGTTTGCCCCGTCACGCCCCCGCCGTGCTTACACCCGCTATCCGTGGAAACTCAACATCGTGACCACGGTGTTCTGGATCGGTGAACGACCAACGGTCAACAATCCAACACCCAATCACATGAGCTCCTGGGACAGGAACTGGGCGACCAATTTCGGCGGCTACGATGATCCCGATCCGTCCAAGCGTACCGAAAATTATCATCCCAAGGGCTTCGTTCCCGGCCAGAACCCTTTCTACATCGCCCTGCCTTATAACGACGTGCAGAGCGGCACCTACCGCACCAAGGTCGAAGCCCGGCAGATCATTCCGTGGTTTCATCGCGAGTTCGAACAGCACGGCCATACCGTTCTCAAAGGTCGCTGGGTCGCCATGCGGCGCGCCGGCAAAGTTTGCTATGGCCAGTGGGAAGACGTCGGCCCCTTCGAGACCGACGACTGGCGCTACGTGTTTGGCGATTCACGCCCTCGAACCACCGGCAACGGCGGTGCTGGTCTCGACGTCTCTCCTGCGATTCGCGACTACCTCAACTTCAATTCCGGACATGGCATCGTCGACTGGCGCTTTGTCGACGTCCAGGAAGTTCCCGACGGACCGTGGAAACACTTCGGTGCCAACAACGATTTCGTGCAGCTACGCGAGGCCGCACGCGATGCCGAGCAACAGGCTCACTACGAAGAAATGAAATTGCTCAAAGCCAAACGCGCTGATCAAGACAACTGATTCAGCTCGACGCCAGCCAGCGGTCATGAACGCTGGAGTCTACAGAAATCAGCACCCTGCTGAGTTAATAGTCGCCCGGCATTGACGACGTCATAAGCACTCCTTATGCTCCGGCAAAGGCATGCAAATCGCCACATTGAAAATTTTCTGCGACTTGGTGGACAGCGAAAGCTTCACTGAAGCGGCGGAGCGGAATGGTGTTACGCAGAGCGCGGTCAGCCAGCAAATGCGCACGCTCGAGGAGCGCTACGGGGTTACCCTGGTCGAGCGCGGGCGAAAGAATTTCTCGGTGACCTCTGAAGGCGAGGTATTTCTCAGCGCCGCGCGCGACATTCTCGACCGCTTCAACGGCATCGAATCTCAACTCGGCGAAATGCGCGACAGCGTCGCCGGGCCGCTGCGCGTCGCGACGGTTTACAGCATCGGCTTTCACGAACTGCCACCCTACCTAGAGCGCTACCGCGAGAGCTTCCCGGATGTCGATCTGAGCGTTCAATATCGGCGCTCCGGACAGATCTATGCCGACGTGCTCGACTCGCGCGCCGACCTCGGGCTGGTCGCCTATCCGCAGGCGCGCAAGGGCATCGAAGTGGAAAAAGTCTGGGAGGACCGGCTGGTGCTGATCTGCCCGCCCGGTCACGAGTTGTCGAAAAACAAGACGGTCGGCTTGAAGGCGCTCGATGGTCAGCGATTCATTTCTTTCGAGCCCGATCTGCCGACCCGAAAAGCTATCGATGGTTTGTTCAAAGAGGGCGGCGTGCAGATCAAGGAGGTCGTCGAATTCGACAATATCGAAACCGTGAAGCGTGGCGTCGTCATCGAAAATGCGGTGTCGATGGTGCCCAGCGATTCGGTGAGCGACGAAGTCGCCGCCGGCACCCTCTGTCAGGTCGAACTCGAAGGCGTCGACGTACGCCGCCCGCTCGGCATCTTGCGCCGCCGCACCAAAGCGGTCACGCCGGCGATGCGCGAGTTGATTGCCGTGTTGCAGCAGCAGCCAGAGGATTCAGCGACGCCGTGAACGCATCGCTGAAGCCAGCCGCGCACCCTGCCTGGCTGTTGGCGCCGAGCGTCGTCGTTGGCCTCGCGATGTTACTCGGCCATCACGGCTGGTCGGCGATGCTCGGATTTCACGGCTGTATGATCGCTGCCCTGATCGTCCATCGCCGCCGCCTCGATTGGGGGCGCTTGCTCCGACCACCGTGCGCTACCACCCTGCTCGCCAACTTCGCTGCGGCCGCCTTGCTGATGATCCTGTTCAGCTGGGCTCTGGTCGCGTACGCCGAGCGTCACGGAAGCTACGGTGATGTTCTGGATCGCGGCCTGACCGCCTTCGCAGTCCCCGAAAATACCCGCCTGCTGTTCGCCATCGAACTGTGCCTACTCAATCCGCTACTCGAGGAGTTGTTCTGGCGCGGTCTTTTTTTCAGCGACCGCACACGCCCCGCTGCCACCGATTTTTGCTATGCCGCTTTTCACTTCTTCGCCCTGATCCCGTTCATGCCCGCGCTACAGGCCACCATCGGCACGATCGGTCTGGTCGGGGTCGGCTACAGCCTCCGCCAAATGGCCAAACGCAACGGCGGCTCGCTCGTCATTCCTCTTCTCTGGCACGCTCTGGGAGACGTCGCAATCGTGGTCGCGATCGCCCGCCTCACGGGCTAGTCAGCCTTTTCCAGCGTCGCCAAATCCAACGGCACGAAAACAATGCGCTGATAGGAACTCTTTTGATCGGCATCGCCAGCTTCGAAAATCACGCCGACCTTGGCGTCGGAAATCAGCACCATGTCGCTGTAGGCCGCTGGTCCGGTGTGCAGCAATGCACCGTCCTGCCAGCTCTTCGCATCGTCTTTTGAAAAACGAATCCGCAGGTCGCTGCGACCTTTGCCGGTGGGTCCGTTGTCATCGGGGCCTGAGAACAAAATCAGATCATCGCTGACGCGCAGCAGCGCACACTGCACCACCGGTGGATCGATCGTGCCGCCGACCGGGCGGAACTGCTTCCAGTCTGCGCTTCCTGATTCGAAGGTCTCGCCACCATCACGACTCCAGGCCTCTCCACGGGTTCCCGGCGCGTCACCGTTCTGATCGCGAGTATTGAAATACAGACTGCCGTCGTTGAGTTCGACCACCGTAGTTTCGTTCGAGTTCAGACCATCGGCGTATGTGTCATCGATCGCTCCGAGCCGCCAGGTCTTGCCGTGGTCATCGCTGATAACTGCGTGCACTCCGTTTTCGCCGCGGTCGGCACCGTCTTCGCCGAGTCGGTGATCGCAGGGGATGACCAAACGCCCACGGTGATCGCCACGCTGGATCTGAATCGAATGCACCGGCCCGGTCGCGTACCAGCCCCACTCGTCCTTCTTCGCGTCCTTGGTAATCTCCCGACGCGGTGACCAGCTCTTGCCGTGATCGTCGCTGGAAACCACAAACACGCGATCGTTCTCGAGAGTGAACGGCAGCCAGATCCGCCCGGGATGTTCCGGATCGAGCTGGTCTACCACCGGCGCAGGATTGCCGATGGTGATCTCGATTTCGGGTTTTTCCAAAAGCTCTCGAAAGTCTTCGCTCTCCTGAATGACTGTCAGCGGACTCCAGCTCTTACCACCGTCGGTCGAACGCTTTTGCACGAGGTCGATCTCGCTGGCATCGTCACCTTGTCGTGCTTCGCAATAAGCGAGTAAGTCGCCGTTGGCGGCTTTGATGATCGCCGGAATGCGAAACACTTTGTAGCCGTCCATGCCGGATTCGTAAACAGTGACCGCAGGGCTGGCGTGAGCGATCTGCGCCGCAGCAACGAACAGTGAAAGAATAGCGAACAGCGAAATTCTGGTGTGCATGGTAGGATAAGAAAAAAAGTGAGACAGCGGAATTCTCCAGCTAGTAACCACGCGCAAACTGGATATCGAGCGTCTGAATCTGCGTGTGCAACGCTGCGTCCTGAACCGGCAGGACGATGGCATCTTGGTCGGAATCGTTGTGATGCGAATGCCACCAACCCGGCGGAGTGACGAATACCGAACCGGGTGTCCACATCGCCTTGACGGGATCGACAATGTTACCGTCGCCATCGAGTGTTCGACCGATTAATGTGTAAGTGTCAGGGCCGGCAGTGACGCACAGATCGAGAGCGATCGAATTATGTCGGTGAGCTTTCTGTCGCGTCTGCCGAGGCAACAGGTTGTACAGCGACCACATGGTATGAGTTACGGTTTTAGTGACCGGGCAATCGACGTTGGCAAGCAGGATACCGTTCCGGTTCTTGTCTTTGCCCTCATTCTCGGCGCGGACTTTGGCCAGCTCACTCTCAAGATCTTCGTGGCTGAAGAAAACCGGACGGATCTGCGCAGCATCAGGTTTAGCGCCGAGGTAGCGGAACAGCGGCTCGTCATTGACCCAGTAGAACGCGGTATCTTCTCCCGCTCGATGCTCAAAGGCGACCCCACCGGAGACCGCAAAATAATCACCCGTTTTCCAGGTGATGGTGCCATCCGTCGTCTCGGACTGACCTTTACCCCGAATGCAGAAAAACACCTGCGAAGCCGAGCAGGCATCGGTCGACAACGAGTCACCTGCGCTGATGTGAATGAAATTCGCCAGCAGACTCGGACCGGTGCAGGGGTACGGTGTTTGCATCGCCGCGGAAAGATCAAGCGGGATGATTTTGGTTTCGTCGATCTGATGCAGCGCAGCCGGAAAGGCTTCGATCTCGATCTTCGGCATTCTCGGATTGGCCGCAGAGGTGTACTCGAAGTAGGCCGTGTTCGCCGCCCATGCGGCGTTGAGAGTTTCGGTCGCTAGGTTGGACATGGTAGTGGTAGTGGCAGATTCGACTGGGTTCACTTCAGCAAATTTGTATCAAGTCATGCGATAAACGGCGACAGTTCTCTCGATGAAAACACCTCTTCCAATCATCTCAGCACTGGCGATCCTGTTTGCCTTTGCGTCGACCAGCGCGATCGAGGCCAAAGAGAAAAACGCACCGCTGAAGATTGCCTGCATAGGTGACAGCATCACGTTCGGAACCGGCATCGAAGATAGGGCGACGCAATCTTACCCTGCTCAGCTGCAATCCTTGCTCGGCTCCAAAGCTGAGGTTCAAAATTTCGGCAACCCGGGCCGGTGCATCATCAAAACCTCGATGCGCGGTGCCGAAAAGCGCGCCTTCATCTTCATGCCCGAGCATCAGGCGGCGTTGCGTTTTGCGCCGGATGTCGTGATCTGCAATCTCGGCATCAATGACATTATCGACCTACCGAAGGCAGGCAATCTCGAAGCCTTCGTGCGCGACTATGTCGAGTTGATCGAAATCTATCGCGCTCTGCCAAGTCCCGCGCGGATCATCCTCTGGAGCCCGCTGTCACCCCTGCACAAGGGGCACCGCTACTTCCAGTCGCCCGATCTTGCCAAGCTGAACGCAGCGATCACCGATATCGTCGCGCAGCTGAATGACGACGCCGACAACCCGCCAGTCGATACGATCGACATGCATCGACCGCTCGCCGAACACCCCGAGATGTTTCCCGACGGCATTCACCCGAACGTCGCAGGCGCCGGGCTCATCGCCAAGGAAACTGAGCGAGTGCTGGAGAAGGCAAGGTAGGCAAATGAGCGACAGCTCAGCCGCGATCAGTTCCCTGCCAGGCAGTCTTTGATGTATTCGAAGCCGAATTCGTAAACCTCTTCCGGGCTGGTCGAAAGGTCCCGCCACACGCAGGTCGCGGCGGCGAGTTCGGGCAGCGCCCGTCCGAAGGCTTCGATGACGTACCAATCGTCGTAACCGTTTCTCTGGAAGATCTCGATAGTCTCGCGGATCGGCGTGTGATCCTTGCCGGGAGTGCCGCGGTCGTTCGCAGAAATGTGAACGTGCTTGATGGTATCCAGATGTGGCTCGATCACGCCGAGAGGATCCTTTTCCTCAATGTTGGCGTGAAAGGTATCGTACATGTGGAAGAAGTTCGGGTGATCGACCTGCTTCACGTATGCCGCAGCCTGCACCATGGTATTCAAAAAGTGACACTCGAAACGGTTCAGCGCCTCGACGGTGCAGCGGATGCCGGCCTGTTGAGCAGCTTCGGCCATGACGCGATGGCCTTCAGCGGCGTGGGCGCGTTCGGTGTCGGTCGGGCCTTCACCGGTGAAATTTCCCAGCTCTTGGTAGTAAGGGCCGCAGACGTTGTCGATGCCGGCGTTGTGACCACATTCGATCATCGCCTTGAGGTGATCGACGCCGCCCTGACGGTCGGAAGCGTTCGGGCTGATCAGGCTGTGCGCCTGATCCGGGCAGACGGTGACGGCGCAAGCTTGCAGGCCGTTGTCTTTCAATGCCTGACCGATTTTCGTATAGTGATCCGGGCTGCTGACGTCAAAAATAGGGATCTCGACGCCGTCGTAGCCCACTGCCTTGAGTTTTTCCAAGAGGGGAAAGTGCTCCTCGTCCACAAAGCCCGTCCACAAAAGAAGATTGAAACCGATTTTCATAAGGCGCCTTTTGTACCCGTGAGGAAGGGTCAATGCAAGACTGGGTTGGCAGATTTTAAAGAGGAGTTGCGGGCGTCTGCCTGCGCTGCGAGAGCTTCTCGGCGCTTTCGTATCAGTAAGCTTTCGTACCAGCGACCCAGTAGATACCAGCCCACACCTCCCAGCGTTCCGGGAATGAGCATGCCTGCCACCAGGAACCAATCATCGTCTGCCAGATCAATCAGCCATTCAGTGGCATTTTTAAATACGGACTCGTATTGGTCTGCGATGCGTTCCAGAAATGGGTCATCTCCATAGCCAAAAAGGTAGGAGTCCAGGGAATGCCAGCTCACTGCGAGCAACACCAGTAAAAACCAGCCACCGACAAAAATCATGTTCGCCTGCACGATGCGGGCGAGCAGCCGCTTTACCGGAAAGCCCTCGTCGACATCGCGGTCGCGCAGCCTGGTGGGCGTTTCGGCACTCATCGTTCGGTTCTACGGAGCGGTCAGCGCCTGGCCGTTGTCCCGCGCGCCGAGATTGGCGAGGAATGGCACCGCTGTTTCCGCCCACGATCTCGGATCAGCGTAGCTGCTGGCGTCGCCGCCGAAACACGAACGCAACATGTCGGTTTCGATGACGCCGGGGTTGAGTGCGACCGCGGAGAGGCCGTCAGGCAATTCCTGAGCGAGCGCCTGAGTCAGGCCTTCGATGCCCCATTTCGTCGCGCAATATGGAGCGACTTCAGGCGAGGTCGAGCGCCCCCAACCCGATGAAAAATTCACAATCACCCCACTGCCACGGTTAATCATCGCCGGAACGAAATGGCGGATGAGATTGGCAACCCCGGCCAGATTGACGTCAATGACGCGTGAAAAATCCTCCGCCGACACCTCCCACAGGGGCGCGTTGGCATTGATGACTCCGGCGTTGTTGATCAGCAAATCGGGAACGCCGCAGAGCTGCATCGCCCGTTCAGAAAAATTCGCGACCGATTGGTCATCAGTTACATCCAGAACATCGAAAAAATGCGGTGCTGGATAGGCAGCCGTTAATTCCGCGACGCTTTCCGCATTTCGCGCGCAGCCGATGACGGTATCGTCTCGCGCAATGAAGCCTTCGACCATGGCGCGACCCAGTCCACGCGAGCAACCGGTGACTAAAACGGTTCGAGATAGGGATTCCGTGGTATTTTTCATCGGCTGAAGCTGAACTTGAAACGTAATCGGTCGGGAACGAACTTGGTTTTCCGTTTGAAAGGAAATATTACCGGATTCGTCAAATCCACCGCGATAAATTCCGTTAGCCAAGAATACCTACCCCGACCGATCATGTCAGCTGCCCTTTTGGACGACGAAATTATTCTCCATCCCGAGAAACGCGAGTTTCCCGAATTCAGTCTCGAGCGCCTGCTCGGCACCGTGTTTGCCCCGACCCAAGGCTGTAAGGTCTGCCTGCTGATCGATCTCGAAGACCTGTCGCTGATGAAGGGCTTCGGTTTTCTCGCTGCCGAAGGTCACGAGATCCAGAAAAAGGCTTACGAAGAGTTTTACCTGGCGCTCAAAGACGGCGGACTCGACGCGCTCGGTATGACTGGCGGCGAGATGTTCGCCTTCCCAATGACCCACGGATCGAATCTCGATCTCAAGGACGAATGCTACGACGTAGACGGCGCGGAGCTGAGCCTCGAGCGCGACATCTACCCGAACTACGATCTGATTCTCTGCCTGTCGACTTTTTCAGCGACCGCACCGCTGACCGAGAAGTGCAAGATTCACAATTTCCGCGGCGCCACCATGCACGGCGTCAACGACGTCATCCTCAGCTCCGGACTGGCCGTCGATTACAACGAAGTCAGCGCCGATGCTGAAAAGCTGCGCGTCGCCCTTACAAATGCCGACGAGATCGACATCGACTTTACTCTCGAGGACGGACGGGTGCTCACCGCGACTCTGATCCTCGACGCGCAGGATGCGCAAAAATCTCACGGCCTCTGTCAGGGTACGACGCCCGACATTGCCAATCTACCCGCCGGCGAAGTCTACTTCGTGCCGGTCGACGCCAACGGCCAGTTCCCTATGAAATATGAGGACGGCACGCTCGGCGTTCTTGATGTTGAAAATCGCAGCATCATTCGCTCAACACTGATCGAAGGCGACCAGGCAACCATCGATGCCCATAACGCCCGCCTCGCCGACGATCCGATGACCGGCACGCTCGGCGAACTCGGCTTCGGCACTCAGGTGCTGCCAGTTTCCTACTCCGACATTCAAGACGAAAAAGTGCTCGGTACCTGTCATCTCGCCACGGGTCGCGACGACCATCTCGGCGGCGACATCGTGCCTGATATGTTCAAAAAGCACGAGAACTCGACCCACGACGACATCCTGTTTGCCCCGCATAAAACGCCGAACTTCGATATCAGTCAGGTGCGCATGCGCCGCGGCGATGAAGAGCACATCTTGATCGAGCATTTCCGCCCGAGCGATTTCATGCTCAAAGCCCTGCGCGCGTGATTATCTGTGGAGCAGATTTTCAATCTGCTTTCAGTGCTTCGGTTCTCGTCCAATGAAGACAGAGTGCAACTCTGCCCCACCTATCCCCCATGACTCCCGCGACTGGCCAGAACTACGAGGACGACAAGCTAGTCAGCGCCTACCTGCTGTTCCACTACGGCAGCGTCGAACAAGTCTGCGCCGGCAGCGAAGCCGCTCAGTGGATCCCCGATACTGCCCTGCAATTTCCGCTGGCGACGGTCTGGTCGACCTTTGAAAACACCGACGCTTTAACTCGCGTCGAACGCGCCCTCGACATCGGCTGCGCCGTCGGGCGCTCGACCTTCGAGCTGGCCAACCTCGCCGACGAAGTGATCGGCGTGGATTTTTCCGAAGCCTTCATCGGCGCCGCCGCACGTGTGCTCACCGGCGAAAGCCTGCGCATCCGTCGCGCCGACGAAGGCCATCGCAGTGAGGAAATCGATATCGCCTTCCCCGCCGCCGCCGAACTCGAATCCGGCCGCGTTCACTTCGAAGTCGGCGATGCCATGAACCTGCGCCCGCACCTCGGTGACTTCGATCTAGTGCACGCCGCCAATCTGCTCTGCCGCCTGCCCAACCCGCGCACTTTTCTCGATCGCCTACCCGAGCTCGTCCGCCCCGGCGGACAACTTGTGCTAGCGACTCCCTGCTCGTGGCTGAACGAGTTCACCCCCGAAGCCGAGCAACCCTCCGCCGACGAAACCACGCTCGACTTTCTGCACCGCCACCTCGATGAGCACTTCGAATTCGTCAGTGTGCAGGAACTCCCCTTCGCGATCCGCGAACACTCGCGCAAGCTGCAGCTCAGCACCAGCCAGACCAGCCTCTGGCGCCGGCGCTAGTCTCAGTGGACGAAAAGGTGATACCGCCGTCCCGGCGGTTCCGAGCTGGACGATCCTCCCAGCTCCTTGCTCCTTGCTCCTTGCCCCATTCCGCGCTTCGTTCCCGACAACATGAGCGACACCCACTCCTCCGCCCCCTTTCTCGACCCCGCCTTTCACATCCGCTGGTCGACCCTGGTTCCCGATGCGATCGAAGCCGACGTCACCGCCGCTCTTAAACTGGCTCAAGCCAACATCGACGCGCTCGCCGCAGCGCCCGCCGACGGCGAGGCGCTGACTTTCGAAAATACACTCATCGCCCTTGAAGAGTCCACCGAAGTCCTCAACGAAGCTTGGGGCCGCGTCGGTCATCTCGACTCGGTTCGCAACAGCGACGAACTGCGCGAGGCGCACAACAAGATGTTGCCTAAAGTCTCCGAGTTCTCATCGCGCATTCCGCTCAACGAAGGGCTTTGGAAACGCCTCGAAGCCTACTCAAAAACCGATGATGCCGCCGCGCTCACCGGCGTGCGCAAACGTCTGCTTGAGGAAACGTTGACCGATTTTCGCCAAAGCGGTGCCGACCTGCCCGCCGATAAAAAGAAGCGCCTCGAAGAAGTTCAAGCCGAGCTCGCGCAGAAGACGCAAACCTACTCCGAGAACGTACTCGACTCGACCAACGCTTGGGAACGCGTCGTCGAAAACGCCGATGAAGCTCTGCTCGACGGCCTGCCGCCGACCGCCAAGTCCACACTACGCGCTGAAGCCGAAGCCAAAAATCTCGGCAGCGACGAAGCACCCGTGTGGCGCATCACCATGAAGGCGCCGTCTTTCATCCCGGTCATGGAACACTGCCACAGCGAAGCGCTGCGCAAGGAAGTCTGGGAAGGCACCTGCACCATCGGTCACGACGGCGACTACGATAACACCTACCTGCTCTGGGACATTCTCGAGCTGCGTCAGGAGAAAGCCGAGATCCTCGGCAAGAGCCATTTCGCCGATCACGTGCTCGAACGACGCATGGCCAAAACCGGACAGGCCGCCCTCGATTTTGTCGAAGGCCTGCACGCCCGCACCAAGCCATTTTTCCAACAGGAACTCGACGAGCTCGCCCAATTTCGCGCCGACGAGGAAGGCGGCCAGCCCGAGCTTTTCGAACCCTGGCAACTCGCCTACTGGTCGGAGAAACAACGCAAAGCCAAGTACGCGATCGACGACGAAGATCTGCGCCCGTATTTTCCCATCGATGGCGTACTCGGCGGCATGTTCGACATCGCGCAAAAAGTTTACGGCGTCGACATCATCGAACGCGATTCGATTTACATCGAACCCGGTAGCGGCGACGAAGCCCCCAAAGGCAGCGTCGAAGTCTGGCATCCCGAAGTGAAATTCTACGAGCTGCGTGACAGCGAAAGCAGCGAACATCTCGGTTCCTTCTACGCCGACTGGCATCCGCGCGATTCCAAGCGCGCCGGCGCCTGGATGAACTACCTGAAAACCGGTCTACCCGGAGAAGTCAGCATCGATGGCAAACGCCACCCGCACCTCGGCCTGATCTGTGGCAACATGACCCCTTCTTCGGGAGGTAAGCCGGCTCTGCTCACTCACGACGAAGTCGAAACCGTGTTTCACGAATTCGGGCACCTGTTGCATCACCTGCTCGGCGATGTCGAAATCAAATCGCTGAACGGCGTCAACGTCGTCTGGGATTTCGTCGAACTGCCCTCGCAGATCATGGAAAATTTCACCTGGGATCGGCGCAGCCTCGACATGTTCGCCCGCCACTACGAAACCGGCGCAACCATCCCCGATGACCTCTACGGCCGCATGCTCGCCGCTCGCAACTACCAGTCGGCCATGGCGATGATGCGTCAGCTGTCGCTCGGCAAGATGGACTTGGAAGTGCACCTCAACTACACCAAACATCGCGGCAGCGACCTCGACGAATTGATGACCGAGCTGCTCTCCGACTACATCGCTCCGCTAAAGACCCGCCCGCCGAGCATGGCGCGCCGTTTCGGCCATCTGTTCTCCAGTCCGACCGGATACGCCGCCGGCTACTACAGCTACAAATGGGCCGAAGTCCTCGACGCCGACGCCTTCACCCGTTTCCAGGAAGACGGCGTCCTCAGCGATAAAGTCGGCCGTGAATTCCGCACTCACGTGTTAAGCCGTGGCAACTCCGAAGACGCCGCCACGTTGTTTCACAACTTCATGGGCCGAGAGCCTGACCTCGAGGCATTGATGGTGCGCAGTGGACTGGTGGCATGAGAAACACCACCTGTTTTTGCAATCGCTGAGCTGATGGAGCTCAGCGATTGTATACAACGTGAGCTTTGCCGAGGTAAAAGAATACTACGCCGTATATCGTAGCTACTTTCACACGGTAGCCGTGCTCGCCGTCTTTGCGGCGCTGGCATTTGCCCTGATTGAAAGTCGTGCGCGGCGACTTGAGAGGGAGGCGCATTGGCCAAAGGCGTCAGCCGAAATTGTCGAATCGGCGGTCAAGGTTCACGGACACGTCGGCAAAAAGAATCCCCAACATGGGATCACGGCGCGACTAGCTCTGAGCGTGCGCTATCAGGCAAACGACCACGAGATCACCGCTTATCTAATCGAATCAGTTTCCGGTCCTCTCTCATGGGAACCGGAGAAAATCTTCACCATCGGAACTGCGGTGACCATTCGCTACAACCCTTATCAATTGGAAGAGATCAGACTTTACCACCCCGGGCGGCTACGCTAGCAGGCACTCAAGTTGGGCGTTCTCGGTCGTGGCAGCCTGGTCAGGCACCGACAATTTATGCGCTTCCGCAGCTTCTAGAATGCGATAGTGTGGCATCGATGCCCTCGCCTCAGCCGTTCTCCAATAACTCTTCCTCCACCCCCACGCGCGCCGAAATTTTCTTCGATTCGATCCTGGCGGCGGACGATGCTTTTGCGCACATCTCGGCGTTTGTAAATTCCTCGCCGCCGACCTACGAGACCGAGTGGTTGGATTTTAAAAGCGGAAGCGCCAGCGCTGAAAAAGCCGCGCACAAAATCTGGAGCGAATCGCTGTCCGCCTTCGCCAATACCGAGGGCGGCGTGCTGCTCTGGGGACTCGATTGTCGACGCGACGACAGCGGCGTCGACCAAGTCGTCGGCGTGTCCTTGGTCGACGAGCCAGACGCCTTCGTCTCCAAGCTACGCTCGATGCTTTCGCAAATGAATTCACCGCCAGTCGCCGGCGTGCGCATCGATGCCGTGCGCGATCCCGACGATCGCCAGCGTGGCTACGTCGTCTGCTACATTCCCGAAAGCGGCAACAAACCCCACCGTGCCGAACTATCCGGTCGCAACTATTATCTGCGCATCGGTGACAGCTCCGTAGTGCCCCCCGTATCGCTGCTGCGTTCGCTGTTCTTTCCCGGAAGTCGCACCAGTTTCACCCTCAAGGCGCGCAAGTCACGCAGCAGCGGCGGGCTGCGCTTTGAACTGATCAACACGGGCACCGTGTCCGCCGAGGACGTGCTGGTGACGATTCGTTTCGGTTGTCCGGCTGCCGACATTCAGCCCGGACATTTCTGGAAAGATCTCGGCGAGCTGGAAGGCTTTCGCCGATTGGTGCCGGACTACACCCTGCACCCCGACGTGCGCACCACCCTGTGTCGCGTCATCGCGAAGGAAGGCACCAACTCCGCGCCACACGACGACGTGCACTGGTGGTTTCGCATCCGGCTCTACGCCAAAAACCAACCGGCGCAGGAATGGCTGCTCGAAGGTGACGCGCGAGCACTTTTGTCCGGGCGGGTTTACGAGTTGGAGCGGGTGATCTGATCGCGCGGAGGTCCAAAATTGTGAGCGCAGCAGGCCGTCACGCGGCGCCCCCAACCAGCGCCCCCAAATGCGCGGCGACGGCACTCGCCAAACCCTGCTGATTGTAGCCGCCCTCCAGAACGGACACGAGCCGGCCCTCGGCGTGCTCGCCGGCCAGATCGATGAGGATTTTTGTCAGCGCAACGAAGTCTTCATCGGTGAGCTCAAAGTTTCCGAGTGGATCGCCGATGCGTGAATCAAAGCCGGCGCTGATGATCACCAGATCGGGTTTGAATTCGCGGACTTTGGGCAAAAACGATTCACGAAAAGCGGCGCTGATTGCGGCCATGCCCGATCCGGCCGGTAAAGGAGCATTCAGCGTCGTGCCGGCGCCCTGTCCCCGTCCGGTTTCGTGGATCGCTCCCGTGCCGGGATACCAAGGATGCTGATGAGTTGAAAAATAGAACACCGATCCATCCTCGAAAAAAATGTCCTGCGTGCCATTGCCGTGGTGCACGTCCCAATCGATGATCGCCACCCGGTCGAGCCCGAGCTCGCTCTGTGCGTGGCGGGCGGCAATGGCGGCGTTGTTGAACAAACAAAAGCCCATACCCGTGTCGGGCGTGGCGTGGTGTCCAGGAGGCCGCACCACGCAAAACGCGTTGTCGAGCTCGCCCTTCACCACCGCATCCGTCGCGGCGATCAGTCCACCGGCGGCCTGCCTGGCGACTTCCTGGGAATGCGGTCCGTAAACCGTGTCGCCGGTGCTCAGAGTCCCCGAGGTGCGACCGTCGACTTCGCTGATTACCGTTTTCAAGTAGCCGTTCGTGTGGCAACGAAGTATCTCGTCGTCGGTCGCAGAGCGTCCCTCGATGGCAACGGTGCGCCGCTCGAAACCTTCGGCGTTGAGTTTTTTGGCGATTGCCTGCACCCGACCCGCAGTCTCAGGATGACCGGGGCCAGTGTCATGATCAGCAAACACAGGGTCGAGCAGCAGTCCAGTCTTCATCGTTTCCAAAGTGAGCCAACGAGCACGGGCATCAAGCAGATTCATCAAATAGCCGATCGCCGCCCGTCGACCTCGAACCGCAAGTATAAATAAGCCGCTTATGTTTTTGTACTTATGTTTTTGTAAGTGAGTATCGCGCCCGCATCGGCTGTAAGTCGCGTAAAACATCAGATCCTCGCACACTGTCAATCATACTTTTCCCGGAAACTGTTTGTACTGTAAATCGATTGAACTGATGACTGAAGCAGCGTTGTTCGGCCGAAATCGTGCGTCGCCCGGCTGTGTTGCGGACCTCTTTTGTCGAGGCGGAACTCGCTTTGTCAGCGCGACCTCGGCCGGGAAAATTCATCGGCTGGCCAGCTGACTGATTCGCTGGTTGCGAATTTGGGACTCGACCCCGATAGTGCGCCCGCATGCCCGAAAACGCTCCATTACAGATCGGACTGGCCGGATTTGGCAACGTCGGTGCCGGGGTCTACAAGAATCTTGAGAAGAATCGCAATCTGCTGCGTGAGCGCATCGGTCGCGACCTCGTCGTGCGTCGCATCGCCGTTCGCGACGTCAGCAAACCCAGAGAGATCGAGCTGCCACAGGATCTGGTCACCACTCGTGTCGAGGATTTGGTCGAGGACGAGACGATCGATATCGTGGTTGAGCTGATCGGCGGAACGGACAAAGCTTTCGATCTGGTCAAGGCGGCGCTGGAGAGTGGCAAGGCGGTGGTCACTGGCAACAAGGCGCTGCTCGCGGAGCGTGGCGCGGAGCTGTTCGCCATCGCTGACGAGCGCGACACGCCGATCTATTTTGAAGCAGCTGTTGCCGGCGGTATTCCGATCATCAAGACCGTGCAGGAGTCCTTGGTCGGCAATTGCATCGAGTCGATGACGGGAATTATCAACGGCACCTGCAACTACATCCTGACGCGGATGAGCGATGCGGGCTTGAGTTACGAGGAGGCTCTCGGTGAAGCGCAGGCTCTAGGCTACGCGGAGGCGGATCCAACACTGGATGTAAATGGCTGGGATGCGGCGCACAAGGCGATTATTCTGGCCTCTTTGTCCTATGGCTGCTGGGTGAAGACGGACGATATTTTTGTCGAGGGCATCGAAAAACTGACGCGAGTCGATATTCAGTTTGCGGCGGACCTCGGCTACGTGATCCGCCTGATCGGGGTGATCCATTTGGCTGAAGGCAATCGTATCGAGGTGCGCGTGCAGCCGTCGCTTATTCACGACAGCCACATTCTGGCGTCGGTAAAAGGTGTCTATAATGCGATCATGGTGCGCGGTGATGTGGTCGGTGAGACGCTGTTCTACGGTTCGGGTGCGGGACAGGATCCAACGTCGAGCGCGGTGATCAGTGACTTGGCCGATGCTGCGGCGCACATCGACAGTCCACAGCGCCGCAAGGGATTTGTGCCGCATGGTCTCTACGGCGAGCCGCTGCCGATCGATTCGAGTGTTTCGCAATACTATCTGCGCCTCAACGTCGCCGATCAACCGGGAGTGCTGGCACAAATCGCGGGCGTTCTCGGGCGCAATGACATCGGTATCTCATCGATGATTCAGCCGGAAGATCACGACGAAGATCAGGCACCGATTGTATTGATGCTGCATTATGCGAAGTTCGGAACGATGAAAGCGGCGCTCGCGGAGATCGCCAAACTTGACTGCGTGCGCAACCAGCCGGTGCTGATGCGGGTCGAGGACTTGTGAACAGCGTTGTTCGCATCGAGTAGATCGCTGTCTTGAATGGAACCACGAACTATGGAGTATCAAAGCACACGTAGCGGGTCAAAACCGGTCGGATTTTTTGAAGCTTTCGCCGCAGGGCTGGCGCCTGACGGGGGTCTCTACGTGCCGGAAGCGCTGCCGCGGCTTCCCGATGATCTAGCGACGGATTCGGCATTGCCTTACCCAGCGCTGGCCTTCGATATGCTGGGCATGTTCGACACCGATCATAGCGGTGACGACTTGATCAATCTGATCGACAAGTCGTATGGCAGCTTCACCGATCTGGCGACCGCGCCGCTGAAAAAGCTCGCCGACAACCTGTTCGTGCTTGAGCTTTTTCACGGACCGACGCTGGCGTTCAAGGACTTCGGCCTGCAGTTGGTCGGCAATCTTTTCGAGGATCAGATCCAGCGAACGGGTCGATCGATCAACGTGCTCGGTGCGACTTCGGGTGACACCGGTTCGGCGGCGAGTCACGGACTCGCGAACAAGGAAGGCGTCAATGTTTTCATCCTCTATCCTCGGGGCCGCGTCTCGGAGCTGCAGGAGCGGCAGATGACCTGCACGGGCGCGAAGAACATTTTCCCGATCCCGATCGAGGGCACTTTCGACGATGCTCAGTACATCGTGAAAGAGCTGTTCGGCGATCTCGAGTTTAAGGCTAAAACGTCGCTGTCGGCGATCAATTCGATCAATTTGGCGCGTATTCTCGCGCAGGCGATTTATTACGTTCACGCCTGGATGCAGCTGCCGGATGAAAATCGCAGCCGCGTCTCCTACGTAGTCCCAACAGGCAACTTCGGAAATATTCTCGCCGGCTGGCTGGCGAGCCGTATGGGTCTGCCCGGTGATCGCTTCGTACTGGCGACCAACCAAAATGATATTCTTTATCGACTGTTCACCACCGGTGTTTATGAACCCGGTGCCGTGCGCCCGAGCCTGGCGCCGTCGATGGATATCCAGATCGCGTCAAACTTCGAGCGCTTTCTTTTCTATCAACTCGATGGCGACGGCGCACGGGTCAATCGGCTCATGCAAAAGCTTCGCGACGGCAAAAACGTGAAGATCCCTCAATTTGATCCGGATCTGTTCGCCGCCACTCGCAGCAAAGATGCCGATATCGTGCGCAACATTCAGGCGGTCCATGAACGCTACGGCTACGTGGTCGATCCACACACGGCCTGCGGTTTTCAAAAATTGGACGAGAGCTACACCAACATCGTACTCGCCACCGCTCACCCGGCGAAATTTCCTGAAACAATCGAAGGGGCGATCGGGCTGCGGCCAACGCACCCGTCACTGGAAGTTCTCAAGGGCGAAGAGCCGATGACCTACCCCTTGGAGCCGACGATCAGTGCCGTGCGCACCTTCATCGAGGCAAACATGGCAGAGGATTGAGCAAAATCCGCAGAGCGTAGAACCGAGCCGAGCTGAGCTGAGCTCTCAACTTTTTGAGGTCGACCCTGCGCTCTCTTTGCTCAATTTTTAGGCCGCCTTGCGAATGAATTCGCCAAGCTGTTCGCGTGTCGTGTTGGGATTTTCCAACATTTGTTGCTTAATGAATTCGCTAAATTGGGCTTTCTCTTTATTGCTCGCCGCGTTGAGACGGTAGTGAATCTCCACAGGGTCGAAAGTCTGTTATTGAGCAGCTACTGCGGCAGTTTCTGACGGTGCAGGCTTGGCGCATTTCTCGCACTTGCCGTCCTTAGCTTTCTTACACTCGGCGCATTTCTCTGCTGCTGGCGCGTCCTTTTCGCACTTGGCAGTAGGGCAGGCTTTCGCACATTTCTCGCACTTACCGTCTTTGGCCTTCGCACAGTCGGGACATTTGCTCGTTGCTGAGGCCTGCGCACACTTCTCGCACTTACCGTCTTTAGCTTTCGCGCAGTCGGGACACTTGCTCGCGGCTGAGGCCTTCGCACATTTCTCGCACTTGCCGTCCTTCGCTTTGGCACAATCGGCGCATTTCTCTGCTGCCGGGGCGTCTTTTTCACACTTGGTCGTTGGGCAGGCTTTCGCACATTTCTCGCACTTACCGTCTTTTGCTTTCGCGCAGTCGGGACAATTGCTCGCGGCTGAGGCCTTCGCACACTTCTCGCACTTGCCGTCTTTCGCTTTGGCACAGTCGGCGCACTTGCTCGCCGCAGCGGGCTTCGTGCACTTCTCGCACTGGCCTTCCTTGGCTTTCACGCAATCGGGACATTTACTGCCAATGGCTGCACGAGCGGGGGCGGACGCTGCGGCCGGAGCGTTGATGCGCTTGCGAACAGCCTCAAGCTCACGCTGCAACTGATCGACTTTTCGTTCCAGCTCCTGGACACGCACGGCGGAAATTTTCGCGCTGTGATCGATCTCAAGCTCCAACCAGATGCGCTCGGCGTGCTCGCGTGCGCGGCGGGCATCGTCATGGAGGCCTGCAGCCTTTAGATGCTCGGCCGCTTCCATCAGGTGCCGGATTCGCTCATGATGATGCTGCTGAGCCTGACGGTGTTGGTCGCGCTCGGCGCGTTCCCGATCATGACTTTGATGTTGGACGTGTCCGCGGTGATCGTCAGCTCGCTTTTCAGCCGGTTTTTTGGGGGAGGCATCAGCCGCTTCCACGAACGATGGCACAAAAAGCGCCAAGCTTGCAAACAGGGCAAAAACTCGGCTCAGAGAACTCAACAGGGGTAGGGAGGCAGTTTTTTTCATCGGAATAATTTCAATCTAGCTAACGGTCGCGGGAGTCAGTGCCACGCGAGCGAACGCTCCAGCATCCCAGATATTACCCCGCTCAGCAAACCTTGTTGCCGAGTTTAACGAGAAAATCACCCGTGGACATTCGCAAATCTTCGGGCAATATCCCCACTCGCCCCTTTCATTGGGCCGAACCCACGCCAAAATTTGTGAGTCTGATCGTGCAAAAATACGGCGGTACTTCCGTCCGCGACCCCGAGCGCATTCTTAATGTGGCCCGGCGCATTCTGGAGACGCAGAAAGCCGGCCACAAAGTCGTTGCTGTGGTGTCGGCAATGTCCGGTGAAACCAACAAGCTCATCGAGCTCGCTGCCGCGGTCTGTCAAGATAGTCGCCCACCCGATCGCGAGATGGACGTTCTGCTGGCGACTGGCGAGCAGCGCACCATCGCCTTGACTTCAATGGCGATTACCGCACTCGGCGGGCAGGCAAAATCGCTCACCGGTGCTCAGGCCGGGATTGAAACGGACGGTGTCCACACCAAGGCGCGCATTTCCAACATCACGCCGGATGAAGTTCACCGACTACTCGATGACGGCAATATCGTCATCGTAGCCGGTTTCCAAGGCCGCACCAGAGAAGGCCACATCACCACCCTCGGTCGCGGCGGGTCCGACCTGACCGCGATCGCCATGGCTGCAGCGGTCGACGCTGACCTATGCCAAATTTTCACCGATGTTGACGGCGTCTACACCTGCGATCCCCGGGTCGTTCCCGACGCCCGCAAAATCAACGAACTGAGTTACGATGAAATGCTCGAAATGGCCAGTAGCGGCAGCAAAGTCATGCAGTCGCGCGCTGTCGAGTTCGCCAAAAAATTCGGTGTCAAATTTGAAGTCCGCAGCAGCCTTAACGACAACCCCGGCACCTTGGTGCGTGAAGAACACATGAGCATGGAATCCGTCGTCATCCGTGGAGTCAGCCTCGAGCGGGCCCAGGCAAAAGTCACCATCACTGGAGTCAGTGACCAACCAGGCACCGCAGGACGCGTGTTCGGCGCGCTTGCCGAAGCCAACTTGCTGATCGATATGATCGTGCAAAACGTCTCGACCACCGGCGTTACCGGCGTCACCGACATTTCTTTTACGCTGAACGAAGTGGACCTGGCGCAAGCCGAGGCCGCGCTTCAGCCGGTGCTAGCCGAGCTCGGCGAAGGCGTGCGCATTCTCACCGAAACAAAAGTCGCCAAGCTCAGCGTCGTCGGTATCGGCATGCGCTCGCATTCCGGGGTTGCCGCCGAGATGTTTTCCGCGCTTGCCAAAGCCGGCATCAATATTCAAATGATCTCAACTTCCGAGATCAAGATCACCGTCACCGTCGCCGAAGCGCAGATCGATGACGCGGTGCGCGTCGTGCACGATGCCTTCGGGCTCGCCGACGGCGCATAGCCCGCAGTCCTGATTTCTCTGGCCTTTCCGGTCCTGAAGAACTGGATCTGAATGCAACTCAGCTCAACTGCTGGCTTCAGTTGCAAGATATTAGTTTACCGGAAACTGTTGAGGAAAGCCGTGGAAAGCAGTAGTGCGAAAACGAGATAGGCTGCATTTTCTCGCCAATCTCCCACCTTGGTTGTTTGACGAGGGCCGACGTCGACGCCAACCTACGTCGCCATGCTCTCTCTCCCCCGAGTCCCTGTCGTGGCAGCGTTTTTGCTGCTGTCGTATTTGCCCAATGCCCTGAGCTTGGATTTTTTCAAAAAGAAGGCTGACGAACCTGCTGAAGACGATCGGGACACGATCACCGCGGTCCAGATCTATCTCGATACGCAATTGCTTGGACCCGGGAAAATCGATGGCCGGATGGGTACTTTCACTCGCCAGGCAGCCGAGGATTTCAACCTCCGCGACGATGTCGAGACCGGTAATTGGCATGAACTGCTGAAACAAACCAGGAAGGCCATTCCATCGCCTTTCCAAACGGTCGTCATTCCCGAATCCGCCTCGAAATTCGTTGGCTCTCTACCTTCAGGCAGAGCGGCGCAGGCACAAAAGGATTACATGCCCTACCGCTCCTACCACGAATACGTCGCCGAGCGCTATCACGCCAGCATGGGCTTCATCACTCAGCTAAACCCGGACATCAACATCTACAATCTGCGCCCGGGAAAAGAAGTAATCGTGCCAAATATTGCCGAGTTTCGCATCGAGGACATCGAGCGCGACATCCAATTCGAGGAAGAAGCCGCTCTCAGCACCCGTAAACTTCACGTCGACACCAAGCGCAAAACTGTGCGGATCTACGACGGTGAGATTTTGCTCGCAAGCTTTCCGATCACCCCCGGTCGAGAAAAATTCATCCCCTACGGTGACTGGAAATGCGTAAACATGGTCACCACGCCCGAGTTCCGCTATGACAGCCAGATGCTCAATGCCGGCAAACGCAGCGATGACTATCACATGCTACCGCCTGGCCCGAACAGTCCGGTCGGCATCTTCTGGGCCGGTCTCGACAAATCCGGTATCGGTTTTCACGGTACGAATAATCCCGAGACTATCGGCCGCGCCCAAAGTGCCGGCTGCATTCGTCTCGCCAACTGGGATGCCGTGCGCCTCAGCACGCTGTTTCGACCAGGCGCCAGCGTTGAAGTGCGCTGACGTAGTCCTCAAGGAACTGGCGAGGGCGTGAGTTCCGCGCAGCTCAACTCGACAAAGCTATATCGTCTCTGGACGCCGCCATCGGATTCCTGCCGATCAGCGGTTCGCCGGGGATGAAGGATACGGCTGGACCCTTCATGGCATTTTCCGCCTCCTCGCTGGACGCGACGTAGATCGGTAGTCTCACGCCAAATGACGAACCCTCGCCCTGTTCGCTGCGACAAAATACGCCACCTCCCATCGACACTGCCAGTCGACGCGTGATCCACAGTCCCAGCCCACTGCTCGGCTCGCCACCCGTCGGGCGCGGCGTCAGTCGAGAGAATTTTTCGTACAGCTTCGACTGATCTTCCTGGCTCAAACCAGGACCGTCGTCGATCACCTCAACAACGACCATTTCAGCGTTGTGACCGACCGACATCTTCACCTTGCCTCCGACCGGGGTATACTTGATCGCGTTGGAAACCAGATTTTCGAGAATCTGATGAGCTGCCCCCTGATCTCCTCTCACAGACGGTAGATCCACGACCGCAGGCATCGAAAGCGAAATCTGCTTGGCGACTGCAAGCGCCCTGTTTTCTTCGACCACGGTGGTAATCAGCGGAGTCATGTCGAACTCTTTTGACTCCAGTTCCATCCGATCGTCTTCGATTGCCTGCACATCGAGCAAATTGCTGATGATGTCCGTCATTCGACCTGCTGAAGTAAGAATTTCGCCCGCTTGACGGTGGATTTGCTCTGGCGAAAGATTTTCCTGCATCCTTAACAGGTCCGCATAACCCGTGACAATACCCAACGGGTTGCGCAAGCCGTGGGCTGCGATGTTGATGAACTCCGCTCGCTCACGATTGAGCGAGTGCAGATCGGAATTTGCCGCCGCCAACTGCTCGTTGGCAAAGTCCATCCTGCGCGCTGCCTCTCTTCGAGTCTGTTCAAAAATCAGACCCAAGGTTCCAAGAAAGCAAACCAAGCCAACCATACTCACCGACGCCACCGCCGAAGCCCACTCTGTATCGTAGGTCGTTGGAAAGCGGTAGCCAAAAATCTCGCACACCGCTAGCGCCACAACCGTCGCAAAAGCAATCACCGACCACGTCAAAGCACCGCGCAAATCGACGAGAAGAAGCACCACTAAAGGCACTGCCGCCAGCCAGGCGACCGCGTGGCCCGTGATACCGCCATCAACTGAGCACAGACCGGTAAAGCCGACGAGGAGTCCGAAACCGTACAAATAGCCGGTCAGATTCAAATTTCCCGTCTGACGCACCACCCACGGCACCATCGTGGTAAACATGCCGCTTACTCCGATGATATAACCACCCCAGCGATTTCCGATAGCGAGGAAAAACGCTGCATAGGCGATCGACATCAGGCCGAGGACGACTCCAAAACGGATCTGCAGACGGGCGCGCCTCAGATCATCCTCATTATCCAAATTAGCCGGATGAACAAATCCATCGAGGGGAGCACTGGCTTTTTTCCGTTCAATAACGGACGACACTGCCGCAGCTGAACGAGAAGCGATCGGCCGAGATGGCAAAGGTTTAAGAGGCGAAGACATACGGTTCGAATGCTGTGCTATTTGTGAGTCGGTATCGGTTCAATCGCCGATACCACCCACAAGAAAAGAGAGTCGTTCGAATGAGCCGAAATAGTTAGATGAAGTATAAAATATATGGAAATTACATAAGTTGCTACTTATTTTTTGTTTTAGTGGAAATTTTATATAACTTCCATAGATGATCGCCTAAGGTCGTTTCAAAAATCGACGGGTTATACCAATCGGTTAGCCGTTTTGCTAGAATGGCTGCATCGATCGTTCTCAAGTGCAAGACGTTGGAAAAAGGAGTCGAACGACATCACCTGCCTGCAGTGCAGGCCGAAGGGGCGAGCCGGGAAACGAAGCGAAAAGCAGTGCTAGCACAGCGAATGACGAACAACGCAGCAATCGAGAAAAAGCGGCTAGCTTCGTGACTCAGGACGAGAAGCGCCAGTTTTGCCTATCTCATACCCACAATTACACCGGAGAATCTACCCGGTTTGTATAAGGCTACGGCGACCTGAGTCGGCTCAATTTAGCGAACAACCCGAGCCCGCAGCCGGATCGACACCATCAATGCGCAAATACGGCGGCTTCCTCAATCCTTTTTCGACCGCCGGAAACACCTGCGGAGGCGGAATCGCCAGTCCCGAGCGACGAGCAGCCGAGCCGCTCGCCAGGCGAATTCCTTCGACATCCGAGAGTTTGACTAGCATTTCGCGGTCCTCACGGCTGATATCGCAAAACAAAAAAGTCACCTGAAAGCTCCCCTCGTCCGTTCGTCCGCCCCCCGTCAGCGGACGGGACTCCACCACGATCGTCTCCGCACTGACAAATGCACCTGCCGTACGAGGCACCGAAGCCTTCACCTCGACATGACAGCCAAGCACCATCGTCGATCCGACCTCAAAACCACGCTGCGACTCCACCACCATGCCGTGCTCATTGACAGCCAACACTCGGCGCAGCGGACACTCGTGGACCGATTCCTCACCCGATCCATCCGATGACATCGGCGACCCCGGCAAAGGCAATTCGGAATGATTTTCGTGAGCCATCAGTGTGATATCAACGCCGATCTTTCGATCGGCGGTCGGCAAAGTAGCCAGCAGTCTCACACTGTCAAACGCTCAGAACGACACCGTGACGCGGAAATTTCGGACAGTGTTAGGATACGTGAAAGTTATTGAATTTAGGGAGTGGCTGGGGAAGTCTTGCCGCTGACGCCTCGTCTAACGCAGCAACATCGACGAGACACCTTTTGCCCAAGCGCCCGCCGCCATGCACATCCAGGACATATTCGAAAAACAGCGTACCACCATCTCGTTCGAGTTTTTCCCACCGAAAAGCAACGACGCCTGGGAGTCCCTCTACTCCACCATCGCCGAACTGGAGCGCTACAAGCCCTCTTTCGTCAGCGTCACCTACGGCGCCGGCGGGTCAACTCGCGAGATGACCCACGACCTCGTCGTGCGCCTAAAAGAAACCACCGCCTGCGATCCGATCCCGCACCTGACCTGCGTCTGCCACGAGCGCGACGAAGTGCAGAGCATCCTCGAACGCTACGCCACTGCCGGCGTCAGCAACATCCTCGCCCTCGGCGGCGACCCGCCACGCGACCGCGCCGATCACGACCGCACGAAAGACGCCTTTCCGTACGGATCCGACTTGGTTGCGTTCATTAAAAAATTCAACGAAACCGGGACTCACCCTGATTCGCGCGGCTTCGGTATCGGCGTCGCCGGCTTTCCCGAAGGCCATCCCGCCACCCCGAATCGCCTCCTGGAAATGGATCACTTGAAACGCAAAGTCGACGCCGGAGCCGACTACATCGTCACCCAGCTGTTCTTCAACAACGACGACTTCCTCGACTTCCGCGACCGCTGCTTGTTAGCCGGCATCGACGTGCCGATCATCGCCGGCATCATGCCGATCACCTCCGCCAAAGGCATGCAACGCATGGCCGACCTCGCCGCCGGCGCCCGCTTTCCCGCCAAATTGTTGCGCGCCGTCGAACGCGCCGGTGACGATACCGAAGCCGTCGAACGCGTCGGTATCCACTACGCCACGCAACAGTGCGCCGACCTACTCGATCGCGGCGTCAAAGGCTTTCACTTTTACACACTCAACCGCTCGCGAGCGACCCGCGAGATCTACGCCAGCCTCGGCCTGCGCGACACCGAATCACTCGCCGCCTCTTAGCAAAATCAATCGTCGTCTGCCGCCACCATGCCCGAGGACCAAGAAGCCGATGCCGATCCGCCGGAGAAATCCAGCGATCCCACCGACCTTCCCGGAGCCGAGTGGCCCGACCCACCCAAGCGTCCCGCACGATCGCGGCTGCGATCGCCCCTCTCTCCTCCGTCCGGCTCGAAGAACCGTGGCAAAGGCGGCCGCTACGCCTGGCGGTTTATTTTTTACGCCATCTTTGTGCTCTATCTGGCCGGCGATTTCTTCGTTTTCCGGGGGCCGCTCCGTCAACGCTACGAAAAACGTCAAGCGCTCGGACCGACCACCGCCGAACGCGCCATTGAAAAAGGCTGGGTAGCGACCGTCAACGGTGAGCCGATCAGCACCGACCGCCTCGCTCGCGGCGTCGACATTCATCTCTACCAACGCGGTAAAAAGCGCGATGATCAGTCGGCCAGTAGCCTGCGCTACATTCGCGGCGCCGTGTTGCAACGCCTCATCGATGACCTGCTCATCGAACAATACACCAGAGGTCAAAAACATCAGGTCAGCCGGGACAAGGTCGGCACCGCCGTGGCGCATTTTGAATCCCAATTTAAAGACATCGAACAACTGGAACAACGCTCGGCCGCCCAGCACATCGATGCCGATCAGCGCCGCCAACGCCTGCGTGAACTCACTGCCCAAGTCGACTGGCTGGAATTTCACTTGGCCACCTCTCCGCAGGTGACCGAAGCTGTCGCCCGTCAGTGGTATGACAACAATCGCGAAGGCGGCTTAGAGAATGGCTTCGGCGTCGATGAAACTTTCCGGACGCGACATATTTTCCTCAGCACAATCGGTGACGATTCGCCCGAGCGCGAACAGCAGATCCGAGAACTCTATCGCCAACTGACCGAGAACGATGCCGATTTCGCCAAGCTCGTCGCCGAATATTCAGAAGACCTGCGCAGCAAACCGCGCGGTGGTGACCTGAACTGGTTCGCTCGCGCTCGCATGCCCGAGGAATTTATCAGTGCCATCGAGAATCTCGCACCCGGCGGGCTCAGTGAACCGTTCCGCAGTGAGATTGGCTGGCATATCGTCGAAATGACCGACCGGCAACCTGCCCGCGAAGCCAGTTTCGAAGAAATGCGCGACGAAATCATCGCCTACTTGGAAACCGAAGATCGTCGACAGAAGATCGAAGAATTTGTCGAAAACCTGCGCCGCACCTCAATTGTCCAGGTTTTTCCCGAACAGCTCTGAGCCAGACTCAAACCGTCAGGGTTGCGCGTAGGCGGGTGCGGATTTTTTCCCCTTCCCCGGCCCCCGATCAATCGCCAACACAGCCCCAGTCAGCAGTAGACAAACTATCGGTACCGCAAGAATTCCCGCGACGGTGAAGACACCGAGCACGAGCGGCGTGAACAACATCATCGCGATCAAGAGGCCGCTCGCCGGTGGATCGATCGGATTTTCAAACAAACGGATTTTTGCCCGCCCGACCTGCAAACCGAACGCGCAAAACAACACGTCGACTGCCACCGACAAAAAGAAGAGCTGGGCGACAGCCGACATCGAATTCTCGTCGAACGCAACGCTCGAGGACCGCGCCAGGGGCAGCACCGAGATCATCGAGCAAATGGAGCAGCTACCCATCGTGATCCCCAGCACAACGAAACGAGCAATGATATTCGAGAAGCCTGAAGCGCCGATGACTGCAGCATTCATAACCACGTTCACGGTTCCAATAGTGATAAGAAACGACAAGTTCTCGACCAGATTGACGCCACCGATGAAGTAACGCGACAGCAGGTACGGCAGGAGCGAGATCAACACCAAGATCGCCAGCGAGTTCATCACTAACCATTTGCCGAGGACGATCTGCCAACGGGAAAGGTTCGCCAGCAGAAGCAATTCGATATTTCTGCCTCCCTGCAACTCCGGCTGCAGCGCCGAAAAGCCGGTCAAAGGCATTACCACGCCAAGCATCAATCCAACTACCCAGGTCAACATACCTCCGGCAAACCCGAAGTTGCCGCCGCTGTCGATCCCGGCAGCCAGCGCCTCCCCGAGCACCGCCAGCACCGCCAATATCTGGATGAGTAGAAACGGACCGACGAACATTTTCGCCCGCAGGCCTTGGCGAAATTCCTTCACCAGCATTGGCCCGAAGCGGTCGCCGAAATCCTCCGATGGCAGCGGACCGCTCCCGATACAACTGGCGGAGTCGGCCGAGACCGACTTGACGAGAGCATTTTCAGACACGCCAGAATCCTAGCCGACCTTGAGCCTCCCGAACAAGTCGCAAAGCGCGGATACTGAGAGCAGAAGGCAAACCTGAAAATTGGGCGAGCTGAAGACCTCAGCTCCAGCTAATCACGGAGGCGTCGCGTTTGGCTTCTGCTCTTCCAGTGTCGCAATGTAGAGGTCCTCGACTTTTTTCCGAGCCCACGGCGTTTTGCGCAGAAATTTCAAACTCGAAGAGACCGAAGGATCACTCCTGAAGCATCGGAGATTGATCCGCATGCCCAACTCCTCCCAGCCGTAGCGATCCACCAGACCCTTCACGATACTCTCCAAGGTAATCCCATGCAGCGGATTATTGGCTTGGGACTGGCGTTGATCTGACACAGGAAAAATGGTCGGGGCGACTGGATTCGAACCAGCGACATCTTGCTCCCAAAGCAAGCACTCTACCAAGCTGAGCTACACCCCGCCACTTGAGCGCCGAACATCCACGAACTCTGCAAATGTTTCAAGTGATATTGACGCCGATCCTACAGCATCACATTGAGCCAGATCGGATGCCACCGACAAGCTATACGAATGGAGATGTTTGAAAACGCCAGAAGAACAGCAGAACTGAAGGCAGAGAGAAATGCCGGCTGCTCAAGGGAGCATCCGAAGCCCGGCGATGGTAGAGGACAGGATTATTTCCGCATACTGTGCAAAAATATTGTAATTCCAAAAAAATTGTAATTCCGGTAAAAATAAAATTGCTTTCATGTTGATTTATGGCAGTTTTGAGAGTGCCTCGCCGCCTACTTCGTCCAACGACTGAGTCCTATTACCACTGCGTTTCGCGTGTGGTTGATCGGAACCGCACGCTGGGCGAAAGGGAAAAGCTCCACTTTTATCAGTGGATGCGGCGGTTGGAGGAGTTTTGTGGGGTGCAGGTGGTGACGTATTGTTTGATGGAAAACCACTTTCACATGCTGGTGCGGGTTCCTTGTCAGCGTTGGATGCAGGGATCGCAGCCACTTACGGAGGCTCGATTGCGAAAGTTGTTGCCGTTGATTTATTCGGGTCGGGAATTGCGCGGTGCGTTCCAAGAACTGGATAGGGCAGCGCGGGCTGCGGATTCAAGTCCTAGTTGGATGGCGGAGATTCTGGCTCGGTATGAGGCGCGGCGATATTCGCTTTCGGTTTTTTTGAAGGAGCTCAAGCAGCGCTATACGCGCTGGCACAATCGACGCCATAAGAGAGTGGGAACTTTGTGGGAGCATCGATTTCGCAGCGTGCTGGTCGAAGGTGATGAGAGAGCGCTGTTGACGATAGCGGCGTACATCGATTTGAATCCAGTCCGGGCAGGGATCGTTGCTGATCCTAAGGATTACCGATGGTGTGGCTATGCGGAGGCGGTGGCGGGCAGCAAAAAGGGTCAAAAACCGGCGCGGGCAGGTCTGTGTGCGATCCTCGAGCGGACTTCGTTTGGTGTGAACCGTCAGGTGACCTGGCGAGTGACATCGGCGCGATATCGTTTGCTGCTGTTTGGGCATGGACGGGAGCGCGATGCGGATACGCGCACCGGATCCGGGGTACGATTGGGGATGAGCCGGGAGGAGGTTGAGGCTGAATTGGCGCGTGGCGGCGAGCTGAGTGTGGCGGAAATATTGCGCTGCCGGGTTCGCTATCTGACCGAAGGGCTGGCGATCGGTGCCGACGGATTTCTCGAGGAGGTGTTTGAGGAAAATCGTGATCGATTCGGCGCGAGGCGTCGCACAGCCGGCAATACTATGCGCGGTTCGAGTTGGGATGGCTTGCGGGTGTTGCGCGGACTGCGCCGGGATTTGTTTGGCTGATGGTCCCTGCTGAGCAGCTCGGCTTGCGCTTGAGTTTTCGGGCTTTGGGCTTATTAAAAAGCCGATGCCGCCCTGCCTTTACCAGCGGCAACTGTTTCGATTCCCATGCCTGATACCGACAACGCCAGCGAAAACGCGAACCCATCGCCTCGAAAGACTCTCGATGAGCGGGCGCAGATGTCTGACATCGACCGTTTGCGTCACTCGGCGGCGCACGTGCTGGCGACGGCGATTGCTAAGCTGTGGCCCGATGCTCAGTTTGCGGGGGGTCCTCCGGTGGAAAATGGTTTCTACTACGACGTCGATCTAAAGCACAACATTTCCACGGACGACTTCCCGGCCATCGAGGCGGAGATGAAAAAGATCGTCAAAGCAAACCAAACGTTTGAGCGGATCACGGTGTCGCGCGGCGAGGCGATGACGATGGCGCAGTCGGGCCGGCTGGCAGCGCTGGGTGATCGGGACACGCCGAGCACGTTTAAGATCGATTTGCTCAACGACATTCCCGAAGACGAGGAGATCTCGATCTTCAAAAATGGCGACTTCTGGGATTTGTGTGCTGGCCCACACGTCCCGCGCACGGGCAACTGCAAGGCTTTCAAGGTGATGTCGGTCGCCGCTGCTTTTTATAAAGGCGACGCCAACAACCCTCAGCTGCAACGTGTCTACGGCACTGCATTTAAAAATAAGACGCAGCTCGAGGAGCACCTCGAACGTCTCGAGGAAGCCAAGAAGCGTGATCACCGTAAACTGGGCAAGGAACTCGATCTTTACACCATCGACGAAGCGGTCGGTCAGGGCCTGATCCTTTGGAAGCCAAACGGTGCGGTGGTGCGCAACGAGCTGCAAAATTTCATCGGCGAGCATCTCGAGCGTCAGGGCTATTCGCAGGTCTACACGCCGCACATTGGCAAACTGGACCTGTATCGGACCTCGGGGCATTTCCCCTATTATCAGGATTCGCAATTTCCGCCGGTGATCGAGCGCGACGCGATGGAGAAACTTGCTGAGGAAGGCTGCGGTTGTGGCGAGCTATCCAACAAACTGAACAGCGGTGAGATCGACGGCTTTCTGCTGAAGCCGATGAATTGTCCTCATCACATCAAAATTTTTCAATCTAACCATCATTCGTATCGTGATCTGCCGGTGCGTCTGGCGGAATTCGGGACGGTGTATCGCTGGGAGCAATCGGGCGAGCTCGGCGGCATGACCCGGGTGCGCGGCTTCACGCAGGACGACGCGCATCTGTTCTGCACTGAGGATCAGGTCGCCGACGAAATCATGGGCTGCCTCGAGCTGGTGAAAATTGTGCTCGGCACTCTCGGCATGTCCGACTATCGGGTGCGCATCGGATTGCGCGATCCCGATTCGACCAAGTATGTCGGCGATCCTGCCAACTGGGACAAAGCTGAGGACGCGCTGCGTTCTGCGGCTCGCTCGCAGGACATGGACTTTACCGAAGAACCCGGCGAGGCGGCGTTCTACGGGCCAAAAATCGACTTTGTGGTGAAGGACGTCATCGGTCGCGAATGGCAGCTCGGCACGGTGCAGGTCGACTACAATCTGCCCGAGCGTTTCGGTCTGGAATACGTCGGTGCCGACAACAAGTCGCATCGCCCGGTGATGATCCACCGCGCGCCGTTTGGCTCAATGGAGCGCTTCGTCGGCGTGCTGATCGAGCACTTCGCCGGCAAGTTCCCAACCTGGCTGGCACCCGAACAGGTACGAGTGCTGCCGATCTCGGAAAAATACGTCGATATGGCCGAAGAAGTTCGCGCAGAACTGAAATCAGCGGGTGTGCGTGTTACAGCCGATCTCTCTGACGACAAAGTAGGGGCAAAGATTCGACTTGCTCAACTGGCCAGAATTCCCTACATGTTGATCATCGGAGCACGAGAACAAGAATCTGGAAATCTGTCTGTGCGTCACCGCGACCGTGGTGACGACGGCGAACTTTCGGTGTCTGAATTCAAAGACAAGGTGGTGGAAGAAATCTCTCAGCGCTCGCTGTAGTCGCCGATGATGCGTCTGCACCTACCCCAATTGCTCCAGCGCCAGACTTTGGCGCCAAGGTCACATCGTTGCGCCCACGTCACCGATCTTACCGATACCCCTGCCCTTTCGCATACGGATTTTTCGCCACTTGTCGTGTCGAATGCCGTGTGCATCGTCCCATGAAAAAACCGCTCAACCAGAAACAGGAGGATACCTTCCATCGCTAAGAAACCGTTCAAGCGCCGTCCGCGGCGTGAAATGACCCGGATCAACGAACGCATCCGGGTGCCTGAAATTCGCGTTCTTTACGGCGACAAAAACGAAGTCATGGCGACCAGCCAGGCTTTGCAAGCCGCCAAGAGACTCGGACTCGATCTCGTCGAAGTTGCTCCGCACGCCCGTCCGCCGGTGTGTAAGATCACTGACTACGGCAAGTGGAAGTACCAGCAGTCCAAGCTAAAGAAGGATAAGAAAGCCTCGGCACCTAAGGAGAAGGAGGTCAAATTCCGCGTTAACATCGATCCGCATGATTACGGCATCAAGATGACGCGTGCGGAGGATTTTCTCTGCCACGGCTTCAAAGTCCGGTTCAACTTGCAGTTCCGCGGGCGACAGAATGCGCACAAAGAGCTCGGTTTCGATCTCATGAACCTGGTCAAAGTGGACCTCGATGGCGTGGCTCAGGTCGATCTTGAGCCCAAACTCGGTGGTCGCAACATCTTAATGATGATGTCGCCACGTCCTCCTGAGCAACAGAAGCGTAAGTTCCGCTCTGACGATCACGAAGACGATATCGATATCGATGCCCACGACGCTGCAGAAGCGGCCGAGGACTTCGAAGAAGATGACGATGAGCACAATACTTCAGCTGATGCGACCGCAGAAGCGTCTGAAGAAGCGTCTGAAGAAAGCGCTGATGATTCGACGGACGAAAAAGGTTCGGCAGACGAAGAAGCAGCCTCAAAAGAGTAGCGGACGCGCCTGAATCGGTTGATCCACCGTGGCATCGGCATCTTGCCGATGTGGCGTGGTCGGGGTCGTACTCCGTCTGTGGATGATCAACGGTTGGAGACTCATCCCACGAATGTCGCCATGCCCGCTCCCCGAAAGAAGCTGCTGTTGTTCGATATCGACGGGACGCTGATCGATACCGGCGGAGCTGGGCTGAGCGCACTTCGCGACGCGTTCATCGACAACTTTGAGCTGCACGACCGGGCAGATGAAATGCCAAAGCTCGATCTCGCCGGCAGCACGGACAGCGGCATCGTGCGCTCGCTGTATTCGCACTTTGCCTTCGATGATGACGCTGATCGCACGGAGGCCTTTTACCTGAACTATCTCGTGCGACTGCGCGAAAACTTGGGTGGTTCTCATCGCGAGGAGGGACGGGTTTTGCCCGGTCTGCCATCGCTCATTCATCGACTTCGCGAAGAGACCGATCACACCCTGGCTTTGCTTACCGGCAACATCGCTCGCGGCGCGTGGATCAAAGTCGAGCATTTCGGCTTCGAGGGAATTTTTGGATTCGGTGCATTTGGCGACGATCATCACGATCGCAATCAACTTGGTCCAATCGCTGTGCAACGGGCGCTGGATCATTCTGGATCGCATTTTGCCGCCAGAGACGTGATCGTCATCGGAGATACGCCAAAAGACATCGCCTGCGCACGGGCCTGCGACGCAATGGCAGTCGCGGTCGCTACGGGTCGCTTTTCGGCACCGGAGTTGCAGGATCACAAGCCGGATGTGCTATTCGACGATTTTACTGACAGCGACGCATTTTTCGCCAAACTGGGTCTGCTCGAGTAAACTTGCCGTGACATGAATACGACCGCCACGATGAAAGCCCGCTGGTTGATATTGGTGTTGGTGTCAGGATTTTCGAGTTCGCTTTTGGCACAGACGAATGTGCTGTTTATCGCCATCGATGACCTCAACACGCGACTGAATTGTTACGGTGTCGAGCATATCGAATCGCCGAATATCGATCGCCTGGCGGCCCGCGGTGTGCGTTTCGACCGTGCCTACTGCCAGTTTCCTTCCTGCGGCCCGAGCCGCTCTTCAGTGCTGAGCGGGTTGCGCCCAGAGACCACCGGGATGTTGCACAACCGGATGAACTTGCGCGACAAACTGCCAGATCTGGTGACGCTGCCTCAGCTGTTCCGGCAGAATGGTTATCGCGTCACGCGGGTTGGGAAAATTTTCCATCAATCGGTGCCGACCGACATCGGCAGCAGCGGTCCCGACGACGAGGCCTCGTGGGACGAAGTGATCAATCCTCGTGGTCGCGACAAAGATGAAGAAGAGCTGCTGACGGTCTACACGCCCGACTTGCCGCTGCCAGACCAGATGGCATACCTTAAGTCTGAGGGAGATGATTTGGAGCAGACGGATGGCAAAGTCGCCGCAGAGACGATTCGATGGCTGGAGAACCACGTCGCCGCCGACAGCAAGCAGCCATTTTTCATCGCCGCCGGATTTTATCGGCCACATATCCCCTACATAGCTCCGCAGAAGTACTTCGAAAAGTATTCGCTCGCTGAAACGATCCTGCCGCCCCTACCAAACGACTATCGCACGACTTCAAAAGTTCCCGCCGCAGCGCTCGCCTCGACCCCGGTCTGGCCAAATTTCGGCACTACGCACGCGCAGGCTCAGGAATGCGTGCTTGCCTACGACGCATGCGTGTCCTTTGTCGACGCCCAGGTAGGCCAACTTCTCGATGCAGTGGATCGCCTCGGTTTAGCGGAAAATACGCTGATCGTGCTGTGGGGCGACCACGGTTATCACCTCGGCGAGCACGGACTTTGGCGAAAAAACAGCCTATTCGAAGAAAGCACTCGAACGCCACTGATCTTTGCCGGCGCGGGCGTGCCGGCAACACCTGATGGATGCGCGCGAGTGGTCGAGTTCATCGACATTTTTCCTACCGTCACTGAACTGTGTGGCCTGCGCCCGCCGAAAGCCCTTGAAGGCATCAGCCTGACTCCCCTGCTGCTCAATCCAAAGACCACTTGGACGCGGCCAGCTTTTTCGCAGGTGGTCTTTGCCGATGCGCCCGGCCGCAGCGTTCGCACCGATCGCTGGCGTTATAACGAGTGGGGCGTGGACGGCGATCATGGCCGCGAACTCTATGATTTGCTCGAAGATCCACGAGAAATGCTAAATCTCGCGGGTGATTCCCGCTACGCTGACTTGGAAAGACGTCTGCGAAAACTGCTGCAGACCCAGTTTTCAGCGGGCTTGGAGGCCCAATAGCCCATCGTTTCGCCACCTGTAAAATTTGCTGGAAAAATCGGCGCACTGCCCCTATTTTCCCGTCCCCTTCATCGAGCGGTTGTTCATTCTGATTGTTCTTCGTGGCGGATGGTGGTCGTAGCTCAGTTGGTAGAGCCCCGGATTGTGATTCCGGTTGTCGCGGGTTCGAGTCCCGTCGATCACCCCATCCCGCCCCTTTCACCGTATTTGTCGCCTGAATTGCATCGCACCTAACGCCATGGATTCGCTGGAGGAAAAGATCGACTACCAGTTCAGCGATCCGCAGCTGCTCTGCGAGGCGATGACTCATCCGAGTGTGGCCTACGAATCTCAAGAGGCGCAGTTCGACAATCAGCGACTTGAGTTTCTCGGTGACGCGGTGCTGCAACTGATTCTCACCGACGAGCTGTATCGGCTGTTCCCTGATTTTGCCGAAGGCCGATTGACGAAGCTTCGCGCCCGTCTGGTCTCTGGGGTTGCCTTAAAAAAGTTCGCGCTCGAGCTCGATCTCGGCAAGCACCTGCAAATGGGTCGCGGCGAAGAAAATTCGGGCGGCAGAAATCGCCGTTCGAATTTAGCGGACGTCTTTGAGTCACTGATCGGAGCTATCTATCTGGACGGCGGCATGGAAAATGCCAGCCGTGTCGTGCTCGCCTGCTGCTTTAGCGCGATCGATGAAGTTGCCCGCGAGCCGGAGGAAGAGAAGAATCCAAAGGGAGAGCTCCAGGAAACCTTGCAGGCGATTTCACCGATCAGCCCGACCTATCGCGTCACTGACGAGTCCGGGCCCGCCCACGACCGAACTTTCACGATCAGCGTCGAGTGGGAAGATCGGCATTTGGGTGAAGGTGTCGGCTCGAGCAAAAAGCTCGCGGAGATCGAGGCTGCCCGTGTGGCACTCGAAAAAAAGCTCTGGTCTTAGGCTTTTGATAAGCTGTGAATAAGTGGGGCACCACCTGCGAGCGAATGTGGTGGAACCTTCACACGGATTACTTTGCTCACCGATTTGACTACTTATCAGAGTTTATTCAACGCTGCTTTTGTGTCACAAATTTGTAACATTCAGTGGTTTACGACGAGTATCTGAACTTATTCACCGTATTATTACTGTTAAATATTTCTCTTTAAATAATTATTCTTAGCTCCGAAGTCAGGCTTTCCTGCGTCGTACGGTACAAGGTTATAGTACGTATGAGCCGAGTCGATCAAATTGCCCCGACGATCTTCTCCAATGCATCAGCGACTCGAATCGACGACAGCTTGCCATCTTCAGCGGAAACGATTTCCACCATTGGATTCTGAGGAGCCCAGATATCGGGTCGAGTCGGGCCGAACAGCAGAACGCATTTCACACCGCAGGCGGCGGCCAGGTGAGACATGCCGCTGTCGTGACCGAGGAACAGCTGACAACGTTTCAGCAGCACTCCGAGTGCAGGCAGAGGTAGATCACGCGCTTCGCTCCACGGAACTCCAGCGGCTCCGAGTTGCATTAGGAAATCACCTATAGTCTCTGCTTCAGCTTCACCGCTGACCACGAGGAATCGAATTCGCGGGTTCTCGCGAGAAAGCACCGTTGCGACATCGATCCAGTTTTTGCGCGACCAGTTTTTGCGGGGACTGCCGCTGCCCGGGTGCAGGGCGATCAGTATTTCATCGGCACCATGGCTGGCGACAACGGTTGAGGCGATCGAATGCGCGGCGCTATCGAATTCCAGTTCGACGAATGGATTTTCCAAATACAGCGCCAGGCCTTCGAGGGGTGTAGCCAGCTGTTGCGCTGCTGGCCGGGCATCGAGAGATTCATCGTCGACGCGATGCGAAGCTTCGACTAAATGCTTCACGCCAGCTCGGCGTAGATTCTCGGCGAAGTATCCATCGGGATCGTAGAGATAGGAAACGACCACGTTGAAGCTTGCGAAATAGTTGGTCAGCTGCAAATCGAGTTCAGCACCCGGCACAAAAAAGTTCGCCATCGGGCCGTGCTCGATCGATCGGGTATTGACCGCGATGCCCGACGCAGTCGCCAGTTGCGCGATCGATTCGTAGCCGAGAATCTCGATCTCGACATCGGGCAGAGACTCGCGCACCAACTGCATGGCCGGCAGAGTGAGAATGAAATCACCGACCGCGCCACCGCGTATGAAAAGCATTTTAGCCATTTGCAGAAAGGTAGATAGAAATGGCTCGGATCCAGTTCAGCAGTTCAGGGTCGCCTACTTTTGCTGCGCTCACTGATGTATCGGCTGAATTCCATCTCGATACGTTCGGCCAGCTCGCGGCTGGAAAAAAACTTCAGCACCACAAAGTTACAGCCCGTGTCGGAACCTTCCAGGCTGTCTTCAGGACCTAGCGCCGTTTGTTCGATTCTCAAATGGGTCGGAGCCTGAGCGTAGAGAACACGACACGAAAATTCATCGCTTGCCGCGGCGGGGCTTCTGTCGTCGGCTTCGATTGCATCGGCCAAGCGGACCACGAGATCGTTCGGGATGGTTCCACCTTCGGAGAGAAAAGCATTGATCCGGCCGATCAGGTTGGCGCAGGTTGCCCGTTCCCACTCGATAGCGATACTGGCTTCGAATTCTTTGGGCTGGTATTCGTCGCCCCAGTCCCAGTCTTTTTGTTCGGGCTCGATGTGTTTGTCTTCGACCGCCTTACCAACGATGTGTTCCAACAACCACCGGAAGAATATTCCCAGAAGATACATGGCTGCGGAGCTTAAGCATCAGCTCAAGCGCCTTTATAGAACATCAGCGCGCACACCAACACCAGGGCCCCGTAGACGGCACCGGCCAGCGAAGCGCCTTTCCAACGCTCGGTTCGTGCGCTGACCCAATCGATGCCATCACGCAGCAGATAGGGCATGCCAACGAAGAACATGCCGGCGACCGCACCGACGTAGGCGAGCAGCACCAGCAGCAGGCGCGTGTCCGGCATTTCCAGAAAGGCTGCATCGAGAATCGGCGCAGCCAGTAAGATCAAAAACATACCGACTGCGCGCGCTGCAAGAAATTCGGTGACGAAAAACACCACCCCGAAGTAAGCGATGATGATCACCAGCTGTATCGAGCGCTCGATCCGATAGAACTCGCCAAGATCCATCTCCGTCCAGATGATGAACACCCAGATAAAATTCAGCGTCATCAGTGCCGCGCCGAACGGATAGTTGCGCGGCATTTTCTGTAGCCAGGGCCGGACCTTGTTGGCCTGTAACAAGGCGAGCAAATGTCCGACCAGCACTGCTGCACCGATGATGATGCCAACCGTCTGCAGCTCCAGATTATAGAGCGTTTGATAAATGAGTTTGGTGATTGGCATCGCTAAAAATTCAGAAAAAAATATTACGCCACCACCATCGGGTCGCCGTAGAGCGTGAAGCCGGTGCTGTCCTCGATCTTTACATCAAACAGCTGACCGGCGAGGCGTTTGGCATCGCCGTCAAAAATGACCACACGATTGGTGCGCGTGCGACCGGAAAGACGTTCCGCATTGTTGCGGCTCGGCCCCTCGCACAGCACCTCCAGCTGCTGGCCGATCAGCGCGTGGTTTTTCGCCCGCGCGATACCATCGATTTGCGCCAGCAGATCCTGATTGCGCTCCTCCTTGACTCGCTCCGGTAGCTGATCCTCCATCTCTGCCGCCGGCGTGTTCTTGCGCTTCGAGTAGCGAAAGATGAAAGCATTGTCGAACTGCACGCGATCGACCGCGTCCTTGGTCGCCTGGTAGTCCTCTTCAGTCTCACCGGGAAAGCCAACGATGATGTCTGTGGTGATCGCGATGCCAGGGCGGGCCGCCTTCATTTTTTCGCAGATATCGATGAACTTCTGCGCCTTGTAGGGGCGGTGCATCCTTTTCAAAATGCGATCCGATCCCGACTGCATGGGAAAATGCACGTGATCGACCAGCTTCGGCAGATACGTGAACGCCTCGATCAAGTCGTCCTTGTAACCGATCGGGTGCGGCGAAGTGAACCGGATGCGATCGATGCCATCGACTGCGTGAACCGCCTCCAGCAGCTGCGTGAACGGACTCTTACCGTCGACTTTGGGAAATTCGTGGCGGCCGTAAAGGTTGACGATCTGACCGAGCAGCGTCACCTCCTTGACGCCGCGATCGACCAGGCCTTTGACCTCGTCGACGATCTGCGCAATAGGCCGTGCTCGCTCTCCGCCGCGGGTGTAGGGAACGATGCAGAACGTGCACTTCATGTTGCAGCCCTGCATGATGCTGACGAACTCCGATACGCCGTAAGTTTTCCCGGTGTGATCGCGGATCGTGTTCTGCGATTCCGTCTCCTCCTCGATATCGACGATCGGCAGGATCGGTGCCCGCAGGTCGTCCATGCGTGCTTGTTCGCGTTGGCGGATGATGTTCTCCACGTGATCGACCACGTGATGATACTTCTGCGTGCCCGCGACCAGATTTAGATACGGCGCATCCTTCAACAAATCCGCACCTCGACTCTGCGCCATGCAGCCAAGAAAACCGTAGATGATGTCTGGATTTTTATCCCGATAACGAGCCAGCATGCCCATCTTGCCGAGCGCCTTCTGCTCCGCCTGATCGCGCACGCTGCACGTGTTGATCAGCACCACGTCCGCCTGATCTTCTTCAGGCGTCAGGGTATAGCCCCGCTCGATGAACATCTGCGCCACTTGCTCGGTGTCGCGCTCGTTCATTTGGCAACCGTAGGTCTTGAGAAAAACTCTGGGCATAAGCTGGGAACAACCGCCTCTCGCGGGACCGGGACTTTAGGCGGTAAATCCCATGGAAACAAGGCCGAGCCGTGGTATTTTAGATAGGTTAAGCAACTCGCTTAATCGACCCAATATGGAAGCCTCATTTCTCATCTTCGTGCTCACCAGTGAGGCGACCGGCAATTCTATCCCGGACGGCGAAAGCTTGGTCTACTCCGTCGACTTTGAGCAGACGCTCGCCGAGCTGCGCGATGGCGACAAAGGTGAGGTCGGTTGCGAAACGGGAACTACACCTGCCGCGCCATCTGAGATGTCGGTAATGCCGGACGGCACTTTTTTGGTCAAAGACGGCTCGCTATCGATCAGAACGGTTGAGTACAACCTACTGGCACCCCTTAAGGATCTGCTCGAAGGGGAAGCCGATGGAGCTTTTCAACACAAGGCGTTCGGGAATTTGAAAGTCCAAGTGCTCCATGAGGTCGACGAAGTCGAATTGGAGTAGTCAGCCAAAGCCATCGCATCCTCTTCACCGCTCCCATGCTGTTCGCCATCGACGATTTTATCCTGTTCCTCGCTACCGAGCGCGGACTGTCGGATAACTATCAGCTGTCGACGCGGCGTTCGCTCGAAGGCTTTGCCGAGTGGCTGAAAAAAACCCACCGCATCGACTCTCCCGATTCGGTCAGCATCGATCACCTCAGCGCCTACCTGGCCGAGCGAAAACGCTCCGGACTCGCGCCTGCCAGCCTGCGCGTCATCGTCATTGCACTGAAAATATTTTTCCGGCGGCTCGTCGCCCGCGGCAAAATCGTTCGCGATCCCGCCGATGCTCTGCACTCGCCGCGCATGGAACGCTACTTGCCGGAGACGCTCAACGAGCCCGATCTCGCCAAGCTGCTCGAATCGATCGACGTCAGCCTGCCGCTCGGACGTCGTGACCGCGCCTTGCTCGAGCTTTTCTATGCCAGCGGTCTGCGCATTTCCGAAGTCACCAATGCCCGCCTCGAAAACCTTCACCTCGACGAAGCCATCATTCGCGTCACCGGCAAAGGCAACAAAATGCGTCTCGTTCCGGTTGGCAGTGTTGCCATCGATGCGTTACGCAACTACCTCGACAACGAGCGGCCGAAGCTGGTGAAAAAGAAAACCGGCAGCGAAATTTTTCTATCGGTGCGTGGTGGTAAGCTGACCACTCAACGCGTCTGGCAGATCGTCAAAGAGCGCGCCAAAATGGCCGGCATCGATGCCAACGTTTATCCGCATTTGCTCAGACACAGCTTCGCCACCCACCTGCTCAGTAACGGCGCCGACCTGCGCGTCATCCAGGAACTGCTCGGTCACGCTGACATCGCCACGACGCAGATCTACACCCACGTCGATCAAAAACATCTGCGCAACGTGCATCGGTCCTTCCATCCGCGAGCTTGATCAGGTACAACGAACGACACGCCGTTTGTCCGACCGCACGTTCGCCTGCCATGAATGTTCACCACCTTGAGTTGTTCTACTACGTTGCCAAGTATGAAGGCATCACCAACGCTGCCAACAACATGCCTTACGGCATCATGCAGCCCGCCATCAGCGGACAAATCAAGACGCTCGAAGAATCGCTCGGCGTCACGCTTTTTAATCGCCGACCCTTTTATCTGACCCCGGCCGGTGAGGATCTCTACGACTCGATCTATAAATTTTTCTCCCGCCTCGACAGCGTCGCCAGTCGTATCCGCGGCGAAGAGCGACACCACCTGCGCCTCGCCGCCGCCGCCGCCGTGCTCACCGATCACCTGCCGGTTGTGCTGAAGAGCATGCAGAAACAATTCTCCGGCATGCGCCTTACCCTGCGCGACGTGCGCACTGTCGAGATCGAGTCCGTTCTGCAACGGCGCGACGCCGACATCGCCGTCGCCCTGCTGCAAGGCAAACTGCCCGCTTCGATCCAGACCGAGACTCTGCTCGAGCTGCCGTTGGTCATTCTCGGGCCTGCCGACTCGCCCTACAGCACCTTCGCCGCGTTGGCGAAGTCTGCCGATTACGGCGAGATCAAACTGCCGCTCATCTCCCTGCCGCCGCGCGAAACCCTGCCGCAGATGTTTCAGTCCGGACTCGAAAAACAAGGCCTGATGTGGGTGCCGCAAATGGAAGTTAGCAGCTTCGAACTCATCCAGACCTACGTCGCCGGCGGATTCGGCTACGGCATCACCGTCGACAATCCCGGCGTCGAAATCCCCACCAGCATTCGACGCATCCGGCTCAAGGATTTCCCTACCATGCGCATCGGTCTGCTGCACACCGGCAAGCTGAAACCGATCGCCGAAGGTTTCGCCATCGCCGCCCGCCAGTATGCCAGAGAGCTGAAGAAAGCCGCCAAAGCCAAACGCGCCGCCGCCAAAGCAAAGGCGAAGGCAACCAGCAAAACGGCTCCATCAAAAAGGAAAGTGGCGACCGCTAAGAAGAAAAGCGCGCCTGCAAAGAAAACCGGCGCTTGACCGCCGGCCGAGGCGAATTGTCAAGATAACGGACTCAGGCTCTCAGGGTTCCCGGGCTCAATAGAACCCAATAGAACCACGCACCGAACCGGAACCGCGTTCGCTGACTCAGATCGGGCCGCAAATGTGTAAACATATAACTTACCCGGAAAAGAATTGGCGTGTTGCTGTGGTGTTAGCGCCCAGAACCGACGATATTTGCGGCTCGCTGTGATTTCGGCTAGAGGTGTCGCGATGAGCGATACCCCCATTCAGGCCCTGATTTTCGACTTCGACGGACTCATCGTTGATACCGAGACGGCGGTCTATCAAGGTTGGCGTCACACCTACGCTGAACACGGCCACGAATTGCCTTTGGAAATCTACGCTGGCTGTGTCGGTAGCGATTTCGGAGGCTTCGACCCGGTCACCCACCTCGAAGAAAAAACCGCCACATCGATCGATTGGAATCACTGGCATGGTGAGCGCAACCGTGTCGAGCAGGACTTCCTGCGTGATATCGATACTCTGCCAGGAGTGCGCGATCTGCTCGCCGCCGCCGAAGATGCGGCGATCGCCTGTGCGATCGCTTCCAGCTCGCCGCGGTCATGGGTGGAGCCGTGGTTGGAACGGCTCGGCATCCGCAAACATTTTCAACTGACCCGCTGTCTTGACGATGTCGGCCGACCGAAGCCGGATCCTGAGCTGTTCGCCACCGCTGCCGAAGGACTCGGTGTCGAGTCATCGCGTGCTCTGGTGCTTGAGGACTCGCTCAACGGCCTGGTTGCTGCCACCGCTGCGGGTTCGCCATGTGTCATTATTTCCAATGCGGTGACGGGTCATCTGGACTTTACCGGAGCCGCTCACCGCGTGCCCTCGATGGCTGATTTGACGCTCGACGAGTGCTTGCAGCTGACTTTGACGGCGTCGTAAAGGCGGAGCCGAGCCGGGCGCCCTAAAGTGCTACGCCGCTGCGTTGGCGGTTTTTGAATCGTGACGTTTCGGTGTAGCCCGCTTGGCGGGCGGCGCTGATGGCACGGTCAAAGTCGACGCCAACTTCCTCCGGCCTATGCGCGTCGGAGCTGATCACGATCGGGATGCCCGCCTGAAAGGCGAGAGTGATGAAATCATCCGCTGGATAGAGCTCGGCGCAATCTTTGCGCAGGCCAGCGGTGCTGATCTCGATCGCGACACCGGCAGTAGCGATAGCTTCTACCGTTGGCTCGTAGAAACGCCGCAGGTCGCCGGAGGGCCGATGACCAAATTTTTTAACAAGATCTGGATGGGCGAGAAAATCGAACAAGCCACTGGCCGCGCAGCGTCGGTATTTTTCAAAATAAATGTCCCAGACTTCGTCGATGCGGCCATTCCAGTGTGACGCCCACTTGGGATCCGGGTCGTCGATCGCCCATTGCTCATCGATATAGTGAACGCTGCCGATCAGGTAATCCCAGTCGACTTTTTTCGCCAATTTCTCGATCCATGGCTCGTGGCCTTCGAGAAAATCGCACTCCAAACCGAGTCGGATCGTCAGGCGGTCGGCATATTCAGTCTGGGCTGCGGCGACTTCGTCCAAATAGCGCGGTAGATCATCGATGGCCATGCGCCAGTCATCGAACTTCTCCGCCATGGGATTGTGGTCGGAAAAGCCGATTTCTTCGAGTCCCCTATCGACCGCCACCGATGCGTATTCCGTTGGCCAACCCTCGGCATGGTGACACAGCGGGGTGTGCATGTGATAATCGGCTGGCGGACGAGTTTCTGGCATGCCGAAATGACGCTCTGATGGGGCAAAAGTCCACCCTGTGCCTTAGACTTGACGATGCCCAAATTCGCGGCGACAGATGGCCGACGGCCACAAACGACAGCGAAGTTTCAAGAAATTGCGTCTCGAAGGAAATAAACCTTGCGTTTGCGCTCGAAAATCCCTCAAATAAGTCTTGCCTAGAAACCGGACAACTTTTAAAAACTTTTCCCTATGAAGAAAGCATTCGCAATTTTTACCGCGGTCATCCTGATGCCTGCAAGCCAAAGCTTGGCGTGGACAGGTGGTCCGTTTAGCAATAATTCTCGATTCGCCAGTGGAGACGACGGTGTTTACGAGGCAGTTGCTACCACCAGCAATGGTCTTGGCATCTATCGATTCGCCGTTCGCAACAACGGTTCTTCATCAGAAGCTGCGGGCGGTGGCGGCACCAATCCGAATGGTTCGACCGGTGTTAGCTCCAACGTCCAGTTCAGCGCCGGGCTGCTGGCAGCGAGTTCGAGCAATGTTTGGTACTACAAAGGGATCACCTACTACGGTCCTGCGTTTGGCACGGTCAATTCTGACGCGGGGATCGTGGTTTGTATTGGCAACGCGGAAAGTAACCAGCCCAGCGTTGGAGGACTTCAGGGCCAAAGTGGAGCTGCCCCTCTACCAGCTCAGAATGGAACTGGCGGTATCAACGGTGTGGTCATCAGGGGACCGCAGGGCGGCAACATCGGCTATGCCAACTCCAGTTTCACCGCCAAAATCAAGAAGAAGGATAGCCCGACGGTCCGGTTCAACGGAACGGGAGTGGTTAGTTTTGTTGGTGAAGCCAATATTGTTGCCGAGGTCGAAGCGATCAATCCTGTCATCATCACTGCTGGTGGCGTGATCGGGGCTCAAACAAATACCGCGGTGGGAACGGCTCCAGGCGGCACGAACACTGCTACTGGTGTTTCGACTGGATCTGTGACCACTACTCCCGGTGGTGGTACCTCCAGTGTGAACGCGAGTTTCACCAATACGACAAACAGCTTTAGCAGCAACACTTTGGTCAGCACTGGCGGCGAAGACTCTGATTTCTCGCAGCGGGGCCACGTGCGCAAGTTCGTCGTCTTCGGTTCGCGTGTTTCGACGACGGTGACTCCTTAGTTCCCGCCTCTGAAATCAAGCGCTGCGCATCAGCTTGAACCTATCATTTCGCCAGCCTCTTTGCGGAGGCTGGCGTTTTTTTTGGCAATCCTGCCGCAAATGCGACCTACTATGCGGTTTGTTGCCGCCGATCGACTAAGATTCATCGCGCGATGAGTTTTTGCGCCGGCTTCGAGCCGGTGATAGGCTTGCGATGCTAATTTTCTAAGTTATTTCATGGGGTTTTCTTCCACAAATCGGAACAAAGTCAGCGGTTACACCTTGCTGGAGCTGGCCGTCGTCATGCTGATCATTGCGATTCTGGCTTTGCTGAGCGTCGTTGGTTACGGTGCCTACAAGCGGCATGTCGAAAAGGTTCAGTGCCTGACTCAGCTGCGAACTATCCATTTAGGGTTAGCCACGCATGTTGCGGATCGCCACTACTGGCCCCAACCACCCATGGGGATCGATGGTCTTACTGAAGAGGATTGGTTTGGCTGGTGGACAGCGCAATTGGTGCCGTTCGGAGTGGAACCCGAAGTGTGGCTGTGTCCTACCGACAGGGTCGACCCGGAAGAAGAGAAACCGCGCGGTCAGCGTGGCTCATACGTTCCCACTGTCTTCGACACGGGACGTTACACGCCCTACCGCTGGGCCCAGCCGTGGTTGATGGAGCGTGGTGACATGCATGGCAAGGGCGCGCACATCGTCATGCCTAATGGTGAGATTACCACCTCGCAGCAGGTGAGGTAGGTAGGTTGATCGGGACGGACGCAGGGGTGCCTGCGGAGATTATCAGTCGCCGTGGGCGAAACACCGGCTACCGGAGAAATCTTATGGCCTTTGGCGTTCTTGGTCAGCCCAGGCCGTCGATTTGCCAGCCGTCGCGGTAGGTGCGTTTAACGAGCTTGGTCGCTTCGGCACTGTTAGAGAATTCCAGCGCGTCGCGGTCCCATTCGAGCCACTGTTCGGCGTGGCGGTCGGCGATAGCGCCAACCAGAACGGCTTCGGTCAGCGGCCCGCCGTGATTGAAATCGGCAATCGCACGGGCGTTTCCGCCAGCGATGGCGGCGTCGGCCCAGCCGTGATAGTGATCCTGTGGTTCGAGATCGTTGGGATATTTATCCGCGGGGAATACTGATCCGTCGCTGGGCAGTACCACAGGCTTCCCACCGCGATAGTTTTTGAAAATGGTGCCTGTCTCGCCGATCCAGCAGGTGCCAGAAGCTGGCAGCTCGTCGACACCCTCTGGTAGTGGGATACGCGATGCATCGGGGCGGATGTCGCCATCGTGCCAGGTTACTTTTACGGTTTCATCGAGCGTTACCTCCGTGCCGGGAAATATCAGTTCAACTTGTCGGTGTTCGGCCCACAGTGGGCCATTGCTGCCTGGTGTAGTTTGGCGTACCTTGAGGGGTGCAGTGAGTTTGAGGGCATCGAACGTTGGGTCGAAGTGGTGGCAACCCATGTCGCCCATCTCACCGACTCCGAAATCGAACCAGGCGCGCCAGTTCTTCGGGTGATAGGTGTTTTCCAGATAGGGCCGCGGTTCGCGAACTCCGATCCAGAGATCCCAGTCGAAACCTGCGGGGATGGTGTCGGCTTTGGCACGCAATTCGGTGTTTTTCGGCCACCAGCTGAGCGGCTTGTTCTCCCAGATCAGCACCTCTTTGATTTTGCCGACCGCCCCGTTGCGGATCAGCTCGACGGCCATGCGGCTTTCGATGGTCGAGCGGCCTTGATTGCCGAGTTGGCTGACTACGTTGGCCTTAGCGGACTCTTCGGTGATGACGCGGCATTCCTGAATTGTCGAAGCCATCGGCTTCTGCAGGTAGAGATGTTTTTTGGCACGCAATGCAGTGACCGCCGGCGCGGCGTGCATGTGATCGGGAATACCGATGGTGATTGCATCAAATTTATCGATGTGTTTGCCGCTGAGCATTTCACGCCAGTCCGAATGCGTTGAAGCGTTGGCAAAGTTACGCGCCGCCTTCGGCATTTCAGAAGCATCGACGTCGCAAAGCCCGACGATTTCGACACCGCGGTGACTGGCGATGCTGCGCATGGTGTTACCGCCCATGCCGGCGATACCGATGCAGCCGACCTGGAGCTTGCTGTTTGGTGAACCCTGACTACGCAGGACTGCGGGAAAGCCGAGCGCTCCGACGGTAGCGGCGGCACCGCTTTTCAAAAAGCCACGACGGTTCAGCGATGCAGGAGTGTTGGGTGAGGAGGCAGTTTGCTTGGACATAAAATATTTGGATGCTGAGTCTGGCAGGCGGTAAAATCGTCTCGGATGCCGCAACCGGTCAAGGTCCGTCATGCGCTACCTACTCAGGGGCGCGGCTGAAGATCAGGGATGGCTCTGTGAACGCATCGAGGTGTTGCGCCGCTACATTCTGGCCGCCGTAGCAATCAAGCTTTTCGTAGCCGAGGTCATCGGCGAACAGCAGCAGTATATTTGGCTGCTTTGTCTCGGAGGCAGAGACTTGGACGGTGCACAAGCAGCGAAGGATGAAACCGAGGACGAATCTCATGACCCGAGCCTAGAGGGACTCGTAAGGTATTTTAAAGGTATCACCGTCTTCGATGCGACCGCTTTGGTAGCCTTTCATGAACCAGCGCATGCGCTGTTCGGACGTGCCATGAGTAAAGGCGTGTGGGACCACCCTGCCCTGGGATTTCTTCTGAATGGCGTCATCGCCGATTGCGTTGGCGGCGCGCATCGCTTCTTCGATATCGCCGCCTTCGAGATACTGCTTGCTGTGGTGAGCCCATACACCGGCGTAGAAGTCTGCCTGCAGTTCGAGGCGGACCGACATCTGTTTGCCGTCTGGCTTGCCGCGGCGGGCGGAAACTTCCGATGAGGTGCCAAGCAGGTTCTGCACATGATGTCCAACTTCGTGAGCGATCACATAGGCTTGGGCGAAGTCTCCAGGAGCGTTGAAGGACTGCGCCAATTCGTCGTAAAATTTCAGGTCAATGTATACCTTTTTGTCGGCGGGACAGTAAAACGGGCCCATCGCCGCCTGACCCGGTCCGCAACCGCCGGTCTGGATCATGCCGCGATAAAAAACTAACTTGGGTTCTTCATAACTGCTGCCGTGGCGAGCGAATTCCGAGGCCCAGACTTCTTCTGTCCCAGCCAGCACGACAGCGACAAACTCCGTCAGTTCCTGTTCCTTGGGACTGATTTCAGCGGGTGTCGAAGAACTGGTGGTTGAGCTCCCACCTTGAAGCAGTCGCGCGGGATCGACGATGCCGAGTTTCCACAAGACCAGAACGCCAATGCCGGCGATGAAGATGCCTTTGATGCCAAATCGGCTGGCGATCATCATCACTAGATTCATGCCGATGCCACCACCGCGGCTACCGCCACCGCCACCGGACGACGAGCGCCGGTCTTCAACATTGCTACTTCCTTGTCGGCCTTTCCAGCGCATCAGATTATTTTGGTAAAACTCAAACGGTCTCTGGCGCAGACTACACTGATTTCTGCCAGGCGGTCAAATAGTGTGGATGGGAGCCAGCAAATCTATGGCGACTCCGAAAATGCTTTCAGTGCGGCTTTGCGAAATTCGTTCTGGCTGTCCTTTCCTCCACCCGGAAACCCGGCGTGCTGCACTAACCAAACCAAGATGAGGCCCGTCTGGGTGTCGACCGAGGTGTTGGTAGAATAGGCTCCACCGTGACCCCAACCTGAGGGACTGACCGCAAAGCCGAAACCGTAGCCAGATTCGATTTCGTCGGGAGTTTGTTTTGAGGTCAGTTGCGCGACGCCAGCCGCAGACAAATACCGTTTACCGTTCAACTCGCCGCCGTTGAGCAGCATCTGATAAAAGCGCGCAATGTCTTCGGCGGTGGAGAAAAGACCACCGGCCGGCATTGGAAAACGCCGTTGGCGATCGATGAGCGGGTAATGCAACTGAGTGATCTCGAGAGCTTCCAGTCCGGCTTTGTCGGGACCGGGACGGTATGACTTGGCGATGCGAGCCAACTGTTCTTCGCTCGGCCAGAAGGTGGTGTCTTTCATGCCAAGGGGCCCAAACAACCGCTCATCGAGAAAGTCTTCGAAGCTCTCTTTGCTGACCACCTCGATGATCCGCGCCGCGGTGTTGATGCCGGCATTGCTGTATCGATAGAAGGTGCCGGGTTGGTGATCGAGCGGCGTCATCGCATAGCTGCGAACTCGGGCGCTGAGCGCATACAGGTCGAGGGTCGGTTCTTCCAGAGCCGACTTGAAGGGCAGGCCGCTGGTGTGCGAAAGAATGTCGCGAACCGTGATCGGGCGATTGGGTTTTTGTAAAATCACTCGATCGCCGCTGTCACTTTTTTCAGCGACCACCATCTGACTGGCAAATTCGGGAAGGTGTTTTTCGACGGCGTCGTCCAGGCTGATGAATGCCTCGTCGACGAGCATCATCACTGCCGCGGCTGTGATCGGCTTCGACTGCGAGGCGATCCAGAAAATCGAGTCATCGGCCATCGGCTTTTGGTTTTCGACATCGGCGAAGCCAACCGATTCAAGCGCGAGGACTCTGTCCTTGTCGGCCACCAGCATCACTGCTCCGGCGAGCTCGTTTCGCTCGGCGAACGGTTGAACCGCGGCGCTGAGTTGCCTGGCCTCCCCGTCTTCTTTGGCAAAGGCCGTAGGCTCGCAAAATAAGGAGAAAGAGAACAGGCAGAGAAGCAGGCAGGAACGAGCGTTCATGCGCGATCCTAGGCTCGACACGATGTGCAGAGCGAGACGCGATTTGAGTCTCGAGAATGAACTCACGCTATCCGGCGAATTCTGGACGCGTTGGTCGTAGACTGCTGAATCTATAGCAGCATCAGCGCCGGATTTTCGAGCAGCTTGCGGAACGCGGCGAGATAGAGGGCTCCGACGGCGCCGTCGACGACGCGGTGGTCGCCACTGAGTCCGATCCACATGCGCTGACCGGCGACGATGTCACCGGAGTCGTTGACTACGGGTTTGTTGACGATACCGCCGATGCTGAGAATCATCGCCTGAGGTGGATTGATGATCGCTGCAAAGCTGTCGATGCCGTAGGCGCCGAGATTGGAAATGGTGATCGTGCCGCCCTGCATTTCGTCGGGCGAAAGTTTCTTCGAGCGGGCCCGAGTGGCGAGGTCTTTGATCTCTTCGCTGAGTTGCAGAATACTTTTATGCTGCGCCTGACGGATGACCGGTGTGACCAAGCCTTCGTCGATGGCGACCGCAACCGATAGATGAATGTCACCGTACTGAATGACAGCGTCGCCGGCGAAGGAAGCATTCACACGCGGTTCGGCGACGGCGGCACTGACCGCTGCTTTCATGATGAAATCATTGACGGTGTACTTGTGGCCGCCGGTGGACTCGTTGGCCTGGTTGATCTGCTTGCGGAACGCCATCAGCGGAGCGGCATCGAGCTCGATGTTCAGGTAGAAATGCGGAATCGTCGTCTTGCTGGTCAATAAACGCTCGGCGATGACGCGGCGCATGCCGGACAACTCGAGACGTTGGTCACCGGCTGCGGCGGGCATGGACGCAACTGCATGAGCGGCTGGTGCAGAGGCGGTTGATGGCGCGGCCGATGCCGATCCGGGCTGGGCGCTTTCGACATCGGCGCGGACAATGCGACCACCGGGGCCGCTACCTTTGACGCCGGCAAGGTCGATACCCTGTTTATTGGCGATTTTTTTGGCTAACGGAGATGCTTTGATTCGCTGACCATCCGCGGTGTGGGTGGCGGCGGGCGCGTCACTAACATCATCGACAGATGAGGCGCTGTCGTCAGCGCTGTCATCGTCGGAAGTAGCGGCAGCGCCGCTGTCCCCTGCTCCGTCGCCACTCGGCGCGGTTGCGGGTGCTTCTTCGCCATCTTCGACGAGGATACCGAGCACGGCACCAAGGGGTGCTTTTTCGCCGGCCTGGACGTAGATTTTTCCGAGTGTGCCGGACTCGAAGCTTTCCATTTCCATGGTCGCCTTATCGGTTTCGATTTCGGCAAGGATGTCGCCGGCGTTGATGGAATCGCCTTCGGCGACGAGCCACTTGACCAGAGTTCCCTCGGTCATGGTGTCGCTCAACTTGGGCATTTCGATATTGGTGGCCATGTTAGGAAAGTAAGGCGGTAAAAATTGGGCTCAAGCCTGAATGATCTCTTAACAGATTTTCAGGACTTTTTCGATAACGGTGTCGACCTGTGGCAGTTGGTGATGTTCGATGTGTGGGCTGTAGATCGCCGGGGCATCCATTGCGGAGAGGCGCAGGACGGGGGCATCGAGATCGTCGAAGGCTTTTTCCTGAATGGTTGAAGCGATCTGGGCGCCGACGCCACAGAAGGGGCGGTTCTCTTCGACGTAAACGGCGCGATGCGTTTTGCGAACGGACTTGAGGATGGTGTCCTCGTCGAGCGGCCGGATCGAACGCAGGTCGACGACTTCAGCGTTGATGTTGTGCTCGTCGGCGAGTTTCTCGGCGGCGGCAAGACAGACGAGGACTGAACGACCGTGAGCGATCAGCGAAATATCAGCGCCTTCCTTTTTCACTTCGGCGACGCCGAGCGGGATCAGGTATTCTTCGTCCGGAATCTCGCTGAAAGCCTCTGGCAAATTATAGAGCGAGGTGTTCTCCATGACGTACACGGGGTCGTTGTCGCGGATCGCGGTTTTCATCAGACCTTTGGCATCGTAGGCGGTCGCCGGGCAGACGATTTTCAAGCCCGGCATATTGGCGAGAATATTTTCGGGTGTGTGCGAGTGGGTGGCACCGACGTTGGTGCCGCCATTGGCCGGGCCACGAATGACGATCGGCACATTGATCAGGCCACCGGACATGTAGCGGACGGTGGCGGCGTTGTTGACCAGTTGGTCGAAGGCGACGTAGGCGAAGCTCCAGAACATGAGTTCCATAACAGGGCGGACGCCGAGCATGGAGGCGCCGATGCCCATGCCGATGAAACCGGCTTCGGAGATTGGGGCGTCGATGATTCGTTTGTCTCCCCATTTTTTCCAAAGTCCTTCGGTGACTTTGTAGGCTCCGTTGTACTCGGCGACTTCTTCACCGATGATGACGACGTTTTCGTCGTGAGCGAGTTCTTCATCGAAGGCCTGATTGAGGGCTTCGCGGTATCTAATTTTGGCCATACTTAAATATTCGTAAGTGTTTAATAATTAATCACTTAGCTATTAAAAAAATGCTTCCCGGTCTGGCCGGCTTCGGTGTTCTCATCAACTTCCCAGTAGACGTCTTTGTAGATATCCGGGATCTCCGGTGGTGGGCTCTTTTCGGCGAACTCAACGGAAGCTTTGGCTTCGGCATCGATTTCTTTGCGCATGGTTTCCACCTGATCGTCGTCGATGACGCCTTCGGTGGCGAGTTGTTTGCGCCAGAGGATAATGGGGTCGTGCTCTTGTTTGTAGCGTTCGATCTCTTCTTTGGTGCGGTACTTATCTGCATTGGCGTCCGCCACGCTGTGTCCGTAGTAGCGGTAAGTTGCGAGTTCGAGAACGGTGGGTCGCGATTCGTTGTGCGCACGTTCGATGGCGCGCTGAGTGACCGCGCGCACTTCGTAGATGTTTTCGCCGTTGGCTTTTTCCCAGGCAATATTGTAAGCGTCGGCGCGGGCGGCGAGGCCGCCTTCGGGATGGGCGGATGAACGTTCCTGACTGGTGCCCATCGAGTAGCCGTTGTTTTCAATGATGTAGACCACGGGGAGATCCCAAAGTGAGGCGAGATTGAGTGACTCGTGGTAGGCACCCTGATTGATCGCGCCGTCGCCCATGTAGCAAAGGCAGCAACCTTTCAGTCCTTTGTATTTTAATGCGAAGGCGAGTCCGGCGCCGAGTGGTGTCTGGCCGGCGACGATGCCGTGACCGCCCCAGTAGTTTTTGTCGGGCGCGAAGAAATGCATCGATCCGCCTTTGCCTTTTGAACAGCCATCGACCTTGCCGAAAAGCTCGGCCATGCACTCGTTCATGGTCATGCCGACGGCGAGCGCGTGGCCGTGATCGCGATAAGCGGTGATGACATGATCATTCTCGCCGCACAGATTGATGGTGCCGACGGCGACCGATTCCTGACCTATGTAGAGGTGAAGAAAGCCACCCATTTTGCCCTTCTGATACTGTTGAAGCGAAACCTGTTCGAAGCGACGGATGCGCATCATGTCGCGCAGCATGCTGATCTTTTCATCGGCGCTAAGCTTCTTGTTGATGGGGGCGTCCGCGTGGTTGGAGGAATCGGCGACTTCTGACATAAATTAGCGAGTAGAAAGGGACAAGAGCGTGTCGTCTCGGAAGGCTGGCACCCTACCGCAAAGTTGCCTTTTTGAAAACTGGGAATCGCCTCAAAACCTGTCGCAGATCTGTCGTCGCTCTGCCTTGAGCTGGTCTTGGACTTTTCGCGTGCGTGAGGCACATTGCCGGCCCGCAGTCGCGGTTGTTCCACGTGGAACATTTTGGTTTTGCTGGCTATATGGCTTTGCTGGATTCCGCCCTTCTTTAACTATGTTTCGCTATCCGAAAGACTACGATGTGTTGGTCATTGGTGCCGGTCACGCCGGGATCGAAGCCGCTCTGGCGGCGGCGCGTGTCGGTGCTTCGGTGGCGATGGTGACACAGAACCTGGACACGATCGGTCAGATGTCGTGCAATCCGGCAATCGGTGGATTGGCGAAAGGTCACATGGTTCGAGAGATCGATGCGCTCGGTGGCTTCATGGGCGACAATACCGATGCCACTGGGATCCAATTTAGGATGCTGAATGCGGGCAAGGGTCCGAGTGTAAGAGCGCCGCGGGCGCAGTGTGACAAGAAGGCGTACCAGTTCCGTGCCAAACGGGAGATCGAGGGATCGGCAAACGTCGATCTGCACCAGGGCAACGTGGCGGAGCTATTAGTCAAGGACGACGCAGTAATTGGTATGCGCACCAACCTTGGCATGGAATTTCGCGCCGCTTCCGTGGTGATCACTACCGGCACCTTCATGCGCGGGCTGATGCATGTCGGCAAGCAGAACCAGAGTGGTGGTCGCATGGGTGACGCGATTTCGACGATCAGCGATCATTTGAAGATCCTCGGGTTCACGGTGCAGCGTTTTAAGACGGGCACGCCGTGCCGACTGAACGGACGAAGCGTCGATCATTCGAAATGTGAACGGCAGGAAGGCGACGAGATTTGCCCCCCGTTTTCGTTTCATCGGGATGAAATTGGCGGAGACGCAGACGATATTTTTACGCTGAACCGTTGGAACGATCCGGCGTTTCACGTGGAACAACACCCTTGCTGGATCACCTATACCAATAAGAAGACCCACGAGGCAATTCTGTCGAATCTCGACAAATCGCCGATGTACTCGGGACAAATCGAGGGAATCGGTCCGCGCTATTGCCCGTCGATCGAGGACAAGGTGGTGCGCTTCGCCGACAAGGAGCGCCATCAGATCTTTCTGGAGCCGGAGGGCCGGCAGACGCTGGAGTATTACGTCAATGGGGTTTCCACCTCGATGCCTTACGAGGTACAGTATGAGTTCATACGTTCCATTCCCGGTTTAGAGAATGCGGAGATCATTCGGCCTGGCTACGCGGTGGAGTACGATTACTGCGAGCCGACCCAGCTCTCCCCCACCCTCGAGACGAAGCGGGTCGCTGGATTGTATTTCGCCGGACAGATCAACGGGACGTCAGGATATGAAGAGGCGGCGGGTCAGGGACTGGTCGCCGGTGCCAATGCGGCGCTAAAGGTGGCGGGACGTCAACCGATGGTGCTTAACCGTGATGAAGCCTACATCGGTGTGATGATTGATGATCTGGTTACCAAAGGCACGACAGAGCCGTATCGGATGTTCACCAGTCGAGCCGAGCACCGGCTTTTGCTAAGGCAGGACAATGCCGATCAGCGTCTCGCGGAGAAAGCTGCAGCGGCCGGTCTGATCTCGGATGAACGTTGCGCGGCTGTTAATGCCAAGCGAGCCTCCATTGCCGAGGCGATCAAGGGCCTATCGAAGACCTTTGTCGGCCAGCATTCTCTAGAGAAGTGGCTGAAGCGTCCGGAAAACACCTGGCGCGAGCTTGATGAGGAGTATCGTTCGCAGTTTCCCGACAGTCTGTGGGAAGTGATCGAGATCGAGGTAAAGTACTCGGGCTACGTGAAACGACAGGAAGACATGATCGCCCGGACGGCGCGCATGAGCGACAAGGCGATTCCAGAGTGGATCGACTATGCCGGGGTACACGGTCTGAAACGAGAGGCCCAGCAAAAGTTCGATCAGATCAAACCATTGACGCTTGGTCAAGCGGGTCGGATCGCGGGTATCACGCCGGCGGATATTTCGCTGCTCGCGGTGTGGATCGAGCGAGGCAGTCAGTAGATCGGTCGCCTCAGCGACCAAGTCAAAGGACCCGGTCAAGGACTGATAGTGCTGCAGACAGATCGTTCACGGTCTCATTCGCACCAATCCCTACTGCTTTGTCTCCGACCAGGCGAATCGTCCCGGCCAAGCCCGCTCGCTGGCCCATCTCGATATCTCGATCAGCGTCACCGAGCATCCATGACCGACTGAGGTCTATATCGAGTTCGTCGGCCGCGGACAAGATCATACCTGGATCAGGTTTCGGTGGATGCGGACAATCGGCTTCGCCGGTGAAGGCGTAGATGGCATCGAAGCCCGAGCCGCATTCTTCAATGAGGCGCTGCTGCATGTTTTCGTGAATGCGGGAAAGTTCCACGTGGAACATCAACCCCTTGCCGACGCCTTTCTGGCTGGTCACCAACACGCTCAAGTAGTCGCGCTCCTTTACCAAGCGCAGCAGATCAAAGATGCCTTCCTGAAAATGGAAATCCTCCCAGCGCAGGACGTAGCCCGCTCCTGGGGAACGGTTGACCACGCCATCTCGGTCGAAAAATACGCAGGGCTTGTTCATTCTCTCTACAATCTGCCCGTGATTTTAATGTCTGGGCCGATGCGTTGGGTGCGCATGTCTTTCAAGTCGGCGACGATGCCGTCGATGGGCAGAAGACGATTTTCGCCACCGCCGATGATTGGCGCGACATAGAGCACTAGCTCATCGATCAGTCCTTTGGCGAGTCCGTAAGCAAAAAGTCGTCCGCCCGATTCGAGCATGACCGACTGGACGCCTCGCTGGCCAAGTGCGTCGAGTGCCTGACCGAGAGTTTTGCCCTGGTAGACGATGGTTCGTTTTTTGTGATCGTCGGTGAACAGGTGGGCGTCCTTGGGCAGTTCGTTGTCGGCAGAAACGACTACTCGCCAGGGTTGCGGACGGTCGCGTTCAGCGAATTTTCCGCGCAGAGTGAGGCGCGGGTTGTCGCGGCGGACGACTTCACCGCCGACCAAAATAGCATCGAGACCGGATCGAATGCGCTGCACGTCTTCGAGTGATTTCGGGCTACTGATCCATTGTCCGCGTTCGGCGGGGAGTGTCGTATGGCCATCGAGAGTGATTGCGGTTTTAGCGATGACCCACGGTCTCCCAGTTGTGACATGTTTCGCAAAAAAGCGAATCAGATCTGCGCATTCCGCCTCCATGACGCCACTGATCACATCGACGCCCGCATCTTTCAGCAGTTTGAGTCCGGCGCCGGCGTGATTCGGGTTGGGATCGATGCAGCCAACCACGACTCTAGAAATGCCCGCTTTAAGAATGGCATCGGTACAGGCGCCGGTTTTGCCCTTGGTCGAACAAGGTTCGAGGGTAACGTAAATCGTTGCGCCTTCCGCGGCCCTGTCTTTTAAGATTGTGGCGGTCTTCGTCGTGGCCTTTGACTTAGACTTGGATTTCTTCGCGGCAGCGATTCGCGCCTCAGCGTCCGCCAAAGCTTCGATTTCGGCATGGGGTCCGCCGGCCTTTTTGTGATAGCCGACGCCGATCAATTCACCGTCGCGCACCAAGATTGCGCCAACCGGGGGGTTCGGGCTGGTCAGGCCAAGTCCCTTCGCTGCTTCGGTCAGCGCCTTCTTCATCCACGCCTTGTCGGCAGCGGCGTCGGCAGTGGACGAGTTGGGCTTGGAAGTGACGGCAGGCATGGACGCACAAACTGGATGCACGGAGCCTGCGGTTCAAATGGGAATGTCGGGGAAGCGCTAATTCGCCTGGGCGTCGGAGAAGGTGCCGAAGGTGACATCGGTGAGGCCACCGTCGGAGGCGGCGGCAACGACTTTCCGGATGGTTGCTGTATCCACGTCTTTTCGGAAGCGGACCGACAGCATAGCGTTTTCGTCACGGGCGGTGATTTCCTTGCAGACGACAGTGATCTGCGCTTCAGAAAATTCTACACCGTCGATAGAAAAGCGCTCATCTACAGAAACTGTTACGATTAGTCGGATGGGTGGCTTGGCAACAGTGCAGGTGGTTGCCAAGAAAACCCCACTATCTTCGATGTCGTTAGGATCTTTGGCAGCGAGCACTTTCGATACCTTCGCGTCGTCGCCAGCTGCCAGAGAGAGAGCTTGCAACTTTTCCGACAAAAACCGACTTTCGCCAAAATTTTCTTTTTCGGATTCGCGAACTAAGTCGGACGCCAGAATCTGAATTTCCCGAACGTAGGTATTGTGATATTGAGCGCGTCCCACATCGATGCCGAGCCTGACTCCGACGATTGCGGCGGCAGAAATGGCGACTGCTACGATCAGCAGCCTGAGAGCGGTCTTCCATTTCTTCATTTGCTTCGCCTTTCCAGGGATACGATTAACTCACTCCCCCACCGCCTCGGCGATCACCTTCCGATAGGACTCACGTGCATGGTCGTAGTCAGCCTTCGCCTGCTGCAACTCCTTTGGATCGATCAGCTTTTCCTTCTGGCTCCAGCACTGCTCGACGGATCTAAGGCACCACTCGGCGCTGCGTTTGCTGGGGTGGATCGGCTGACCGTCGACGATGACAAAAACCGGGTTGGTATGGCTGCTGGGCAGGATGCGCATTGCCACCCACGAGCTCTTTTCGATCCTAACATTATCAAAAACTAGATCATTCATCGAGCCGTCGGCGGTGATGATTTGTTCGGCGGTGGGGTAGCCGTTGACGATCAGTTCGACCTTCACTTCGCGGCTGTCGGTGATGCGTGCCCGCTCGAGATGCCAGTAAGGTTTTTGGGTGTAGTCCTGCGCAGCGATCTCCGGCTTGTCGCGTTCTAATCGTCCGTGCGGAATTTCTGAAAGCTGCTCGGGTTGCTCGTTGAGGCGGGCGGCGACCTGCGCGCTGACTTTGATGGTACCGGGTTCCTCGAGTCCGACCTCGGATCCGGCCGTGCCGAGTTCGAGATCGTTGACTTTCATTTCCATCAGGTGGGAGAGGCCATCGGAAACATAACCTCGGCCCTGTGAAATTCCTTCGCACCAGGCGTCGTAGTCGAGCTCGCCATCGAGCTTGATGTAGCTGCGGCCGAGACCAACCCGTTCGCCGTAGATGCAGGGGAAATCGGTCTCTCCAGAAATGCGCGTCCGGTAGCCGCAATTGAGCGTGTGATACCAGATGTTCAGTTCCCAGACATGCGGCGTGTCGACCATGCTCAGAAAATCGACCGCCGGCACTAGATCGCCATCGGGTCCGGGAACTTCGTGGGTGACGTCGACGATGTATTCGTTGGCACCGATCCCGTCGAAGGGTGGCAGTTCGTAATTCGGCAACTTATCGGATTTCACCGCCAGTCCCCAACCGGAATGCGCGGGTCCACAGACTGCTCCCTGCTTTTGCGCCCAGCGTAAGGTGTTGAGGCACAGGGTGGGCCAGTGATCGGATGAATCGCCGCCGGGATAGATTTGGTCTTTGAGACGCAACAGACAAAGGTGGCCCGAGCGATGTGAGCCGAAGCCGGAAACCTCGACGTCGTAGCGCAGAAGGTAAGGATACTTCGATACCTTATCGATCTCGCCGGTGAAGAACTGCTTCTGATAATCGAAGCATGGTCCCCAGGTGAGATTGGCGCCGATTTTCAGATCCTCGCCGTGGATGTGACGGAACATGTCTGGCGCATGCACACCTTCGCTTGGCACCAGGTAGTGCTTGCAGCCTGCGGCGTGGATGTGGTGATCGCCGGACCACCAGCCGAGTTTTGAGGGATCGATCCAGCGCTTAAGAGACAAGTCCCACTCCTGGTCGCCCTGGTCGGTGACCTCAAAACTCAGCGTTTTAGAAATGTACTCCGGCCCCCGGCTGAGGTTGACGTGATACTTGCCGACGGGCAGCTGGATGGTTTCGCCATTGGCGCGGTAGACCTGCGGATGAAAACGAAAATCGGGAGCGACGCGGCGGGCCTGCGCGGGATGGATCGTTCCGTTGTCGTCGCGGATTTCCAGAGCCGCGGTGAACGGCTCGTCGCTGCCTTGTTCGTACATTTTCAGAGTGATCGGATGAGCCGAGGCCGCGTTGAAAGTCAGTGCGAGATCGGAGCGAAAGCCGACATCCTGGCTGCCTTGTCCGACATCGAATTGCAGCACGCTGGCGACTTGACCGGCGCGTTCGCTGCGCAGACCGACGACCCGGTATTCGAGCACTTGTCCCGACAGCCGCTCTGCGAGGGGACGTTCGGTGATCGTTGCGGCGTCGATGGCGGGTTCGGTCGAGGTCACGCGCAGAGGCGCGGTAACGCCTGCCTTGTTGATGACTTTGACGAGGAAAAGCACGTCATCGCCCTCGATCAGTTCGAGTGCCGCCAGGCCCTGCGCGGAGCTGACCCGGGACTCGGGAGAAATTTGCACGGCGGCGACGCATCGGGCATCGAGAATGCGTTGAACTTCGGCAACCAGTTGGGCATCGCCCGAAGTGCCGGCATTGGCGAGGTCGCGAATGTCGGTATCACTCAGTGGTTGACCGAAGTAGTCGAGCGCCTGAATCAAACGACTGACCTGCACCCTCAGTGGCTGCGCCGGTGCCGACTCGACCGTCGGCATGTCCTGCGCGGTTGCCGCCAGTGAAAAAAAGGCAGCGGCGAGAGACAAGCCGATGCGGACCGTGGAAAATCGCGGTGAGTCCATGCCTCTATTAAAGCGTGGAATGACGTGGCGGGTCGATGCGAAAATCGACGCGGCCGGCGCGGTAGCAGCACGAGGAGGACACGGTTGAGTTTGCCTTCGCTTGACGCTACGCTCGGCTTACTTCACCCGAAGCGCATCCTCTTCTCCCCTCGATGATCACCGACGAGCTATCGATCGATTACGAAAATCCGGCCACGGATCCGCTCGGCTACGATCACGTACAGGGAAAACTGCGCTGCAAGTTCGACTTCGTTGAACTGCAGTTCGATCAGATTGATCGCGCGTTTCGGAAGATTCCGGTCGTGGTTCGCGAAATCCCCTATTCGCAGGTCGAGTCCTCGACGTATATCGATCGCTGGTTTCGCCCCAAACTTCTGATTTTTAAAACCAAAGACCCACAGTATCTCGACGGTTTTCCCGGTGGCGAAGTCGGCAAGGTGACGCTGCAGGTCAGCCGATCATCGCGCGACGACGCTAAACGTATGACGGCGTTGCTGGAGTACAAACAATCGGAAGCGCTCGTCGACGAAACTGCGGCACGGATGGACGATGCCAGGGTGGGGTTGGAGTAAGTGATGGCCACCGACCCTCCATCAAATTCCTCGCCGAACCCACCGGTGGGAGGTCCGCTAGCCAGTCTGCACTGGCGACGCGGCAGTCGACGCAGCTGGATCACTACCGCGATCTTTCTGGTCGTGTTCGTCGGCATTTATCATTTCCTCGCCGCCAGTCTGATCTACCAGACGAATCAGGATAGGCTTCGTTTCGATCAGCAACACAATATTACCCTGGCCGAATTGAGTGCGCGACGCGCCTCGCAACCGATCCAGCCCGGGGAAAATGTCACTGCCGGGCTGTGGCGTGCCTTTCCCCATTACACCGACGGTGTGGTTAATCCGCTGTGGCCGTGGGTTGCCTCGCGCATCGGCGACGGCAGCGATCGTCAGATTTTCGAAAAAGGCAAGTGGTTCAACGTCAAAATGAGCGCCGTTTTTCTGGTTCTGTTAGGACTGATTTGTGTGCGCGCCTTTTCGGCATGTGGTGCCATCGTCGTGGTGACGCTCACTGGGCTTGGTGCGTTTTTGCCGAGGGCCGTCTACTTCCAACCCGAGCCGCTTTATTACGTGCTGTTCATGTTGGCGTGGATTTGTTGCCTGGCCCTGCTGCGCCGTAACGACATCCTGCTCTACGTCGCGTTCGGCCTGACCATGGGATTGGCGTGGCTCGCTAAAACGTCGATTCAACCGTTGGCGCTGGCCTTCATTGGCATCACCACACTGCGTTTTTTCTACGAATGGTGGCAACGAAAACGTGGTCGTGCATCGGACGAACGATGGAATCTGGCGACGCACTTCATCGGCCTTGCGGCAGCGGTGACTGCATTTCTGATCATCGCAGGTCCGCGCATGACCTACGCCAACAATTACTACGGCGATCCGATGCACAGCTATCCTTCCTACTGGATGTGGATGGATGACTTCGAGGAAGGCGTCGACTTCATGCGCGAATATCCTAACCGGGAAGCACTCGAAACGCTGACCGATGATACCCGGCCCAGCCTCGGCAAGTATCTGAGCGATCACAGCAGCGGACAGTTCGCCACCCGGATGCTCGACGGTTCGCTGGAAAAGCTTGGCGACCTGCTCGCCCCACGGGGCATCATTCAGAACAACGCTCGCGAAAAAGAGTGGAAAGTTCTCCTGCCGGGTCGCGGTTGGTATCTTGGTTGGGTGCTACTTACGATGCTGGTTATTTCAGCGTTGCGCTGGTCGGTGCGCAAAGAGAACGACGCCGGTCTGCGCTCGCTGCGCAGCGAAAGTGCCGGTTGGATGTTTGGCTTCGCGATCAGCTGTTTCGGCATCGCCACCCTCGCCTACGGCTTCTACACCCCGATCGGCAAAGGCGACCGCTTCATGCTGTCGCTGTATGGCCCGATGGTGCTGACCTGCGTCTGGATTACCGAACGTTTCCGCCGCCAAATGCGCCAGACCAGCAAGGCAGCGATCACCAGAAAAGTCTATATCGCCATGCAAAGCGTGCTCTTCGTAGCGATCTCATGGCGCCTGATCGATCTGCTGCGCACGCCACTGTTTCGCGATCCGTGAGGGGCGCAGTCTTGATTGATTGTCAGTAGAATCGACCGCTGAGCGATGATGATCGGGTTAGCCAACCACCGGCAGAATGGGACGCACGGTTGCTGTCGAACTGATGGCTGCGGTCGTTTTTTCCGCGTAGGTGCTTAGCGTGCTCGCGCGGTCGGCAAAGTTCAGCTGCTCCTTGATATCCGCCACGCTGTCCAGGATCAAATCGGGTTGGTAGGCAAAATTTTTCAGATCTTCGGTTTTTGTTCCGCCTGACAGAACCAAAATCGTGCGGTAGCCCAGACCGACGCCACCGAGAATATCGGTTTCCATTGTGTCGCCGACCATCACCGTTTGTTCGCTGGTCAGACCGAGTTGTTTGCGGGCGGCACGCATCATGATCGGGCTTGGCTTGCCGACGGAGAATGCCTGCTTGCCCGTGGCGCGCTCGATCATAGCAACGATCGCTCCACAACCGGGGCGAAGTCCCGCTTCCGTCGGACAGTTAGGGTCGAGATTGGTGGCGAGTAGACGCGCACCACCCGCGACCAGCCGGACGGCTTTTTCCATCATCTCGAAAGTCATGGTCCGGCCTTCGCCGACAATGACGAAATCCGGGTTGTCCTCGACTACCGAGTAGCCGTTTAGATGGAGCGCGTTGAGCAGGCCACCCTCACCGATCACATACGCTGATCCACCAGGCTTCTGATGCGCTACGAATCGAGCCGTCGCCATGCTGCAGCTAAAGATATCGCGGTCGGTGGCCTCGACGCCCATGCGGCAAAGCTTCATCGCGACATCACGACGCGTGCGTTGGCTGTTGTTGGTGAGGAACAGAAAGCGAGTGTCGGTCTCCCGCAATCCCTGAATAAATTCAGCCGCACCGGGGATCAGTTTGCTGCCCCGATAAATGACACCATCCATGTCTAATAAAAATCCGTACTTCATGGTTCGGGGACTGAGCGATATGCGTGCCAAGCCAACTGCGATTCGTGTTTCGGATGTGACAATTCCGATGAAAGATTTTCATGTCAGTTCGACGTCGAACCGCTGCCACGCTCACGCTGAGCCATTAGCGGAGCCACTGGCCTCACCCTAAGAGAAATTGTCAGCAGCCTAACAAATCCCAAAAAGCTCTGAAATTTGCGTCTGCGAACCGGCTTTCTGAACCGAACGGGCGGATAAACAGCCTAAGTATCCACCGCGAACACCCGCTGCGGCGAGCACGCCCACTGACGCACCTGGCAGGTTTTCGCAGACTGCCACCGTCCTCCACCGGCCCACGGTGAGAACGCCGGCAAGATCCAACGCTGCCGATGGCTGGTTTTCGTTTCCGTTTTTTCCTGCACCAGCGTTGGCAGGCGCAGCCGCGTTCCGGCGGCATCGCCCGCTGACCACGACGGATGCCAGTGTCCACAGACCTCGATCATTTTTTCCGGAACATCCGGCGTCTGATGTCCATGATGAAAAAAGAAACCGTCGCGGGCGTAGTCGTCGATGAAGTCCACCTCGCGCCGGATCGCGCCGCGATCGTGATTGCCGGCGATGCAGATCAGCTCGCCCACCCGACTGCGAACACTTTCCAGCCAGATCAGTGCCTCGTCCGCGGCCGCGCCGCTGTCGACGATGTCGCCGACCAGGATCAAGCGCTGCGGCTGATACTCGTCGAGCAGGTCGTTGAGCCGATCCTCGATCGTCGCCATGCCCCACATCGGCCAAAGGCCACCACCCGCCCGGCGCGACACTTCGTAACCGAAATGCAGGTCCGACAGCGCCAGCCACCCACCCGCCTTATGCCAGATCGCCAGCCGACCATCGAGGCGAACTCCGTCGCCGACGGGCACCGCGGTTGATTTTTCTTCGGCTTCGATCATCGTTACGGCCCTCGCTGCACTTCGCAGGGAGCCACTTTAAAAACCATGTCCGACGACAAATCGCAAGCGCAAGACGCGCAAACCCCTCCTGCCGACGAGCCGGATGAGCATCAGCTGATCCAGGTCCGCCGCAAGAAACTCGACACCCTGCGCGAGCTCGGCGTCGATCCGTTTGGCGGAAAATTCGACACCACCCATCAACCCGCTGCCCTGCGCGCCGCGTTTGAGGAAGGCCTGTCGGTGCGCATCGCCGGACGTATCACTGCGCTGCGCGACATGGGCAACAGCCAGTTTCTCGATCTGTCCGATTTCGATGGCCGCATTCAGATTTTTGTTAATAAGAAAGCCATCGGCCCGGAGCAGTGGGCTATTTATAAGTGCCTCGACATCGGCGATTGGATCGGCATCGAAGGCGAGACCTTCATCACCCGCACCGAAGAGCCCTCGGTAAAAGTCGCCCAGCTCACCGTGCTTTCGAAGACGCTGCGTCCGCTGGCCGACAAATGGCACGGCGTCGCTGACCCGCAGATTAAGTACCGTCAGCGTTACCTCGACCTGATCGCCAACGAGCGCAGCCGCGATGTGTTTCGCAAGCGCATCGACATGGTCGCTGAAATTCGTCGCTTCCTTGGCGACCGCGATTTTCGTGAAGTCGAAACGCCGATGCTGCAGGATGTGCCCGGTGGCGCCGCCGCGCAGCCATTTGAGACCCATCACAACGCGCTCGGCATGCCGATGTTTTTGCGCATCGCGCCGGAGTTGTATCTCAAACGCCTGTTGGTCGCCGGTCTACCGAAAGTATTCGAGCTCAACCGCAGCTTTCGCAACGAAGGCCTGAGCCGCCGACACAATCCCGAGTTCACCATGCTCGAAGCCTACTGGGCTTACGCCGACTTCGAACAGATGGCCGACATGGTCGAAGAAATGGTCTGTCATCTCGCCGAGAAATTCTGCGGCGGTCTGCAGATCGAACATCGCAATGCTGACGACGAAGTCATTCGGACCATAAATCTGAATCGACCTTGGCGTCGCGCCGAGTACGAAGTGCTGATCCGCGAAGCCGCTGGTCCCGACTGGTTTGAACTCGACGAAGCCGCCAAACGCAAGCGCTGCGAAGAACTCCGCGTCGAAGTCTCCCCGGACATGGAGGATCACGAGATCAGCCAACAGGTTTTCGAAAAACTCGTCGAAGAGCGTACCTTCGATCCCTGCTACGTCACCCACGTTCCCAAAGAGCTCGTGCCTTTGGCCAAGCAAAATGCCGACGACGATCGCCTGGTCGACGTCTACGAGCTGATCATCAATGGTCAGGAAATTTCACCCGGATACTCCGAGCTTAACGATCCCGATGTGCAGCGCAAACGCCTCGAAGATCAGGCCGGCGAAGAAACCCAAAAGATCGACGAAGACTTCCTGCTCGCTCTCGAATATGGCATGCCCCCCGCCGGTGGTATCGGCATCGGCATCGATCGGTTGGTGATGATGCTGACCGGAGCCGAGTCGATTCGTGACGTGGTGTTGTTTCCGCAGTTGAAGAGGCGGGAGTCTTAAGTATTAAGTGGTTAAGTTTTAAGTTCCTTTTGACGAGTGCTTAAAACTTAAAACTCCGCGACCGCCCCTTTGAATGGGTGTTTCATCGAAGGTCATGCGTTTTCTCTCGCTCTTTTTCGTCCTAATCATCTCCCTCGCAGTCGCGGCCGCCCAAGGTCCACCGCCGATGCGCAAACACACGGCGACCGAAGCGCGACCGATCCAACTCGTCCCCGCGACCGAAAAACCACCCGGCAAGCACGAGGAAAAAACGCAGACTCGCGGCGCCGTTCGCGTCATCGAGTCGAACGCGATTCCCGAACATTTGGTCGGCGAGTTTCCCAATCGCGGCAATCCCCACGAGATCGGCGAGCAGCGCTATCGGTTTGAAATTCCGGCTGCACCAAAGGCCAACGACGAGATCACACCCACTCATCTCGGAGCTCAACCAGGACCGCCGAATCGTCCTTTCGGCATCGCTCTCAACGGCGTGCTGTTCGATCCCGGCACCGCCGAGTTCTGGAACGGCGACCGCGAACTCGATTGGAACTACGAAGCCCTCGGCGGCGCGGTCGGTTTGGGCCTCGATGAGAACCACGCTCATGTGCAGCCGAGCGGAGCTTATCACTACCACGGCTTGCCGACGCCGTACCTGCGCAAGCTTGGCGTCGATAAAAAATCGCACTCGCCGCAGGTTGGCTGGGCGGCGGACGGATTCCCGATCTACGCGCTTTACGGTTACGAAGATCCCAAGGACCCGAAGTCTCCGATCGTCAGATTGACCTCCAGTTTCCAGCTCAAAGAAGGCAAACGCCCTGCCGGCAACGAAGGTCCTGGCGGCGAGTATGACGGCGCCTTTTACCGCGATTATGAGTTCGTTCAAGGCAATGGCACGCTCGACGAGTGCAATGCTCGCTTCTGCGTCACCCCCGAATTTCCCGAAGGCACCTACGCCTATTTTCTGACCACCGAATGGCCAGTTATTCCGAGAAATTTCCGCGCCACCCCTGTCGAACTGCGCGGGCCAGAAGGTCCCGGTGGTCCGGGCGGAGATCGACGCCCACCTCGCGGTGGCCGGGACGATGATCGGCGTGGACCGCCGCGCCGCTAGGGTAGCCGCCTTTGTCAAAAGGTGGGCCTTTGGACGAGCGCTTTGGCTGAGACCCTTCTGGACTACAGCAGATGGCGCTGAGTGCTTCAAACCGGCAACTGCCATTTCACCAACGAATCTGTCCAGATGGTGTAAATTTTTCACGCACCTTGCTCCCTGCCCTGCCCTGCTCCAATCCTCGCATGCGACCTTCCCGATTCTATCTCCTGCTTCTTCTATTGCTCACGGTCCTGAACCCGCTGCAGGCGAACGCGAAAGGCAAACCTCTCAACGTCCTGCTGATCTGCGTCGACGACCTGAAACCCGTGCTCGGCTGCTACGGTGATTCGGTGGCCAAGACTCCGGCAATTGACGCCCTGGCAACGCGCGGCGTGCTGTTCGAATCTGCCTATTGCAATCAGGCGGTTTGCAGCCCTTCGCGCAATTCCCTGATGACGGGCTTGAGACCGCAGACCATTGGCGTCTACGATTTGCCGACCAATTTTCGCATAGCCGTGCCCGACGCCGTTACCGTCGCTCAGCATTTCCAGGCGAACGGCTACCGGACCGAAGCGCTGGGAAAAATCATGCACAAGGGCCATGGCAACGTTGAAGACGCCGTCTCGTGGACCGTGCCCCACTTTCTCGCCAAAGCGCCGACCTACGTAAATCCCGACAGCACCGCCAACGGCAGGAAAGACCAGCGCGGAGGCACTCGCGGCACCGCCACCGAGAGCGCCGACGTGCCCGACGATACCTATGTCGACGGTCTCATCGCGGAGGAAGCCATGCGTCGTTTGCAGAAAGCCGCCGCCGAGCCCGACAAGCCGTTTTTCATCGCCGTCGGATTCATCCGCCCGCATCTGCCATTTGTGGCACCGTCAAAATATTGGGATCTTTATCAGCCTGACAAGTTGCCCATGCCGGCATTCACCGACGCTCCAGAGGGCGCGCCCGACTATGCGCCTCAGTACGGCGGCGAGTTGCGGCAGTACAGCGACATGCCGGCGAAAGACGAAATCGACGCGGCGATGACGCGTCACCTCATCCATGGCTACTATGCCGCGACAAGCTATGCGGACGCACTGGTTGGCAAGCTGATCGATGCTCTCGATGCCAACGGCCTCAGTGATGACACCATCATCGTGCTGTGGGGCGATCATGGCTGGCACCTCGGCGATCATTCCATCTGGTGCAAGCACACCAACTACGAACAGGCGGCGCGAATCCCGCTCATCGTCGTCGCACCCGGCGGGGCGAAAAACGTCCGCTCGAAATCCTTTATCGAAACCGTAGATCTTTACCCCACGCTGGCGGAACTCGCCGGACTTCCGCAAAAGGCGGGCCTCGACGGCATCAGTCAGGCTGAAGTCGTGGCCGATCCAACCGCGTCGGTTCGCGATCATGTCATCCACGTCTACCCGCGCGGTGGGCGGCTCGGTCGCGCGATCCGTACCGACCGCTACCGCATGGTCGAGTGGAAAGTGCCAGGCAGTCCAGCGGACAGCGCCGAGTTCGAGCTCTACGACTACGCCGCCGATCCTCTTGAGACGAAAAATCTAGCGGCGACCGAAACCGCAAAGCTGAAGGAGCTTCAAAAAATCCTCGCCATCCATCCCGAGGCAAAACCTCAATATCGTGAAATCACCCCGGAGCAGCGTGCCAGGCAGGAAGCGGCAATTGCCAAGCGGGTGGCGGCTTTCAAAAAACGTGACCAGGATGGCGATGGACGTCTTACCAAAGAAGAATTTCTGGTCAAGCAGCCGGACCCGGACGAAGCACCGCAACGCTTTCCGATTTTTGACAAAAGTGGCGACGGGTTTCTGAGCGAGTCCGAGTATGTCAACGCGGGTAAGTAAGCGGAAGGACGGTATCCTGCCCTCGTTGAATTGGCCAACGCACCGGGGCGGATGGCAAATCGGACCCACTTTTTGCAAAATCGTGCGGCGCTCGCATGCCCTGCAAGATAATACTTTCCCGGTAAAAGATTATTCGGCGAGACACTGAAAACCAGAACTCACAACGAAGACGTGGGGCACAGAGAGCAGATGAGCGAATTTTCCGGGCGGCGTATGCTGCGCGGCAATTTCGGCCTTTTAATTCGGCGATATTGGCCCACTTTTGGAACTCTTGCTGACGCAGACAGTTCTGCGCGCGGATGTCCTTCAAAACTGCACTTATCATGGCTTCTTACGACCTCATCGTTATCGGCGGCGGACCTGCCGGCTACGTCGGCGCAATCCGCGCGGCTCAACTTGGCAAGAAAGTTGCCTGCATCGAAAACGATCGCGCCGGTGGTACCTGCTTGAACTGGGGCTGCATTCCGACCAAGGCGTTGCTGAAGAATGCCGAGGTTTATCACACGCTCAAACACAACGCCGAAACCTTCGGCCTGAAAATCGAGGGCAAAATCAGCTACGACTGGTCCGCAGTCATCGGTCGTTCGCGCAAAGTCGCTGGGCAGCTCGCCGGCGGCATCGAGTTTCTGTTCAAGAAAAACAAGATCGACTACCTGCGCGGCGACGGCGCCCTTGCAGGAGAAGGCAAAGTCTCGGTCACCGACGCCAATGGCAAAAGTGAAACCCACGAAGCTAAGAATGTGCTTATCGCGACCGGCTGCAAAAGTCGCGACCTACCCTTTCTCAAGTTCGACGGCAAGACGGTGATCTCCTCGAAGGAGGCGATGACGCTGGCGACTCAGCCGAAGGAAATCATCATCATCGGAGCGGGTGCCATCGGCGTCGAGTTCGCGGATTTCTTCAACGCTTACGACACCAAGGTGACCAGCGTCGAAATGATGGACAACCTGCTACCGGTCGAAGACACCGAAGTTTCCCAGACACTCGAAAAGGTGTTTAAGAAAAAAGGCATCAACTTCCTGCTCGGCACCAAGACCACGGCCGCCAATGTCAGCGATGGCAAAATCGAGCTGACCGTCGAACCCGCTGCAGGTGGCGATTCCCAAGTGCTCACCGCCGACACCTGTCTGGTCGCCGTTGGCGTACAGCCGGTGATGCCCGGCAACGCCGACAGCGTGACTCTCACCGATCGCGGCTACATCGAAACCGACGATCGCTACCAGACCAACCTCGCCAATGTCTACGCCGCCGGTGACATTATCGGGCCGCCATGGCTGGCCCACGTCGCCAGCTTCGAAGCCATCCAGGCGGTCGAGGGTATCTTCGTCGCCGACAAGCAGCCGAAGAAAGTCGAGATTTTTCCCGGCTGCACTTACTGCCATCCCGAAGTCGCCAGCATCGGTGTGACCGAACGTGCAGCAGTCGAGCAAGGCATCGAATTCAATGTCGGAAAATTTCCCTTCCAGGCCAGCGGTCGGGCTCTCGCAGTCGGCGAGCCGGACGGCTTTGTGAAATTGCTCTACGGCAAAGAACACGGCGAGCTGATCGGCGCGCACATCATCGGCGCCGGAGCCACCGAGCTGATCGCTGAAATGGGCTTGGCGATTACTTTGGAAGCCACCTGGGAAGAACTGGAAAACACCATCCACGCCCACCCTACCCTTTCCGAAGCGATCCACGAAGCGACCAGCGCAGCGTTCGGGCACGCGATACATATTTAGGATTCAACGGTTCCCAAAAAACCGACAGCCATCCCGTGGACGAGAAAAATCCGTGTCAATCCGTGCAATCCGTGGTTCATCCCAACTTACTGAGAATCTCCTCAACGATCTCACTGGGTTCCTGATCAACCCCAACCCGCACCACGCCTTCATCCACGGTCGGTTTTTCGAGCGCGGCGAATTGGCTATCGAGCAGTGAGGCCGGCATGTATTCGTGCTGCCGGTCGGCGAGGCGGGCGTCGATGAGTTCGCGACTGCCGTCGAGCCAGACAAAACGCACGTTTTGCGGATCGTCTTTTTTCAGGTAATCACGGTAGGCCCGCTTGAGTGCCGAGCAGGCGATGAACACCAGGTCGTGACTCTGCGATTTCTCAGCGGCGAGCTTTTTCAAAACATCGAACCACGGCCAGCGGTCGTCATCGTCGAGCGCGATGCCGGCGCCCATTTTTTGTTTGTTTGCCGGCGGATGAAAGTCGTCACCGTCGAGATAGATCGCGCCGTCAATCGCCGTCGCCAAGCCTTCGCCGACCGTGCTTTTACCGCAGCCGGAAACTCCCATCAGATAGACGATACGCTGACTCATAGTTGGCAATCAAACCACATCTCGAAGCCTCAGCCCCAGTGAAATTTAATCAACCAGCGAAGAGCAAAGCGGATCAGTGCATTTATCTCAACCGCGAAGAACCCATAGACGAAACCGATCGGAAAGAAAATGAGCGCGAGCAATAGAGCGATTCCTGACCAGATCCAAGCTCCTGCTGCATAGCCCAGTCCACAGAAGACACATCCGAAAACGAAGGCCAACAGCAGCCGCATGCCGAACTCCATGCTGTCAGCGATGTTTTCTATATTAAATTTTTCTTCGTCCTTCCCTTCATACCTGCCGTCCGCCGTGCCCGTGCCTGGGTGGCATCTCCAGCAACCACCAAGATAATTATCCGCGGTCTCCTGGCTGATCTCTTTGCCACAGACTTTGCAGTTGAGCTTCGGAGATTCCATGGCAATGAATTTCGTTAAGCTGTTTCAAATTCCACCACCGCGTCCGGCAGTTCCCGACCGATGTCGTCGACGCGATAACCGAAGCCATCGCCGCTCAGCGTGGAAAAATCGAGCACGCCGCCGCGGCGTTGAAACAGTCCCGGATGAATCGCCTGTTCGGTCAGTGATGCCTCGGGATAAAACTGCATGGCGTTGCTCTCGACACCCATGATGGTGCCCGCGCGCGCGGCGAGCAGCACATGCGGCACCTGGGAGAGCATCGGGTTGGTCAAGTCCTGCACCATCAGCGTCATGCCGTGCGCTTTGGCCCAGCACAGACTGAGCAGTGCTCCGGTCTGGGTCTTGCAGGTCTTGAGCGCGACACCGGTCCAACCGAGCTTGCGACCCATCCTGACAAAGCTCCAATCGTGTGCGCTCTCGTCCATGAACAGCGGCTTGCGCGCGCTGCACGAGTGAACGTCGATCTGATTGGCTTCGAGGTCGTGGGGAAAGGGCTGCTCAACGTACAAGATCATGCCGTGAATGCGCGGCGTGGTATCGCGAAGTTCATCGACGATGCCGTTGACGTAGTCCGGTTCGGTGACCGTGCAGTTGAAGTCGGTGGTCAGCCATTCGACACCTTCTTCGATAGCGATTTCGCCGATCCGCTTGAGTCTTTCGAAATCCCAGTCGCGGTCGTTGCCGCGCAGTTTCACTTTCAAACAGTTCAGTCCATCTTGGCGAATCCAGTCGCGCAACAGCACCGGATAACCGTCGTCCGGTTCGTCACCGGTCAGCTCTTTTTCATCGATCGGATCCAGTCCACCGACCAGATGCCAAACGGCGAGCTTCGAGTCGGCCGGCGCATCGACCAGGAAGTCCGCCGGATACTTTCCGTCGAAACAAACTGCCGCACCCTCGGCGGCCTGAAGGTAGTGACTCAAGTCGCGGCTTAGGTAATCAGCGTTGTAAGTGTCGTAGACTTCTTTGCCGTGCAGCTTGGCGTAGGCATCGTGAGCGGCGATGTCGAACAGCGAAAAACATACCAGCGCTCCGAGGTGCGGCAGCGCAGCGTCGGTGGCGCGGTCGGCGTTGAATTTATCCTGCTCCGTTTCGAGCGGTCCTTCGATAAATTCGTGACCGATCTCAAAGGCGTGACCGCTGCCGTCGAATTCACGGTAGGCACTTGCCAGCTGCACGCAGAAGTCTTTCATCGCCTGCTCGCGATCGGCGAAACTCACCGTCGCCGACGGCCAAACCCAACCGGCGCTGAGCGGAGTCTCGCCCCAACCCTCGGCCGTATTGCCGTTGGTATCTTCGACCCGGACGCAAGTGCGGGCGCAGGTGACGCTGGTCAAAACCTGGCTGCCAAACTTGAGCGGCACGCGCATTTCCACCGGCAGGAAATACAAGCTGACATCAGTGATGCGAACCGCGCGGTCAGCGGCGGATGAAGAAGAAGAAGCGGAATCGGACATGGATGAGTAGTTGTCCGTTTGGTAGCCCGTTGCCGATCTCGGGTCAAGGACCGGTCATCCTCAGAGCAGCGTCAGATGTTTGCGCAGCTCGTTTTCAAAGGCCCGCCGAATCGTGCCTTTGAAAGCGTAGAGGGTCGGCTCGAGTTCCATGCGCACGCACAGGCAGCCGTCGGTGCATTGCACGCATGCGTCGAAAAATTTGCCCTGAATGGAAACATCTGCGTTTTCCCAAACGACCTGCCAGTTGTACTTGGAAACAATTTCGCTCTCGATAGCGCGCAATTTGTTGGTGACATCGGCCGGAGCCTCGCTGGTAATAAACGTCCACTCGACCACTTTGCGGTCGGACTCGGCCCCACGTGCTGAACGCTGCGAAACAAGGAGAAGCGCCAGAATCATCATCACGAGGTAAGCGATCAGTTGGCAGTGGCGGTCGGTAAATCTGGCGTTCATGGCGATAATTGGTTGGCTGGAAGGTGAGAATTCAGTGGGACATCACCGAACCAGACAGCGTGATTGGGTAGACTTGCTCAATTCTTCGAAAAATGAGCCTGCCGATCCGGGTAAACACCGATTAATATTTTTTAACTGGCTAAAATATTAGTTTAACACTATTGTCCGCTATGACCAAAGAACGAAGCCCCCGATTTCCCTTTGTGCCGCTGCGCGCCGCACTGAACCATCTGGCAAAACTCCACGAAGCGGCCCCCAATGACGGCATCAAGCGTCCCGATGCCATTAAGGCTCTCGGCTTTGACAAGCCCAACGGGCGCGTTCATCGCTTGGTCGCTGCCATGCGCGGTTACGGATTGATCGATGTTGTAGAAAAAGGTGTGTTTGCCGTCACTCCGCTCGGCAAGCGATTGCTGAAAGATCCTCAATCTCGCGCCAACGGTCCCTGGTTGGCTGCTGCCCGCGAGGCGGTGCTGACGCCGCCGATGTTCCGTAATCTTTGGCGACGTGCCCGGGATCTCGATCGCGACCAACTGGTCGAAGCCTTGCTGCAACGTGAATTCACTGAACAGGGCGCCGAAAAGGCCGCCGAAGTGTTCACCCGCAATCGCCAGATTGCCGGCCTCGATGACATGCCCGAAGGT
>JBBKXR010000161.1:0-6022 GCA_037969585.1 Verrucomicrobiales bacterium
GAGTATTGGTCGATATCGACGCTGAGAGCGATGCCGGCCGGGGCAAGGCCGCACCGAAGATCCTCGTCATCTGTCCGGTTCCGGTCGCCGAAGGCCCATGTCCTTTCGAAAGCCTTTCCGACAGAGCCGCACCGATCTCGCGTGAGCTGGCCGCTGCGTATCGAGCAATCTGTGCAGGCCGCGGCGTGCATTTTCTCAACGCCGGCGATTTTACCGCCTGCCCGAGCACCGACTGTATCCACATCGACGATCAGGGCCACGCCGCTCTCGGCAAAGCCATCGCCGATAAGGTTGGCGAGATTTTTGCGTAGCGTCCGATAGCGGACCGGCAGTGGACGAGAGTGTGAAACTGCCGGCTCGGCGGTCCCAGTGGACGAGAAAATTCCCCATTTTCGCGATTGGAAAATCATGCGCGATCCTGCAATCTTCGCGTATGACGTTTTCCACCTGCCTCCGTGGCTCCCTGTTCGGTGCTGCCCTGTTGATCGCTTTGGCCCTACCGACGATCTCGCCAGCTGCCGACGGCAAACAGCCGAACATCATTTTCATCTTCACCGATGATCACTGCACGCAGGCGTTGAGTGCCTACGACGACTCACGCATCATCACGCCGAACATGGATCGCATCGCCAAGGACGGCATGTTATTCAACCGCTGCTACGTCACTAACGGCATCTGCGGTCCCAGCCGCGCCGTCATTCAGACTGGAAAATACAGCCACCTCAACGGCTTCATGACCAACGGTCAGGCGTTCAATGGCGACCAACAGACTTTTCCCAAGCTGCTGCGCAAGGTCGGCTACCAGACTGCCGTGGTCGGCAAATGGCATCTCGAGACCACCCCACAAGGCTTCGATTACTTCGACGTTCTCATCGGCCAGGGCCCCTACTACAATCCGCCAATGCTCACCGGCGGAATCGAATCCAAAGCCACCGAGCGCAAACATACCGGCTACACCACCGACATCATTCGCGACAAATCCCTGACCTGGCTGAAGGAGCAACGCGATCCTGACAAACCGTTCATGCTGATGTTCCAGCACAAGGCTCCGCATCGTGACTGGCAACCGGCACCCGAGTATTTGACCTGGCTCGACGACAAAGAAATCCCCGAGCCGGAAACTCTCTGGGACGTCTACAGTAACCGTGCGAGCCCGGCGTCGAACCAGACCATGAGCATTCGTAAAGATCTCACCGATCGCGATCTAAAGCTCACCGAGCCGAAAAATTTCACCCCCGAACAACTCGAAGCCTGGAACGCCGCCTACGGCCCGAAGAACGAAGCTTACCTGAAAGCCCGGGACAGCATGAGCGAGGAAGAAATCGTGAAATGGAAATACCAACGCTACGTGAAAGACTACCTGCGTTGCGTGAAATCGGTCGATGACGCGATCGGCTCGGTTCTCGATTACCTCGAAGAAAGCGGTCTCGCAGAGAACACCGTCGTCATGTATTCCAGCGATCAGGGATGGTACCTCGGCGAGCACGGCTGGTTCGACAAGCGCTGGATGTACGAAGAATCGTTGCGCGCTCCCCTGCTCGCCAAATGGCCCGGCAAAATCAAGCCGGGCAGCGTCAGCAATGAAATCGTTTCCAATCTAGACTTCGCCCAAACCTTTCTCGACATCGCCGGTGCCGAACAGCCTGACGACATGCAGGGCCAATCACTCGTGCCTATTTTTAAAGGCGAGACCCCTGACGACTGGCGCACCTCATTTTACTATCACTACTACGAGTTTCCCGGCGCCCACAGCGTCGCCCGTCACTACGGCGTCACCGATGGCAGCCACAAACTGATCCACTACTACGAGCTCGGCGAGTGGGAAATGTTTGACCTGAAGGCCGACAAAAATGAACTGAACAATGTCTACGGTCAGGACAAATATACCGAAGTTCAGGCGACGCTGTTGACCGAGTTGGGTAGACTCCGCGAGCAATACAAGTTACCGGAGAAAGATCCGGAATCTTCGTATCGCAAGTTGAGGAATCCGAAAGGTGGCAACAAAGGAAAGGGCAAGGATAACGCCAAGGGTCAAAAACAGGCAGCGCAATAGAATCGGTTTCGCAGTTGATTGATAGCATTGAGATGCCAAGCCCCTTACCTCACCGCAGGACCGATCTTAACGAAGACCCGCTCAGGGTCTGGAGGGGCTCGCTCCCGCGTGCCCGCGCCGGCAGGTAAAGGTCGTGAGTCACCGTGAAAGTTCGCGGCGGCGGTGCGCGACCGGGCGGTAGTCACACGACGCTCGCTGGCAAGGTGGAACTTGCCCCTCCAGACGACCCGACGGCGACGTCCGATGACGTGCGGCAGGACCGATCTGGACGAAGACCCGTTCAGGGTCTGGAGGGGCTCGCTCCCGCGTGCCCGCGCCGGTTGGTAAAGGTCGTGAGTGACCGTGAAGGATCGCGGCGGCGGCACGCGACCGGGCGGCAGTCACACGACGCTCGCTGGCAAGGTGGAACTTGCCTTGCCAGGTGACACCATGCCCTCCCGGTCAGAGCGGTCTCGACGCGGTGCTGGACCTTCGGTCATCGGACCCGTGGTTCAAAAACGACGGCTCCCGTGGCTGGTCACTACGCGACAAGTTACCTTTGGCTGAATCCTAGACTTCCCAGCCCTTGCGATACTCCCGTCGCAGGTACTGGTTGGCTTTTTCAAAGTTGCTGAACGCCAACTTCTCGGCGTCCCACTCAAGCCTTACCTTGGTCAGGTCTTCCCGCAGTTGCGGACGCAGTGCGATATTTCCGAGCAACACCGTCTCCGTCAACGGTCCCGCCCAATCAAAATTGGAACCGGCCTTGTCGCCGCCTTTGCAGGCCGCCACCCACTCGCCATGATGACCGCCGGACCGCGGCAACACTTTCGGCGGGGCACCGTATTCTTTGCCTAGTTTTTCGGGATACAGTTTCCAAGTGCTCCAGTCTGACAACAGGAAGCCATCGTCGCCGACCAGTAGCAGTCCGTTGGTGCCCATGGTAACATTTTCGCCAATGCCTTCCGGACGTGGCGGACGCAGACCGCCGTCGTACCAGTTCAGTTTCACGGGTGCCATGTCGCCCCGCTTCGGAAAATGCCAGGTGATCGCTGAACCTACCGGGTAGGTTTCCTCGTTCACTCGCGTCGATGACGCTTCGACCGTGAGCGGCGCTCCTAATTTTAGGGCACGAAATACCGGATCGAAAAAATGGCAGGCGATGTCGCCGAGGGCACCAGTGCCGAAGTCCCACCATCCCCGCCATTTGGCTGGAAGGTAGGCGGGATTGTAAGGACGGTCGGGAGCAGCACCGAGCCACAAATCCCATTCAAGCGTGTCCGGCACCGCAGGTGTCTCCGCGGGTCGGTCGACCCCTTGTGGCCAGTATTCGTCAAACAATCCACGCGACGGTCGATCGGTCCAAATGTGCGCCTCGCGAATCGGTCCGACCGCATTATCCATGACAAACTCCTGCACGATACGCGTCTGCTCATCGGCCTGCGCCTGATTGCCCATCTGGGTTGCCACCCCGGCCTCGCGTGCGGCGCGCGCCAACTCACGCGCTTCCCAAACGGAGTGCGTCAGCGGTTTTTCACAGTAAACCGGTTTGCCCAGTTTGAGCGCCGCCATCGAAGCGTGAAAGTGATGATGGTCCGGCGTCGCTACGACGACGGCATCAATCTCCGCACTCATCTCGTCGAGCATTTTGCGATAATCCTTGAAGCGTTTCGCATCGGCGTGCGTGCGCAACATCGGCGCGGCGTTACGCCAGTCGACATCGGTCAGTGCGACGATATTTTCCGTCTTAGCCAACTCAGTGATATCGGCAGTGGCACGACCACCCGCGCCAATCGAAGCGATGTTGAGCTTTTCGTTGGCCGCATAGGTGCGCGCCGACCCGGACTGTAGGATGGTGAAAGTCGCGGCTCCGGCGGCGGTGCTGCCGGTGGATTTGAGAAAGTTTCGTCGGTTCATGATGATGTTATTTATCGAATAGATTGTTTATTTATTTCCCTGAGGCCGCCAGCCAGCCGCCCGGTTGCCGGGTAGCGGTCGATTGGGTATCGGCGAACCAGGCTTTCAAAGTCGTCAGCATTGCGGCCGTGCGGGCGGATTGGTCAGCGGAAACGTCTGTCTGCTCCCGTGGATCTTGATCCAAATTGTAGAGCGCTGTCGTTTCGTTTTCAAAGGTCCCCGGCTTTGCCTTCGGATGCAGCACCACCAACTTCCACGGTCCGTCACGCATCGCTTCAGAGCGGCTGCCGCTGTTGCTCAGCGAAGCCCAGAACAGCGGCCGCGATTTGAGCCTTTCCCTGTCTAAAATCACCGGCGAAATATCGACCCCGTCGAGACTCCGCCCGGGCGCAGCCGCCCCTGCCAACTTCAGTAAAGTGGGCATGACATCGATACTGATCAGCGCCTCGTTGGATTCCGATCCGGCTTCGATTTTCCCAGGCCACCAGGCAATCGCCGGCACCTTGTGCCCGCCTTCGTAGACGCTGCCTTTACCACCACGCAGGTCCGGGCTGCCACTGGGAAAGTCGCCCGACGGGCCGTTGTCGGAGAAAAACAGCACCAGGGTATTTTTTTCGATTCCGAGTTCGATCAGCGTTGCGCGCAGTTGCCCGATGCCCTCATCAACCGGCATTGTCATGCCCTTATATTTTTCGATGCGCTCCGCGGGGCTGTGATCTCTCCAGCTCCAGCGATTCCATTCATCGACTGTGCGCCGAACCGGATCGCCGGGGACCTGCACGGGATTGTGAATCGCCTCGTGGGCAACGTATAAACAGAAAGGCTTTTCCGATTTCGCGTGGCGACGAACGAAGTCGAGCGAGTAGCGGTTGATGAGTTCCGTGCTGTAGCCAATCTCCTCAGTCTCCTCCCGCCCGTGCCACCAATCGTGCGCGTAGTGATCACCGACGTGACTGACAAAATCGATGTTGCCACTGTGATAACCAATAAACTCATCGAAGCCGTGATTCTGCGGATGATAGTCGTCCGAATTATGCGCATAACCCTGATGCCATTTACCGATCAGCCCGGTCGTATAACCCACCGTTTTCAGCGATTCGGCGAAAGTAGTTTCGGCCGGGTGCAGCCCCTTGCGATGCTCGGGATGATCGGACTGGGGATGAATCACCGCTTCGATTCCCGCCCGTTGTTGGTATCGCCCGGTAAGCAGGCCCGCGCGGGTCGGTGAACATACCGTTCCCGACGAATGAAAGTCGGTCAGCCTCATCCCCTCCGCCGCCAGACGATCGATCTCGGGAGTTTCGAAGTACGGATTTCCAAAACAACTCACCCCGGCGTAGCCCATATCATCGACCATGACGACAATCAGATTGGGCTTCTCTGCGGCAGAGCTGACATGCGCCGCAATGAAAACGGCCATATACAGGAAAAACGTTCGCACCCGAACACTAAGACAAAATCACAACGCCGAATCAACCAGTGTGTGGCGCGGATTTGCGGACGATTTTTCCTATTTTCCCAGAGCGATACGCGATACCACAGCAGCATGCGCAGACAACTCTTCGCCGTAATCTTGATTGGCTTGCTGACCTCGCCGTGCAGCGCCCAAACCCTGCCCGGCACCTCTCCGATCGAATGGGATGAGCCCGATCTCTCTGAGCGACTGATGGATGGCGCTCACGCTTTCGTCGAGCGCAAGATTGAGGAAGCTAATGCTGCATCGCCAAAGCTTCCCGGATCGTCCACGCAAGAACGACGCCAGCGTTTCCGTGAAATCATCGGCGTCGTCGATCAACGGTCGCAGCCTCAGATGGAGTTCCTCGCAACCGACAGCGATCCGTTGACGGCAGAACCGGGGTCGTCGCTGGTCGCTGAAACACCGCAGTTCACCGTTCATCAAGTTCGCTGGCAGGTGCTCGATGGCCTTTCCGCAGAAGGGCTTTTTGTAAATCCAAAGTCGTCCCTCACCGCAGGCGGTCCGCAGGCGCCCGCGGTCGTTTTGATTCCCGATGCCAGCGAGACACCCGAAGATTTGCTCGGTATCGGCGCGCGCCTGCCTGCTGAACAGCAGAC
>JBBKXR010000162.1:0-7756 GCA_037969585.1 Verrucomicrobiales bacterium
CCCGCCAACCTCTACCCGCCAACCTCTACCCGCCAACCTCTACCCGCTACCCGCCAACCGCCAACCGCCAACCGCCAACCGCTAACCGCTAACCGCTAACCGCTAACCGCTAACCGCTAACTGCTAACTGCTAACTGCTAACTGCTAACCGCTACCACTCGATCTTGTGCTGTCCTGCGAGGTTGGTCGACAGACTGAGGTGGATCCGGAAGGCAATTTCCATATTCTTTCCCGGGAAAAGGGCTTCGATGTGAAACACGATTCAGTCAGGCGTCCGCCATCGCCTGACCCGCAAATTAAATTTGCGCATTGTTCTGGTTAGGTGACTTTGGGGCGATTGGCTGAGGTCTAAAGGGTATGTAACAATGAAGTCCTTGTTTATTATTGGTGCATTGGCGTGCGGCTGCTTTGCATTCGCGATGTCAGGCGTGGTCTATCTGCATGCTGCCAGCGAGATGACGGCGAGCGTGCACTCGGAGCTGCCGCGGGAGGTCACGCGCTTTGAACAGGCCCAATCAGCCGGCGCTTTCGACACCGCGATCGTTGCGCTCAACTGGGTGATGCCGGTTGGCGTGCTATGCGCGGGGCTGCTGCTGCTGATCAGCCGTCATGAACCGGTGAACGCCGGTCTTATGGTGCTGATCGTCGGCGTGGTGCTGTTCGCCACCGTGGTTTGCCTGAACCTCGGCGGTGACCTTGAGGCCTGCGGACGTGGTGACCTGGCGCGCAGGTTGTGGTGGTAGTAGCCGTCGACGAGTGGTGGCTGCGGCGAACGGAGCAAGGTTGAAGCGGCGGACAGGGCGACGTCACGCGACGTGACGGGACGTGAAGCGTGCAAAGTGTCCGCGTTGCGATGGGTGGCTCGTCCAAGGGGACTGGCGGGACGCCAGTATCACACTTTCGTCCAACGAGGACAGGCGGGACGCCTGTCTCACGTGATCAGCCAACAGCTAACAGCCAAAAGCCAAAAGCTAAAAGCTAAAAGCCGACCGCTCAAACCTTCGGCTTGATAAACAGCACCTCGGCGCGATCCATCCATCTTGCGCGCAGGCACATGCGGAACCAGCCGTCGCTGTTGCGTTTGTTGACGCGCACACCGGAGCGGTCGCCGAACTGTTTCAGGTCGTACTGGCCCCAGGTCTTACCGAGGTCGGGGGAGTAGAGGATGCCGCAGTCGCAGGGGTTGGCGTTGCCGTACTCGGGCTGGACGATGATGCCGTCTTCAATGGTCATCACCGCGGCTTCCCAGAGTGCGGGAAAGATCATGGTGTGCTTTGACGTGTCGGTGATGTCTTCAGGGGCGCAGCGAAAGATGCCGCGGTCGTGGGTTTGACGGATAGTCAGAGGGCCGTTGGCATCGGCGCACCAGTAAATCTGACCGTCGACAAAATTGAAGCCGCCACATTTGTAGCGCGAATAGGCTTCGTCGGAGACGATGACTTTCCAGTCCCAGCTGTCGTTGGCTTTGTTGTAGAGGCCGCGCAGCCAGTGGCATTCTTTGCCGTGGCCGTTGTCGCGATCGATGTCGCCGCTGCACGCGTAGAAAGCATTCTCGGCCGGGTTGTAGGTAACCGAGTGGATGTGCCGGCAGACGACCTCGTTATCGGCGGCACCGAGCACGGCGACTTCGGTGTCGGGATCGGCGCCTTTGGGCAGCGCTTGCTGGAAAGCGGAGTTCTGGCCGAACGAGTAGGCGACCTTGATGGTTTCGCCCTGGTCGGTGGAGTAGAAAATGTTCACTGGCACGGCGCCGTGCCTGACATTGCAATAATTTCCCCAGATGAGCATTTCTTTGCCTTCGACTTCGTGGGTGTGAATGCCGTCCAGTGAGTAGAAGTACGAGCCGGGCTTGGCAGGGTCGACCGGGGTGTGTGGGATGTAATCGCTGCCGTCGCGATCTTTGATGGTCAGCTCTTTGTAGGTCTTAAGATTGTCGGTGCTGAGGAAAATCTTGTTCATCGTCGCAAAGACGATGTTGCCGTTCTTCAGGAAGCAGCTGAACATGATGTTCTCGCTGTCGGCAAAATCCAGGCCGGGCGACCAGGTCTCAGCGTTGTCTTCGGAGACGAACACTTTGCCGTCGCGAAATCCGAAGGCGCGGCTGCCGCGTTGGTGATCGATGTAGGGGCCGTCGAGCGGGGCGGTCTTGTAAAAGAAGTGCTCGTTCTCACCGGAAAGCTCAAGTTCGCCGACGGCTTCGACAACGCCGTGTGCTTGATGCGGGAGAAGGGCGCCGCTGGCGGCGGTCAGCGCGGAGTTGGTGAGAAAGCGGCGACGGGAGAGCTTGGATTTTGGATCGGTGTTCATCGGGCAAAAAGTTCTGATGCTAATCATCCGCATTGAGCGCGGGAAGACCAGAGCATTTACTGGCGCATGTTCGGGAGTCTGCGGCGCGGCACAAGGGGAAGGCGGCAGCTACACGAAGGAATGCATCCAGAAGGTAACGGTGTCGTCGACGCTGGCGATCATGCGCACCTGGCCGTCCTGGGAAATGACGTAGCCGACGACTCCGGGATCGACGGCGCACAGTCGATACAACGATCGGTGCCGGGTGCCGTCATTGAACACGTTCCATCGGCTGGCGGTGGTGCGGTCAATGTCGTGGGCCTGCTCAACGTGCAGGACATTCAGGTCGACGCGGATTTCTCCGCCGAAGCCGACCACGGCGAGTCCGTGCTCGAGAACCAGCGCGCCGTCGACTTGCATCATGTCGGAGTAGAGACGGGCGAGTTCGAACAAGGACTCCTCGAGTTCGTCCATTTCGGCGTCGGAACTGGTGAGGAAGCATTGCCAGGCATCCTCAAGCTCGGTGCCGTGTGCGCACAGTTCACCCAGCCGGCAGAGCATGGCTTCGATGATGTGGCGGATTCTGAGACCGGCAGCATCGGCAGTGGCGGCGTATTTGCAATCGATCCAACGGTCGGTGCTGCGGGCGCCATTTTCGGGGGGTGGCACGAGCACCAGGCAGCCGCCGTGGCCGCTGGTGCGCACCAGATTTACCACGCGACGGAGAAACTGCATGGCGACGCGATGGATCAGTTCTTCATAGGTATCGCCGGACAGGGTGGGCGGTAGCGAATGTTGCGCGGCGTTCTGAACCAGCCGCTTTCTCAATCCGGCGAAGCGATCGCTCATGATTTGGGAGCTGAACACGTCCATGCGCGGGCAGTGAAATTCGCGGCCGCGCCACTCTGCGAGCATGGTGTAGTCCTGATAGAACAGCAGCCAGCCGGGATCGCGCACATGAATCATCGGGAACGGCAGCTTCGATCGGGCGGGCTTGCGTCCTCCGGCGATTTGATTCATCCAGCGCGGACCGGAGTTGAGGATACCCCAGATGGAAAAGCCGCGGTCTTTGTCGGGCCAGACGGCAATCACCGAATGGTAAAAGCTGGCAGCAGGACTGAGTCGTTTGATTTCGGAGGGCGTCAGCGCCAGCGGCACTGAGAAGCGAATGGCGTGAATTCCCTGCGGCGGTCCCTCGGTAGCGGCAAACGCTTCCGGTGGTGCGATGACGACGCGCGCACGCACCACTCGACCTTCTTCCTTTAATAGACTCGCTGCATAGAGCCGGTCGCAGAGATGCTGGATCTCGAGTGAGCTGGGTGCCGCATCGAGGCTTGCCACCGCAGCGGAGATCTGGGTGATGATACTCTCCAGAGTGGGAACGGCATTGCCTGGCGGGGTGTCGGACATGGTTTGGCTGGTGATTTGGTTCGAGGCGGTAAGTCGTCGATGGCGGCAGTTGAGACGACGTTAACGTTAACAGTTTACCCGGAATTTCGGCAGATGAGCGTTTTGTTGATATCGTGTCTGGGCATCGAAGCTGGGCAAGCGTACACTGAGTAAAGTCTCCTTCCAAGTTCATGAAAATCGCTATTGGATCCGATCACGCGGGGTTTCTCTATAAGCAGAAAATCATCGAGCACCTGCGACTGGGCGGGCATGAGGTTGAGGACTTCGGCACCGACTCTGAGCAGGCGGTTTCCTACGTGACTTTCATCCGGCCGGTCGCCATGGCGGTGGCGGCGGGAGATTTTCAGCGGGGCATCGTACTCGGCGGTTCCGGTAACGGCGAGGCAATGACCGCCAATCGTGTGCAGGGCATTCGCTGCGGACTTTGCTGGAACCTGGAATCTGCCGAGCTGACGCGGCGTCACAATGATGCCAATATGCTGTCACTGGGCGAGCGCATGATGGATCTGGAGACAGCGCTGGCGATCGTCGACGCCTTTTTGAACGTCGAGTTCGAGGGCGGTCGACACCTCGAAAGAATTCGCGAGCTGGGCTGAGCTGAGAGGAATTTTTCATTCCTCGATCTCGATCAGCTGAAGCGCGTCGAGGATAACGAAGCCGTCGGTGTCGTGATTGCGGATGGTGATGGTGGTTTCGCTGTCGGCCGAAAGGGCGACGGTTCCGGCTGGCCGAAAATGTTCGCCTTCGGGGAGGGCTTGAGTTTGATCGAAGAGAAGCTCGGCTTTGTGTGTGCCACTCTCGATGACGATGGGCACCTGGGTGGCCCGGGTCTCGTGGGCGGAGTAGGCGACGCCGAGCTGGTAGCGAGCGGATTTCGGTGCGGTGAATGTAAAAACGGCGATCGATTTTCCGTCGCCGCTGCTCTCGTCGTGAACGTAGCCGCTGCCGATGTGCGGTTTGAAATTGCTCGAGCGGCTCCACTTGCCTTTCAGTTCGGCATGCTCGTCGTCGAGGACGATACCGGGCAGGCTGGCGGGGTCGATGCTGACGACTTTTTTCGGCTCCGGCGGAAGTTCGGGAAGGACTGGCAAGTCGAGCACTTGGCCGCTGGCGAGCAGGCGTTCGCGCAGTTCAGGGTAGGGCAAATCCTGCACGCTGGTGTCCTTTTCGACGGTGAGGGCGGCGGCGACGCCGGCACTCTGACCGAGGATCATCCAGGTCGGTTCTACGCGGATCGAAGATATCGCGACGTGGCTGGATGACAGCGCGACCGGTACCAGCAGGTTGTCGCATTGTTCGGCGCGGGGCAGCAGACTGCGGTACGGAACCTGATAGGGGTAGCCGTGTTTGCGACCCGACATGCGCACCGGAAAGATGGTGCCCTCGTTGATGACTCCACCGCCTTCCGAAAGCGGCAGCGCGATGCGTCGGCAGTCGTGCGAGTCGATCGGAAAAGACGACACGGCGATGGCGTCGGCTTTTTCCGGTTGATCGATGATGTCGGTCTGGGTGATCACGTGCAGGCCCTGCATGCGCCGCCCTTCGCGGACGTAGAGTTGCGGTGACCAGTGGTCGGTGTCAGCAAACTCATCGCGACACAGGCCGTAGGCGGCGAGCTCTTCGCGCAGGTGTTCGGGCACGGCGGCGTCGCTGGTGAGGAAATGATAGAGCTCGAGGGTGTACTGCTTGTGCGCCTCCCAGATCCCGGCGCGCCCCGCCTGATCGGCTTCGCTCCAGCCGTTGCAGCCACCGACCAGTCCCATTGAGAACTGCTTGCCGATGCCGTTGTTGGCATCGAATTTTCCATTCGGCAGTGGGTAAATGTCCCATAGCTGGTGCGGGCGTTTTTCCTGTCCGAAGTAGCGGCGGACAATCTCGAAGCGGGCCGGGTCGTAGTTAGCCGGGGCGGGAAAGTCGACGCGGTTGGAGGGGTCTTTGGTCAGGCAAAGGCGAAAGCTGTAGACCATGACCTTGTCGTCGCCGACCGCGTCATCGCCGGTGTCTGCGTCGGTCAGCAGCGGTAACAGATTGCCGTTGTCATCGAAGCCGGAGATCGGCAATTTTGATTTAGGGTACTGCCGACTGGCGAGCGATTCGCCGAAGGCCTCGCGCGACTCGCGACCGATGGTCCAGCTGACTCCGGCGGCAGCCATCAGGTCGCCTTCGTAGGTGGCATCGATGAATACGCGCGCGTCAAATGCCCCCTGGTCGGTAATCAATTGGATGATGCGTGCGCCGTCTTTTATCACCGATTTCAGCACGTGCTGCGGCAGCACTTTGACGCCGGCTTCGGTGAGCATCTGCTCGGTGATCTTTGCCGCGACGCTCGGCTCGTAGGTCCACTTGCTGTTGTCCTTGATGCTGACGTCGTAGTCCAGGGTAACGCCGCGCGACTGATATTCCTTTTCGATGCGGCGATGCCATTCGTCGAACAAACCCATGACCGTGCTGCGCACCGTCTGGTTGGAATCGCTGAAGCTGAGGCCGCCGGTATTGACGCCGCCAATGTGAGCGCTCGGTTCGAGCAGAATCACCGATGCGCCTTCGCGGGCGGCGGCAATGGCGGCGCAGAATCCGCCGGGTGTCGCTCCGTAAACGATGACATTGGCGCGCTCGTCAGCGCGGGCGGAAGTCAGGAGAAAGGCGAGCGCAGAAAGCAGCGCGATGGAAAAGGAAAGCAGGCGGAAGCGGGTCATCGCTGTCAGCTTCGGGGTGCCGCTCAGTTTTTCAACCCGGCAAAGGCCTTGCGTCCCGCCCAAAGCAGGTAAGCTGCAAGCAGGCAAATCACGATCAGCATAGGACTGAGCAAACCCTGACCGCCGGTGATGAATACGTGGAAGGCGAGGATGTTGATAATGATCGGGCCGAGCACCAGCAGTCCGAAATTCCGCGTGCGCGGTATGGCGACTAGAATGCCGCCGAGAACTTCGAGCACCTTGACAAAGGTGAGGTAGCCAGTGGGCACGAAAGCACCCATGAACAGCGCGGCGGGCGAACCTTCCGGCGGTGCCGGTTGTTCGGGAGCGAGGCCGAGCAGCACCATGATGCCAACGGCGATGAAGATGAAGCCAAGCAGGCCGCCGGCGATATTTGGGAAGTGTTTCATGGTGGTAAGGCGGAGAGGTGGTTGAGCGCTGGTGTTCAAGCAGATCTAAACTGTCGGATCAGAATCCGACGGCGACGAACAGATTCCGTAGGATGGCTTTGTAAGCCGTCCCGAACGTCGTGCGAGATTTTCAGCATCGCAAGTGGTTCGAACTGCGGGTGGTGTTCGGGTGGTGTTGAGGCACGGTGAAGCTTGTCAAAGGCTCACTTCGCCAACGCAAGGGGGACGGGATGCAATCCCATAGGCGTCAGGGTAGAATGCCAAATTAGAGGGCTGAAGGCCCACCAGCACAAAGCCCGGGCCTTCAGGCCCGGGACCCTTTGCCCTGTGTTCTCCGCCCTGAAGGGGCGGTAGTAATCGATCTCCTATGAGCGGGGCGGGACTCGCTGGCGACCTTTCAGGCCGCAGAATTCCAGGCCGAAGATACCCAGCCGTGAACGGCTGGGCTTTGTGCTGTCGGGCTTTCAGCCCGTTCAATTGAGTCGTACCCTGACGCCTATGGGATGCAATCCCATCCTACTTTCCAGTCCCGCCAATTATCCTGCGAAAACGAGCGGCAACGAAAAAGGGCCATCATCGGATCGATGATGGCCCTGATACTCACTTTCGGTCAAGACAGATCCGACCTTACCCGCCGTACAGCTCTTTAGCGCGGCGAGCCATTTCCTCCGGCGAGACTTCTTCGATGACTTGACCGAAGGACCAGCGGTAGCCGAAGGGGTCCTGAATCATGGCTGAGCGACTGCCCCAAAATTGATCTTCGGGTTCGTTCAGCGCTTTGCCACCGGCGTCGACGGCGCGTTTGAATGATTCGTCGCAGTTGTCGGTGGCGATCGAGAAAAGGCAGGATGCTTTGCTGCCTTCGGGCATCGCCTCAGCGTGCCAACACGGCGATTCATCGGAGAGATAAATTTTGGTCTCGCCGATCATGAACTCGGCGTGGCCGACACCGCC
>JBBKXR010000163.1:0-111669 GCA_037969585.1 Verrucomicrobiales bacterium
GCGGTCAGGTTGAGTTGAGCGAACTCGGTGTCGCGGTGCGAGATCTCGCCGGTGAAGCTGAGGCAGCGGTCGGCAAGTCGTTTGATTTTGGCGGCTTGTTTGCAGCGATGAGTTTTTTCCTGATGATCGCGGCGCTGATTCTGACCGGGCTGGTGTTCGTGTTCGGCATCGAGCAACGCCGTTCGCAGATCGGCCTGTTGTTAGCGATGGGGATGACGCCGGCTAAGGTGCGGCGAATCTTCCTGCTCGAAGCGGCGGTGTTGGCGATTACCAGTGCGGCGATCGGATTGTTCGGTGGATGGATCTACACCAAGCTGGCGCTGCGTGGCATGTCGGGCGCTTGGCAGGCGGCGGCGTCAGGCATCGAATTTGTCTACGATTTCCGCTGGCAGACCCTGTTGATCGCCTGGCTGGCGACGGTGTTGATGGCGCTGGGCGTGGTCTGGTTCGCCAGTCGTGCAGTGATGAAAGTAAAGCCGAGTGAGCTGATTTCGGGCGGTGACGGAACCGTGAAGACTGGCGGGCCCAAGCCGCTGAAAAAGTGCTGGAGTGTCTGGTTGGGGCTGCTCAGTTTGGTGGCTGGGTTAGGGTGTTTGTTTGCGCCGAAAGCGCCGGGCTCGATGACCGAGCAGGGTTTGTTTTTCGGTGCTGGGTTTTTGTTAACGATGGCAGGTCTGTGTGTGGCTGCGCTGGGCTTACGACAATTGGAGCGCGGTCGAGAAAAACTGCCGACGCTGGGCAGTCTCGGTCGACAGAACGCGGTGCGGCGTACGGGTCGAAGTCTCGCGGTGATCGGTCTGATGGCTGCCGGTGTGTTCATGGTCACGGCCGTGAACTCGTTTCGACTCGACGGTCACGCCGGGGCGGAATCGCGATCGTCGGGCACCGGGGGATTCGCTTTATCGGCGCAGTCGACCCTGCCGATCTACGAAGATCTGAACAGCGAGCAGGGACGGGAAAAATTTGGCCTGACCTCGATGCCGGCGGACAAGATCGACGTGGTCGCATTTCGCGTCAGCGATGGCGACGATGCCAGTTGCCTGAATTTGAATCGCGCCCAGCAGCCCCGACTAATGGGTGTGGCAGCGAAGTCACTCGCGGAGCGGGGAGCGTTTTCATTCGCTTCGTCGAAGAAGGTCGAAGCCGAGGGTGCGTCTGCCTGGAGCTTGCTCGAACCGTCGTCGGGTGACGCCAACGTTATTCCCGGAATCATCGATCTGAATACGGCCACCTATGCGCTGGGTGGGCTCAAGGTCGGCGACCGAATCGCTTATGAAACGGCGAGTGGTGAAAAGTTTGAAGTCGAGTTGGTGGGCATGCTCAACGGCTCGTTGTTGCAGGGCAGTGTGATCATTTCCGAAGCGGCCTTCATCGAGCAGTTTCCTGATGCCGGCGGATACCGTTATTTTCTGGTCGACGTCGAGCCGCGCGAAAAGACCGATGCCGTAGCAACGCTGATGACTCGAATGCTCGAAGATCGCGGCTTGTCCGTCGGATCGGCCGCTGATAAACTCAACGAGTTCAATGCGGTACAGAACACCTACTTGAGCATTTTCTCAACGCTTGGAGGCTTGGGCATTTTACTCGGCACGGTCGGACTGGCGGTCGTGGTCGGGCGCAACGTGCTCGAGCGGCGAGGACAGTTGGGCTTGATGCAGGCATTTGGATTCACCCGCAAACGACTGGGTCGAATGGTGCTCGCCGAGCATTGGTTCCTGCATGTGTTCGGTGTATTGCTCGGCGTCGCCGCTGCTGCAGTTGCAGTTGCACCGAAATTGTTGGCGCGGGGAGACGATTCGGGCTTGCCGCTGACTTTGCTGGCAGGGGTCAATGGTGCGATCTTGATCGGTGGACTGGTGTTTTGCGTGCTGGCGGCAAAGCTGGTACTTCGCGGACCGTTGATGGACGCGATCCGCAGTGAGTGAGCAAATGGCGTGCAACTGCACCGTGGAGTATTGTGTTTGGGCTCAATCGCCTGACTCGGGGCGGGATTGCAATGTGGTGGTGGGGAATCTATGCTCCGCGGTAGAGTTTTTTAAAATATGAAGAGGTATCGTTCATCTCGCGGTCTGACGCCTGTGATTGTTCCCGAGTTGTTCTTGGGAGTGTCGGCGATTTTGGTAGCGTTTTTGTCGTCGGCTTTCATGAATATCATGTTTGGGCAGAAGGACGAAGGAGCACAGGTCGAGGTTCCCAAAGATCCGAATCTCATCTACGCCAACGACTTCGAGGAACCGAAACCGGGCCGGGTGCCAGGAAACTATTTTGTGCTCGATGGTGATTTTGAAATCATGGCCAACGAGGGGGATGACGCGGGGCAGGCGCTGAAATTGTTGCCGTCGCAAATGGTCGAGGCATCGATCCAGTTCGGTTCGTCGATCGAAGGCAGCGGTTCGGTGAAGGTTCGCGCCATGGCGGAGAAGCGTGGACGCAGCTATCCACGCTTCGGCGTGGGATTGCACGGGATGAAAGGCTTTCGATTGCGCGTCGCTCCGGCAGCGAAACAATTGGAACTGGTGCGCGACCAGGTGGTGATTCAGTCGGTGCCCTTCGATTGGACCTCGGGCATCTGGTATTTTGTTGAGTTGTCGGTGGTCGAAAACAACAACAGTTGGACGGTTACCGGACGGGCGTGGTCGGAGAGTGAGGATCGTCCGAGGGACGGCCAGATCGATCACATTTTCGTTGCTGAAACAGAGTTCAAAGGTAAGGCATCGATCACAGGCACTCCGTACGCGGAGCTGCCGATCTATTTTGACGATTTGGAAATTCGCAAGTTGGGTGGCGTCGAAAAGCCCGACCAGGATTGAGCGACTGTTTGGTGCTAGAAGGTTTGCCGATGTCGACGTATTTCGATCACAATGCCACGACTGCGATGTCGGATGCGGCACGCGATGCCTGGCTGAAAGTCGAAACTGAGCATTGGCACAATCCGTCGAGCCTGTATCGCGAGGCGGGAGCGGCGAAGCGCTTGCTTGATGACTTGCGCGAAGAACTCGCCGATCGGCTTGGCTGCGACGAGCCTCGTCGAGTGGTGTTCACTTCCGGTGCGACCGAGGCGAACAATGCGGTGATGCGTATGGTTTCCGCTGGAGATGAGGGGCGAAAACGGGTGGCGGTTTCAGCGATTGAACATCCGTCTGTCGACGACGCAGCGCGGAATTTCTTCGACGTAGTGACCGAAATCCCGGTCAATGCCGATACTGGTGCCGTTGACGCGGAATCGATCCAGAGCGGAGGTGTCTCTCTGGTTTCGGTAATGGCGGCTAACAACGAGACGGGGGCTCTGCAGCCTTGGCGCGAGGTTGCAGTGAAGTGTCGTGGGGCGGGCGTGTTGTTTCATTGTGACGCAGCTCAATGGATCGGAAAAATGCCGGCCGAAGGACTTGCCGACTGCGATTTCGTCAGTGGCTGTGCGCACAAATTTGGCGGCCCAAAAGGCGTCGGATTTTTGCTTTTGCCGGCCAACGAATCAGTGGCGGCTTCGTTGAGAATGGCGGTAGGTGGTCCGCAGGAAAATCGACATCGAGCAGGCACGGAGAATCTGTCGGGGATCGCCGCGATGCTGGCTGCGCTTCGTGAACATGACGAATTTTTAAAGGCTAGCGGGAGTCGGCGGAAGGCTGCCGAGCGGAACGCGTTCGAAGCTGAAGTCTTGGCGGCGATCGGTGGTAGTGCGGTTGTGGGTGGCGGTGCCGACCGGCTTTGGAACACGAGTATGGTCGTGGTGCCAAGGCACAACAATGTAAAGTGGTTGACGCGACTGAGCCGGCGCGGGTTCTGTGTCTCAACCGGATCGGCGTGCAGTGCGGGCAAGGGCAACCCGTCGAACGTGATGGCGGCGATGGGGCTCGACCACGAGGCGATGGGGCGGGTGATCCGGATCAGCGGAGGATGGCAAACGACGGGTGAAGATTGGCTGGCGATGGCGGCTGCCATGATCGAGGTTGGCGCAGAACTGGATTCCGGAGAACGCAGCCGATCGGAGCCGACTAAACCTTTTTGATCCTTCGAAACTGACCATGGACTCCACACAAGCAATCGCTCAAATTGAAGCTGCCTGCCTGCAGATCTCACTGCAGATGATGAACGTTCATCCTGCCGTGGCAAACCTCGGCGACGAGGCGACGCAGTCGGACGTGATCAAAGCCGCTCATCAACTGACCGTCGAACTGGAGATTATCAAAAAAAAGCTGATCCAGCTCAAAGGTCGCGATGATTCGACCGAGTTGTGAACGCGATTACCGACTCGAGGGCGGTTACCGTCCAGACTAGTGGGTAGAGGCGCTCGTGATACCAGAGTTTTGCGAAGTAGAAGCCGATCGGTGTGACGTCGAAGGTGTTGCCTTCGCCGGTAGCTTTCGCCAGCCATGAGACGCCTCGATCGAGCGCAGTTTGGTTTATTTCGTGTTCGGCTTGGGGACGGGTCAGGCCAGCGGTGGCGAGGGCATCGAGGGCGAGAGCAGTTTCTTCGATACTTGAGGGGCTGTCCTTTCCTCCGCCCCATCCGCCGTCTTCGTTTTGAGAACGCAGCAGCCAGTCGATAGCTTTGGGCAACAGATTATGCGGGTCGTTGTCGGCGAGCGCGAGGACGACACAGGCGGTTCCGTAGGTGCGATTGGCCTCGTGTTTGCAGTGTTGGTTGCCAAACCAGAGAGGTAGCCACGCCCCGTTTTTTTCCTGCGTGCGCTTGAGGAAATGCTGGGCGCGATGCTCCATCCATCGAGTGCGGGCGCGGACCAGTGGCGGCATGTCTTCGACCCATGCGTGGCAGGCGCGGATGACGTGGGCGCTAAGGTCGGGGCTGGATCGATCAAATGGCAGGGTTCCCCAGCCGCGACAAAACGTGGGGATACCTCCGTCGGCGTTTTGCAAATCACTCAGCCACTGCAAACCGCGTGCTGCTGCGTCGCGGCATTCGTCGAAGGAATCGGCGTCGCTCAGTTGGCGCAAAGCGAGTAGCGCGCCGGGCGTGTCATCGGCATCGGGTACGCCTCCCGGGAGGTCGGTCCAGGCCCAGCCGCCGGGTTCGGCTGCGGTGAAGGGATGAACGGTTCGGTATTGCTGGTCGAGCAGCCAACGCCGAACATCAGCGGCGCGATCGAAGCTGCGATCGCGGTCCTTCGGCAACAGAGCTTTGACGGCGAGCGTTGTGGTCCATGTGGCGAGATTGGTATCGATCGGCCACGAGCCGTCGTCACGGACGGAGTCGGTGAGGAATTTTACGCCTTTGCGGACTACTGGGTGGTCGCGTTGGTCAGTACTCGCCAAAGCCATTGTTACGAAGCTGGTTAGGGGGGCAGCTTCGAGGTATCCGCCGTTTTCGGGCTGGATGCGTTGCAGCAGTGGCGAGGCTTTTTTCCAAGCGCGCCGACGCAGGGCGGCGAGTGGCTTGATTGGTGGGGCGTGGTAAAACCTTGCGTAGCCGATGGCGATCAGGGCGGGTAGCGCGTAGCTGACGACGGGCATCTTCAGGGCGGCAAACCATTTTTGCGGTAGAGCTGCTAGTTCGAACGGTAGGGGAAGGACGCGTTTCCAGGCGTCGGTTTCGTTGTCGTCGAGCAGGCCACCGAGGGCGCAGGCCATAAGGATGGGAACCGAAAAGGTGCGGTCTTTGCCGTAGCGGGCTTTTACAGTTTCGACGACCGATTCGTGATCGGCGCCACCGACATTCTGACGGACCCAGGAGCCGGATCGGTTGAGGCGTTTGTTGCAGCGCGTGAGAAGTTTTTGGTGATCGGTCGATTTGGGGCTGGCACCGGATTTGACCGCCTTACGCCATCGTTTGAGCGCGGCTCGGCAGAGCAGGGTGGTGGAGATATTTGAGAACGACAGGGTTGTGTCGCCCCATCCGCCGTCTTTGTTTTGGTGTTTCACCAGCCAGTGCAGGCCGCCTTCGATCAATTCAGCGTTGCCTTCGGGGTCGACGACGTGCAGGGCGAGCACGGCGGTTGCGGTCGACAGGGCGGAGGTGGAAAGTTTTCCTTCCCAGTGACCAGCGGGCGCGCGTTCGGCGAGTAAGCGGTCGCGCGCGTTGTCGAGCATGTTGTGAACCGGTTTCGGATCCATGAGCAAAAGGCCTACAAGGCGAGATGGCCGAGTGCGAGCAATCCGTAGTAGGTGTATTCGAGGTCGAGTTCGTCATCGTCCCAGGTGCCGTGAAAGCCTCCGTCAGCGGTCCAGAGGCTGTCGATGAAGTCGAGGCAGGGCTCAGTGATTCTGGAAAAATCTGCCTGCAGGCCGTCGAGCGCGTGCAGGGCGACGGCGGTAGATAGCAAGTCGGGCAGGGGGGCGCCGGGGAAGGGTAGGAAGCCGCCGCTCGGTGGATGGAAGGCGCTGAGCAGAAAATTCGTGGTCGATTCGGGAATCGGTTGGCGCAGATTTCGCGACAGGGAGACTGCTGCGGCAGTGGCGGGCACGTTGGTCACCGGGAAGACGGTGTCATTGGCCCAGCCTCCGTCTTCTTTGTCGACCAGCGAATTGAGGCAAGCGGCGATGCCTTCGGGATTGGGAAGACCTGCTTGGCGGGCATGATCGGTCCAGGCTCCGTAGGCGAGAAAACAGGCGTAGGCGGAGCCGGTCGCGGCGTCGGGCGTCTGGTTGTAGCCGCCGTCGGGAGTGCGAAAATTTTCGATGGCGGCGAGTCCGACATCGATGAGGTCGGAGCTTGGCTTTTCATCGAGTGCCGACAGCGAGCGCATCAGGCAACAGCGGTGAACAAAGTCGAGTGCGTCGAGTTCTTCGGCCTTACTGGTGAGGTAATTTCCGAGACTGGTTTGTGGAATTTCCGCCTGCAGGGCGGTCAAGGCATCGATAGCGAAGCTGGTGTAATAGAGGTCGCTGGTGGCATCCCGGTCACTGAAGCCGCCGTCGTGATTTTGCGTGGAACGAACGAAGGCTTCAATCAATCCGCAGGCTTCGTCGCCGAGCACGCCTGGGGCGAGTCGAGCGACCTGCAGCATTTCGAGACGCAGGGACATAGGGAGGGCGATCTTCGATTCTCGCTATGAGATACGCGATAGACGATCAGGAATTTACGATGCCAATAAGAATCAGTTGGCTTTGAGGTATTCGACGAGGTCGGCGACGTCTTGAGCGGTAAGGCCTAATTGGTCACCGGAGAGCATCAACGAGCGTTTCATTTTCCACTTCTTTTCGACTTTGCCAGCGGGAATGATCTGGGTCAGGCCACCCATGCTGGTAATGATCAGCGGGTTGCCGTCTTTGATGAGCAGTCCGTTGACGGTTTTGCCGTCCTTGGTTTTCAGTTCGGTGCCGTCGTAGCCGTGAGAGATGTCGGTGCTGGGGTTGACGATGGAATTGGCAATGACTTCGCGCGTCTGAGTTTTTCCCCAACCGTTTAAAGTCGGGCCAAATTCGACGCCGATGCCACCGATGCTGTGACACATGATGCAGCGTTGGACCGTGGTCTTGCCGCGTTCGGCGTCGCCTTTGAGCGCGAGGATTTCAGAGATTACGGGCAAGGTTTTCGGACTGGCTTCGGGATCGGGGGTCACCACCTCCTGAACGACGATCTTAGCCGGATCGTAAATGCCGCGCTTGGTGAGTTCGGGCATCAAGTTGAATTCTTGCCAGTCGTTGCTGGAACGATTCAGCAGCCACCAGATGGCGTTGGATTTGTTGGGGCTGTCGACCGCGGCAATATCGAGCATTGCGTCGGAGGCGCCCTTGTTGAAAACGAATGCGATGCTGTCGGTGGCGAGCTTGCGTTGCGTGTCGTCGAGTTTGTTGGAGAGCGCGCGTTTTTTGAAATCGGCGACCGCTGACTCGGGGTGCAAGCGCCAGGCGATACGGGCGAATGCGTCGCTCCACTTTAGCGCGTCGTCGTCGCCGAGTTGCGCTTTGGTGGCGTTGTAGACATCGATCTCCTTCTTGGTCGCACCTGTACCGAAGGCTTCGAGGTAGGAGCGGTCGCGACCGTCGTAGCCTCGGGCGATCACGGTCAGCAGAGGCGCGGCGACGGCGGCATCGACATCGCGCAGGCTGAGGGCGACTTCGCGGCGCACGGCTGCGGAGGGATCGATAGCGAGTTGGCCGGCGAGCAACTTGTCGAAGCCGTTGACGCGGCGCAGGGCGCGGTAAGCGGTGATGCGTTGCTGCTCGTCATCGGAGCCGATGACTTCCTGAACGGCTTTCTGGCCTGCGTCGCCGAGATGAGCGAGCAGCCAAATGGCGCGAGCGGCGACGAAGGGATTTGACTCGTCGAGCACGGCTTTGACGTCCGCGATGACCGACTCACCTTGCGCAGCGAGAGCGTTGAAGCCAAGCGAACGAACATTGGGAGCGGGACTTTTCAAAGCGCTGATCTGTCCGGCGGTAGTGGCGAGGTCGATGTTGGCAACCACCGGTTTGAAGCCTTTCGGAGCGATCCGATAGATGGCCCCGGAGCAACTGTCGTCAAGGTCCTGGTGGCCGCCGACGCGACCGTCAAACCAGTCAGAAACGTAGAGTGCACCGTCTGGACCGATAGCGACGTCGCTCGGGCGGAACTGGGTCGCGGCGTCCTGATTGACGCTGTCGCTGCCACCGAGGTAGTCGGAGCCGGCAAACTTGCCGGCGGCATTCGACGTGGCGAAGTTGCTGCGGTCGAGCTTGAAGCCTGCGCCGTCGAGTTTTGGCTGATAAGAGAACACGGTATTGCGGCCGGGTTCGCAGGCCAGAAAGGTGCCGATCCAATCATCGCCGAGGGCGCCATTTTCGTAGAATACGTTACCGGTTGGCGAGCCGCCGCCGTAAACGTCGCCGGCGGGCGCGCTGCCGGGATCTTCTTGTCGCCACTCGGCGGTCTGGGTGTCCTGATTGGGGCGGCGATCGGCTTGCCAGGAGCGTTGGCCGTCGTTGGAACAGAAGCCGAAGTTGGCGTATTCCATCACCCAACTGACGCGGCAAGCAGGCGGGTCGTCGTTGTCATTTTGAAAGACATCGCCGAACGAGTTTACCGATTGTTCGTAGCTGTTGCGGTAGTTGAAACCGATGATCTCCGACTTCGTGCCGTCGGGATTCATGCGCACGGTAAAGCCGCCGACGTAGACGTGTCCGTCGTCACTGGCCTGGCCGGCGTAGGCGGCACCGTCGTGGGGAAACTCGAAGGGGCCGATAGCTTGAGGGCGGTAATTGCCGTAGCTGATGAAGGTTTTTCCCGACTTGTCGGTAAACATACCGCCGGTATTGCCGGAGTTGAAATACCATTTACCGTCCGGGCCGGCGGTAACCGAGTGCAACGAGTGATCGTGATTGATGCCGGAAAATCCGGTCAGCAGGACTTCGCGCGTGTCCGTGGCTGGATCGAATTTTAGATCGCGGTCGACATCGGTATAGACGAGCAAATTTGGCGGCTGCGAAACGACGACCTTGTTGTCAAAAACGGCGACGCCGAGTGGCGCGATCAGTTCGGGGTCCTGGACGAAGGTGTGCGAGCTGTCCGCCTGTCCATCGCCATCAGTGTCCTGCAGCACCACGATGCGGTCGCCATCGGGTTGGCGGTCGAAGTGTTTGCGGTAACGCACGCCCTCGGCGACCCAGATGCGGCCAGCGTGGTCGATGTCGATGTTGGTCGGATTGAACAGCTGTGGTGATACGGCCCAGCGGGTGACTTCGAGGCCTTCGGGAACTTGGAACAACTCGAGAGCGACTTTCTGCGGCTCGACTTTGCTCGGATCGAAAACTTCCGCAGTGTCTTGTGCAAGGAGCGCGGAAGGCAGTAACAGCGATGCGAGAAGTAGCGGGCAAGCGCCTTTCAGCACTCCGTTTCGAAATGGGTGGAGTGATCGGGAGATGAATGCAGACGACATGGGAGAACGGACTTATCGGAATCAGTGAATCGACCAGAGGAGCATGGGGCGATCAGATGTCGTTAAGCTCAACGACTGAGCTTTTGTTCCACATCCACCGTGGCGGGTCAATCGCAGAATTGCGCTGACGCGTGGCCCGTTCTTGTAGGATAAAGGGCAATTCCGATACCGACTGGACTACGCCGTCAGCCTTGTGGACAGGGCGCCGACCGAGTTGCCGGCTTCTTTTACCGCTTTGGGACTGACGACTTCGTCGAGCGTTTGCTTCAGCTCGAACAAGTCAAAGGGCTTGGAAATAAAGTGGTCCATGCCGGCGTCGAGGCATCGATTTCGGTCTTCAACGAATGCGTGACCGGTCATAGCAATGATTTTCGCCTTGGCCGAAGGAACATTGAGTTCGCGAATGCGCAGCGTGGCTTCGATGCCGTCCATCCCCGGCATGGAAAGGTCCATGCAAATAATGTCGTAAGCTTCTTTCTGCGCTGATTCGATCGCCTGGAAACCGTCCGATGCCAGATCGACGCGGTAGCCGAGCCGTTCCAGTGTCAGGCGGGCGACCTTCTGATTGACCAGATTGTCTTCAACGAGAAGCACGATTCGTTGACCAATACCGTCCACTCGGTCGGCGGCGGTCATCTTTTCAAAGGGTGAACGGCCAGCCTCTTGAGTTTTTCGGCGCTGTTGGGGTTCGGCGTCAACAGCTGGCGTTGGATGGCGAACGGGAATCGTGAAGCGAATGGTTGATCCGATACCCTCGTTGCTCTCGATCCAGATCCTGCCTCCCATGAGCTCGACCAGTGTTTTGGAAATTGAAAGCCCCAGACCGGTGCCTCCGAAACGACGGGTGATCGATGCGTCGGCTTGGGTGAACGGTTGAAAAAGTTGCTTCTGCTGTTCCGGAGAAATACCAATACCATCGTCGGTGACCTTGAAGCGTAACAGGACACCGTCATCCGTGGTGTCGACGACAGCGAGATCGACTTCGACCTCACCGCGTTCGGTAAATTTGATCGCATTGCCAACCAGATTCCCCAGCACCTGACGAATGCGATCGGCATCTGCGAATGAGACTTCGGGAACGTTCTCGGTGACCGAGTATTTCAGTCCGACGCCTTTGTCATTCGCATTGGGGGCAAAGGTGAGCAGCACCTCTTCGGCGAGCTTTGCAGGACGAAATTCGGTTGGCTCCAGTTGGATGCTGTTTGAACTGAGCTTTGAGTGATCGAGAACGTCATTTAGAATCGTCAGCAGCGAACTGGTCGACGATTTGATCGTCTCGACATAGTCACGCTGTTCCTGATTGAGCGACGTATCGAGGACCAGATTGACCATGCCGATGATGCCGTTCATCGGGGTGCGAATTTCATGGCTCATGTTGGCCAGGAATTCGCCTTTCGAAATAGCTGCCTGGCGGGCCTCTTCGTGAGCGACTTGCAGGCGTTCGTATTTGCGGGCGAGAGAGTTCACCACGTGGCGAAACGTCGCCACGATGACGTCTTCACCATTGTCGATCGTTGGCACTCCTTCGGTGAGGCCGTCGTGCCCACTGCCGTCAAATCCGCCAACAATCTCGCTCAGTTGATCGATGATTTGCTGCTGGCGCGCATTCGTTTCCTGAAGTGTTGCCAATAAATCCCGATCTGACACACCTCTGCCACTGTCGCTGGGATACGCCAGCACCGGAGGAGTTCCCGGGACAGAAACTTTCAGGCTGGGGAGGCTCTTAAGACGGTGAGGTTTCAAATCGAGAGATGGTGTTCGGCCCAGTTAATATCAAAATTATGATAATTATAACATAATGGCAAGAGTTTTGTTTCGAAATTCTACCGGAATCGCGGTCTTTCCCTGTCGCCGCGGAATGCCGTGATCGATGGTCAAATTGCGCTCACTTCTGCTCGACGACCTGAACTGCGTCGGCATGGACATTTCCATCGGCCCCCTTGCCGGAGATCACTACGGCTCCTGAATTGCCTTTTTCAAAGCGGTGAACGCCCAGTGTGTAGAATCCTTTGGCAAGAGGCGGAGCGACGCGTTGATTGACCGTCACGGTCTTTTCTCCATCGGCACTGATCACCGTGATCGGTGTTTTGGTCGAACGATTAGCGTGTGGTTGATGCGACACTCGCACTTCGTAGTTGCCGTCCTTGGGAACCTTAATGGCGTAACGGGCCTCGACGTCTCCGGGACTTGCGTAGTGGTAACCGTCCTCGACGAACATTTTCAGACCGGCGCCTTCGGTCCAATTGCCGGTGAACTTGGCTTCGCGATCATCAATCACGATGCCGGTTAGGCTGCCGCGTGGTACGTAGCCCATTTCCGGTTGTTCGAGCTTGGGCAGATCAGGATCGCTGTAAAAATCTTTGCCCAATGCGTCGCGGCGCATGTGGCCGGGCAGGATCAACAGCTCGATCAGTTCGTCGAGGTGTTGATAATAAACTTCGCGCGGGCTGGTCTTGTGTTCGGTGGCGATCGCTGCCGCCTTGCCAACCACGACACCCATCATGCCGCAGGTTTTCATGACGCGGATGGTGCCGAGCGCTTCGTGGGTCACGCTGATGTTGCGACCGGCCATGAACAGGTTGTCAATGTTGCGGGAATAGAAGCAGCGGTAGGGCACCGGATAGCCCTTTTTGCGATCAACGCCTTTACCGTGAACGGCGACCGAGATAAACGGGTTGTCGGGAAATTTCTTGGTGTACTGCTCCTTCGGGTAGTGCAGGTCGACCGACCAAGTGGTCAGCACGCAACCGTCGTCGTAAGGCTTTTTTTCGACCACATCGGCTTCCGAGAGGATGACATCGCCGAGCAACTGCAGCGTCTCGCGCGGTCCACCGATGTAAGCCATCCATGTCAGCTGCGCGTTGGCGTGGTCGTTGCCGCTCTCGTCAGAACGGGCGTAGGCGTTTTTGTTTTTGATCGCGTTCCAGGCACCGAAGCCGGCGCGCAGGTTCCAGTCTCGAATTTTCTCCAGGTCGTTGAGTGGATCTTTATCAAAACCGCTTTCCCAAAACCACTCGGCATGGAACTTTCGCGGGTAGGGAAAATCGCCCTCTTCCAGATTGAGAGCCCAGGGGACGGTTGGAAAAGCTTGAGAGCTGTCGGTGTTTTCCCAGGCCCACATGTTGCTCATGCCCATGCGTCCGTTATCGATCGCCTGCAAGTCAGCGCCGGCCATTTTGCCGATGGTGCCATGGCCGGTGGAGTCGCAGAAAAAGCGCGCCTTGAAGCGCTTCACTGCGCCTGTCCTGGTATCGAAGGCGAGAACGGAATCGATCGTCTTGCCGTCGTTGCTCATGGTCACGTCGAAGGCGTGGTGATGAAAGAACAGATCGAGATTTTTCTCGGCACTGGCGATGCGTTGCTTTTTCTCATCCTCGAACTCTTCGTAAGTACCGGGCGAGGCCTTGGCGTCGTCTTCGAACTCGCGAACGATATCGCCGACGGGATAAAGGCCGGGCGGGGTGTTGCCCTGCGCCCAGACGCGAACTTCGGACGAGCCATTGCCACCCAGTACGCCGCGATTCTGAATGAGTGCCACCTTGGTGCCCATGCGCGCTGCTGAGACCGCGCCGCATGCCCCGGCATAACCTCCGCCGACAAAGACGATGTCGTAAGGCCCCTCGACGATCGGCTCAGCCTGCAGGCCGAGCATTTCGCGCCGCCAGGTGGGCAAGACGTCGCTGCTGTTGTCGGGTTTGAAATTCGGGTCGCTGGAGAAAAGCAACGCATCGCAACGACCGTCGAATCCCGTCAGGTCGTGCAGCGCGAGCGTCGCCGATTCGCCAACACTGACTGTGCCGCCATCCTGCCAATGCCACTGTGCACCTTCGGCTCCGAACTCGGTCGACACCGGCTTTCCATCGATCACGATCTGGAAGCGACCCGGTGCACCCTCAGCGTCCCAGTTGGCTACCCAGTCCTTAGTGCGTACCCACAGGCGATAGTCGCCGGCTTTGGGAAATTTCACCTCGGTAGTGGCATCGGCGACCGCTTTGCCAAGACCGTGAGCCAGCAGATACGGCGAGCCCATGATGTCGATAAATTGCGTGTCGAGCTTCCATCCTCCATGTTCGCTGAACGACTCGGCTTCGACCAGCACCTGATCGCCCTCAGCGTGCAGTGTGGTCGTGCAAAGTAGTGCGATTGCAGCAGCAATCGATGTGGGCAAGGGGCGAGTGAGTGCAGGCAGGCGGAAAGGAATCATCGAGAAGTAGCTGGAATTTCGTTCACCAAAGTAGAACCCGACTTCTCCGCCTGACACAACCGTAAATGCGCCAATGCGGCGGTTTCGATTCGACACAGCGACGGAAAGCCGCAAGCTCTAGGATATGAAAAGTTTTCTCGCTGCCGTGTTAGCTCTGACGATAACGATGGCCCCGCTCGCGGTAATGGCCGATCAGCCGAATATCGTTCTGGTCATGGCTGACGACCAAGGCTGGGGTGACATGGGTTACAACGGTCATCCGGTCGTGAAGACGCCGCATTTCGACGCGATGGCGGCCGAGGCGCTGCGCTTCGATCATTTTTATTCAGCGGCGCCGGTTTGCTCACCGACCCGGGCGAGCGTGTTGACGGGCCGTCATCCGAACCGCGCAACCGTTTTTAAGTGGGGCGATTCGATGCGCCCGCAGGAAGTGACGATCGCTGAAATACTCGGCGCGGCGGGATACGCGACTGGCCATTTTGGCAAATGGCACCTGGGTTCAGTGCGCAAAGGCAGCCCGGTGAATCCGGGCGCTCAGGGTTTTGACGAATGGTTGTCAGCAGAGAATTTTTACGACAACGACGCGATCCTGAGCCGCGAGGGCACGGCGGTTCAGTTAAAGGGAGAGAGCTCGTTTTTGGCGGTCGACGCGGCGATCGAGTTCATTCAAAAGCAGAGCCAGGCGAAGAAACCCTTTCTTGCGGTGGTGTGGTTCGGCTCACCGCACGGACCACATCGTGCGGCAGACGAGGACAAGGCGCTGTATGCCGACCAAGCGAAAAAAGACCAGGAGTTTTTCGGTGAGATCACGGGCATGGACAGGGCCTTTGGTAAACTCCGCCGAACGATTGCCGAGCTGGGTATTCGCGAAAACACGATTCTCTGGTACACCAGCGACAATGGTGGTCTCAAGGAAGAGTCGAGTGGTGGGCGAATGAAAAAGGGCAGTGTTTACGAAGGCGGACTGCGCGTGCCGGCGATTCTTGAGTGGCCGGCGAAAATTCACGCTCCGCGCGTGACGCCGATGATGGCCAACACGGTCGACATCTATCCGACGCTGCTCGATGTCGCTGGAGTTGCTGCTGACGATGAGGCAGTTCTCGACGGTATCAGTTTGTTGCCGACGATTGAAGGGGATGTGGATAAGCGCGAAAAGCCGATGGGCTTTTGGGATATTGTCGGACGTGGCGGCACCGGCATGAACAGCGATCAAATGATGACCGACCTGCTGACTGCGCAGGCGGAGGGCCACGAACCGGATGAGCCGGAATTGCTGCGACTCGATGCGGCGAAGATCAAAAAGCAGTATCCGCTCGATTCATTTGTGGGACACTCGGCGTGGCGCGATGGCGATTGGAAATTACATCGCATCGAAGATGAGAACGACAAGGTTGTCTGGGAGCTCTACGACATCGCCAGCGATCAGATGGAAGCCAAAGATCTCGCCAAGGAAGCAGGACAGGCTGAGCGGGTGGAGGCAATGAAAAGTGCACTGATGCCCTGGCTGGAATCGGTCGCGCGCAGCATGAACGGTGAAGACTACCCGTAAATACGTGGGATAATTAACCGATCACAACTGCAGTATCCTACCGTCGTATCCGTGGTCGATGCGAATTTCGCAACCTATCGAGCGGAGGATGTTGCGGGTCAGCCTTTCCTTTGTGTCGAGAAAGTCGTCGCTGTGCATAGGATCGTGGTGAGTAATCAGCCAGCGTCCTGGGGCGGCGATCTTGGCGAACAGACAGGCGTTCGAAAGGCGGGAATGTCCCCAGCCTATTTTTGCGGGATACTCCTCGTTTAGGTACTGGGCTTCGTGAATCAGGATGTCAGCACCGCTGGCGAAATCGATCGTCTTCTGGTGCGGAACAATCTCCGCAGAGTCTCTAGTCAGGGCATCGGGTTCCCCGAGGTAGCCCTGAAGGAACTCGTTGTCGGGAATGTAGACGACGGATTTTCCGTTGACGGCGATTTTGTAGCCTACGGTAGCACCTGGGTGATTAACGTACTCGCGAGTGACTATAGCATCTCCGACGGCAACAGGTTCTTCGCTCATGTACTCAAATTTGATGTCGGCGTTCATATCCTCGAACTGCACCGGAAAGTAGTCGCTGTCGAGTTGGCCGAGCAAAACCGATTCGAGATTCTTGCCAAAACCGCGTTCGCCGTAAACGGTGATTTGGCGCCCGGGGATGTAGGCTGGAGCGAAAAAAGGAAAGCCCTGAATGTGGTCCCAATGGGTGTGGCTGATGAACAGATGGATGTGCACACTATCGCGCGCAGCCGTCAGGGTGTTGCCGAGGTCGCGGATGCCACTGCCGGCATCGAGGATGATAATATTTTCGCCGAGGTCGACTGACACACAAGAGGTGTTGCCACCGTGGCGGATATAGGGTGCTCCCGAGACGGGAATCGATCCTCGAGTGCCCCATAGTCGAAAGGCCAGTCGGGGTGGCTCGGTTTTGGCAAGGTGCGGTGCCACGGCTATGGCAGTCTCGCTCGGCTCCGTGGTGCTGGTTTCTGAACTATCGGATGGCTCATCGGCTTGCGGGCAGTTGGGCAGGCCCTTCAGGTAATCACGAACGGTGGCGATCAAATGGGAGCGGTCGAAGGGTTTAATCACGGTGCCGAGCACTCCCAGTTCCTCCATCCGTCGGATCTCGGTGGTAAATTGCTTGGTGGTGCAAACGACGACGGGGAGTTCGCGAGTACACTTGTCCTTATGTTTACGCAACTCCTTGAGCACGTCGATGCCATGCATCTTTGGCATCATCAGGTCGAGCAACAGTAAATCGGGCAGTCGTTCGCTAATTTTTTCCAGGCACTCTTCACCATCGCCGGCTAGCGCGACCTCGATCCCGATAGACTCCAGCGCCGCCGACATCGTCAAGGCAATCGAGCGGACGTCTTCGGCGACGAGGACAAAAGGCTTTTTAGAAGAGGATTCGCTCATCGGCGGGTATAGCAATGGCTGGAGACCGCGACGGGGATGGGGGTTAGACCGGTATCCGCCTCATAAATTGTGATGCTTCGGTGAGGTTTTGGCAATCGTATCCTCGGTGGCTTGGATCGCTTGTCGCCGACAGCGCCGGACCAGAATCAGCGCAGTGATCAAGCCAACAAGTGCGCCGAGGTAGCCGAAATTGTGGATGTGACCGACGCGGGCGAAGGCGTCGGAAAATTGTCCGTCGAATCCGGGGCGCCACGTTCCCCACAGGAACCCGGCGATACCGAAGGCGAAGGCACTGAACAGCACGAGGGCGAAGTAATGCATCAACTCGGGCACTCTGGGATGACTTGCGTCGGGACGAATACTGGCGCGAGCGAGAAACCAACCGGTAAAAAGGCCGACCCACCAGGTGGCGAGAAAACCGATAAGCCCGACGAAGAGGCGCCGGCCGAGCGGTGAATCCATTTCGAAATTGCTTCGTGGATCCGCGTCCTTGAATTGGAGAAATTTGAACTCGGTAAAATACTCGTTCGACAGCGTGTAGGTGATCTGATCGTGAACGATGCCGTAAGCGCCGGCGATCAATGCACCGATCACACCACAGCTGATCATGTAGCCGATCGTGCCCGCTTTAAATTTCGGGTAGAAGAGGTTCATCGCGATCAGAGTGTGATCTCGCAGCCCTCGGCGACCGATTTTTCGCACGCCTCGATAATTCGTTGGCAGACGATGGCGTCGTCGATGGTCGAGAGGGGCGCAGCGCCGTTGCCGATGCATGCTTCGATGAAATATCGAACCTCCTCCCGGATGTGTTCTTCGTAGGCGGAGTAAGTGTGGCTGTGTACCACACCCGGTTGGTTTTCAACCCAGTCTCGATAGCTGAATCGGGTCGAACCTTCCGTGCCGATGACTTTGACGACGAAGGTCCACGGATCGGAGCTGTTGTCATCGGCGGCAAAGTCAGCGCAGAAATGTGCTAGAGCACCGCTGTCGAGGCGCAGATTAACCATGGCAAGATCTTCGCCCTCGAATTGATCGTAGTGGACCACGGATTTCATCGCTGACACCGCCGTTGGATTGCCGCCGAGGTAGCGCAGGATATATCCGTGGTGGGTGAGAATGTGGCGGATAACTCCCGGATAGCGTTCCGCCACCGCTTCGGGGTGGTGGATGTGATAGTGGATGTAAATCGCGACAAGCTTGCCGAGCTTATTTTCGTCGAGCATCCGGCGGGTGCGCTGCAGTCCGGCCTCGTAGATGTAGTTGTGCCCGGGAAAGAGCGTGACCTGATATTCTTCCGCGCAGTGCTTCAGCGATTCGAGTTCGTCGAGATCAACAGCGACCGGTTTTTCAATCAGTACATGTTTGCCGGCACGCATCGCCAGTGTCGCGTAGTGGGCGTGGGTTTCCAGGTTCGTGAGGACAAAGACCGCGTCGATCGTCGCGTCCGCGAGCAATGCTTCGGCTGATTCGAAAACGGCGCAGCCGAAGCGTTCCGATTTTTCCCGATTGAGTGATCCATCGATCGACCAGAGTCCCGCGAGCTCGGCACCAGCACAGTGCCGAATCGCTTCGGCATGCAGCAGTGAAATGTCACCAGCGCCGATGAAAGCGACGCGGGTCTTCGGACGGTTTTCAAAAACGCTCGGCATGACTGGCAGAGTGCAACTCTGCTTTCGGTTGCGCAAGCGTGGATGTAGCTGCGAGCGTCAGCGAGTGGCCCGTTGCGTCGGCTGGCAAGCGCTTACTCCGTCCACTCGGTGATCGCTTTGCGCTCTTTGAGCGGGTACCAATCAGCGATCTTCGTGGCCAGATCGGCAACGATTTCAGGATGATCTTTGGCTAGATTTTTGGTTTCGTCAGGATCGGCGATGACATCGTAGAGCTGCGGGCGACGTTCTTCACGGGGATGCGTCGCCGCGTACCGACCGAGAGTGCCGTCGTAGGTGAGCAGCAGCTTCCATTTCCCTTCAACCGCCCAGCGATAGAGCAGCGAAGCTTCCGGGTCATTGATGTCGGCGATGTCGTGCGCGCCGCCTTCACCAAAGACGATCTCGCGTGGGCTGGTCTCGCCGCTCTTCAAAACGGGCAGCAAGTTGTAGCCGGGCAGGCTGTCGGGTATCTCGGCACCGGAGGCAGCGAGCATGGTCGGCACGATGTCGACACTGGAGACGAGTTGCTCGCCGCGATCACCGGGCTTAATGACGCCAGGCCAGCTGTAGAGGGTCGGCTGGCGGGTGCCGCCTTCGTTGGGCGACTGCTTCGAGCGTGGCATGAAGTTTTTGCCAACGGGATTCTGGATCCAACCGTTGTCGCAGATGTAGACGAACAGGGTGTTGTCGGTCTGACCGACGTCGTCGATTTTGTCGATGAGCTGGCCGCAGGTTTCGTCGAACCACTCGCACATAGCGTAGTAGCGAGCGACGTGATCGGACTCGACGCCTTTGGCTTGGTATTTTTTGAAAAGTCGTTCCGGCGGGGTGTGCGGCGTATGCGGCATGAAGGGCGCATACCAGACGTAGAACGGCTTTTCCTCGGCGACGGCCATGTCGATAAAATCGAACACCGGCTTCATGCCTTCGCGACCGATCTTCAAGCCGTCGTCACCGTGGCGTCCGCCCGGTTGGGGAAAGCCGCGGGTCATGCCATGAGTGAAACCGCCACGCGTAAAGTTGCCTTCCCACCACTTGCCGGACTGGTGGCTGAGGTAGCCTTTTTCACCGAGCAGTTTTGCGATGGTCGGATGTTCATCGACATGAGAAATGAGTTCACCGCGCAGCTTCTCGTATTCAGCGTTCTTGTCGCGGTCGCCTTTCTTCATGTCGGCTAAAATGGTCGGGTCGTTGCCGGAAACTTTGTGCTGATAGCTGTAGAGGCCAGTCGCCAAGGTCATCAGTGAAGGCCGACACAATGCGGTCGGCACGTAGCCGCGACGAAAGACGGCGCTGCGCTCCGCGAGTGCGTCGAGATGCGGAGTTTCGATGTGTTCGTGGCCCATGAAGCTGTAGTCGGTCCACGACTGATCGTCAGATAGCAGCAGAACGATATTCGGCGGGCGCTCGGCCGCCGTGGTCGAGCGTAAAGGCGCAAAGGCGCAGAGAACAAGAACGAGGGAAAATGTAGAGAGGTAGGCGGAGATGCGCATAGCCAAGGTTTCGCGAAGGTCGGCGCGGCTGTCAAAGGAGAAATTGAGCAGCCCGCTCTTGAGCAGCTTGTTCTGCGACTGATGAACTAGGTCTCCTTGGCCAGCAGTCGTTTCAGTGCGATGACGTCGATTTGATCTTTCTCGCGGACAGAGCTGGATTTCAATCGAATGAGGTCTTTCCTGCTCGCGAAGCAAATCGTGCTCCCGGCGACGGTCGTCACTCCAGCAGATTCCATGAGGTTCTGAAAACGCAGGCCGGACATCGTGGTAAAAATATCGATCTGACAATCTTCAGTCGACTCTACCACCCGGATAGCGCCCGCTGCGTCTTCCGAAAAATCATCTACCGAAAGCTCACGGGCAAATCCCTCACCGAATTCGCTCAGGCATTTGAGTAGACGTTCGATGCTGGCTGGCGAAGATTGGACAAGGGTATCCACATCTTCCGTCAGACGAATGTAGCCGTTCAGTGCCACGGCGAATCCTCCTACCCCGACGAAGCGAACCTTCGCGTCAGTTAGCTTTACCAACAGTTTTTGGAACGAGGGTTGCATCATCTTTTCCGCGCCAGTCGGGACCGGGAATTGCGTTTGCGTTTCGCCAGAGGGCTTCCGAGCGTTGCAAAGGATGTTTGATCTCGAGCGTTCCGCCAACCGATTTTCGAATCGGTTCGGTCAAAGCTGTAGGCTCGTCTGGGACAGTTTCAGCCATAAAGGAAATGTAGCGGATGCGAACGGTATTTAATCCGGTATATCGGCCCGTTCCCGGGTCCGCCTTTTTCAGAATGGGCCTTGTCGCGTCGGCCCGGGATCCATCGTGAACACGCTCGCGTCGAAAGCGCGTTGCAGGAGTGAGAGCTTACTTTCGGTTGCCGACGGTTGGTTCCACAAGTTGGTGAATTCGTCAGGGTCATTCTCGAGATCGTAGAGTTCGCCTTCGCCGGTCCCGTGATAGATGACGATCTTTTCTTTTTGGGTGCGCAGGCAGGTGGCGTAGGCATTGCCGTGCGTCCAACTGTTGTAGTACTCGCAAAAAATCTGTTCGCGCGGTTTTGGGTCGTGGCCAATGAGAGCGGGGACAAGGCTTCGGCCCTGCAGTCGATCGGCTGGTGCCGGGATTCCAGCGAGCTCAAGTAGAGTGGGCGCGAGGTCGGTGAGCTCCACTGGATCGTTCACTTGGGTGCCATTGCGGAACTGGCCGTCGGGGTAGCGGACGATCAGGGGCACCCGGATGGCTTCGTCGTAGAAATGTGGGCCTTTAAAATACAAGTGATGATCGCCGAGCATCTCGCCGTGATCGCTCATGAAGATCACCAGCGTATTGTCGCGCTGGCCGGTGTCATCGAGTGCGCTGAGAATGCGACCGACTTCATGATCGATGTGCTCACACATTGCGTAGTAGGCAGCGGTAACCTCCTGCCGGTCGCGATCCGTCATGGCAGCACTGTGAAATTCGCCGGGCGAATTGTGTGCCCATTCCGCGTCGAGTTTTTGGAACTGTGGCTTATCGATGAGTTCGCCTTCGCGCCGTTTCGGCAGCGGCATGTCGTCGGGGTCGTATCGCGCTAGATACTCCGGTGGGGGATCGAAGGGGTGATGCGGAGCGAAGCAGTTGAAACTGAAAAACCACGGAGATCGATCTTCGCCACTGGCGTCGCGGATAAAGTCGATGGTTTCCTCCGCGCACCATGTGGTTTGATGGAGGTCGGCCGGCATACCGTTTTTGACGTAAGCGGATTCGTTCGGCGGTTGCTGATAGTGTGCGTCCCAAGTGGTGTCCTTCCTGGTTTCGAGCCATCGCGTGTAGGCATTATCGTGACCCCAGTCCGGTTGAGGGTGGTGCGACCAATGAAAGTCCTGGTCGCGATAGCCGTCATCGATGCGCGCTTCGACTTTGCCATCGGAGCACGAGGCGAGATGAAGCTTTCCGGCGAGGCCGCAGCGATAGCCCGCGTCAGCGAACATCTTGGTCAGCAAAATCTCATCGGCTGGCATTTGCTGTCCATTTTGGCGACAGCGGGTGGTGCGCGGATAGCGCCCGGTCATAAAACTGGCGCGACTCGGCGTACACACCGGGCTCTGGCAATAGGCCTGAAGGAAGCTCACGCCGTCGGCGGCGAGTTGATCGAGGTGCGGAGTGCGGATGTGCGAATTTCCGTGTGCAGCGATGGTATCGAAGCGCTGCTGGTCGGTGCATAACCAGAGAATATTGGGGCGGCGTGTTGGAGCGGACATGGGATTGCAATGCCCTCAGCAAAGCCTGTTTTTGAGTTTACCGGCAAGGACTTTCGTGACTAGCATCGACATCATGAAAGTTCGTCGCGTTGTCTTGGGGGCACTGGCAGGAACCATCCTGTCTTTTGTTTGGATCAATCTATCGTGGGTCGCTTTCGACTTGCACGGCAAGTCGATTCGGCAATTTCCGGATGAGCCTGCGATCGCGGCAGCTCTGAAAGCGCAGAACGTTGAACGCGGCATTTACGTCATTCCGGCAATGACGGTCGACTACGATGATGAGGCAGGCATGGCCGCCCATTTGGAAGACAATCGCAGGGGCCCCTACATGATGGGCGTCGTGCGGTCGGGAAGTCTTGAAGAGGCTCCCGCGATGGGACCCTTCATGGCTCGCGGAATAGCGATTCAATTGGTTTCGGCCCTGATCGCGGCAGTATTGTTGGCGGCAGCCGCTTCGAATCTGAATTTTATCGGGCGTTTCATGTTCGTGCTGATGCTTGGCGTGTTCGCCGGCGTCACCGGTCATCTGCCGAACTGGAATTGGTGGTGGTTTCCAGTCGACCACACAGTGGTCAGCATCGCCGACTCGATCATTGGATGGGCGATCGCCGGTCTCGCAATGGCAGCGATCATCAAGCCGACTTCGACTACGCAACCGACACCAAAACCCGCAGTTGCAGCTGAGAAAGCCGCTGCTTGAGCGGTTCCAGTGCGAGCCTTTTCCCGCTTCGCTAGAGCCCCATCAACGGGGCGGGCACCAAAAAAGCGTGCTGCTCGAGCAGGCTTAATGAGCCGTGCCAACTCAGGTATTGAGTGAGGAACACGACCAGGGCGTAGGCGGCAACCACCGGCACTGCGGCCAGGCGTCCCGCCCAGCGAAAGATTCCGTGGCGATTTTCCTCACGGCGTGCGGCGCGTCCTACCGCCCAGCCACTGAGTAATCGGGCGGGGAAAATAAAGATCACGAACAGCAAGCTGGGTAGCCAGGCGACCTCGCGTGGGGTGAGCTGAATCTTGAGCAGGTAGAGAGGAATAGCGAAAAGAAGGGTCGTGAACAATGCGATCCAGAAGGCGACCGGCGCGCGTCGGAACATGTGGCGGACTGTCTTGACCTCAAACAACGCGGCGAAGCGGTTTTCGCAGGCGAAGTGGGTTTGCAGGAACGGCAAGTAGAGAACCACGAACATCAGCAGAGCGGCGCCGAAAAGGGAAATAATGGCATTGCCGGCCGGCGGAAGTTGGCCCGCGGCGATAAGGATGCCAACCGGTACAATCAGCCAAGCGACGGCGCCGACGAAACCGCGCGCGCCGAGCCAGAAGTAATGTGGCAGTCGCAAGCTGGCGAGGTAATCAAGGGTGCAGTCACGCATCGAAGTGTAGGTGCCGCGGCGACCGATCCAACGCAAAAGCTTTAGCGGCGCCGGCCACAAAAAATGTTTCAGTTTGCCGCCGCGAATGCAGGCCCAGACAATGTGGATGACGGCAACGATGGTGAAAAATATCAACGCGATCCGCCAGGCGGAGGCAGTGCCGCTGCCGGGGGCGATCAGTTCGGCATCACGCCACATGGATGCGATGAAGCGCACCGGAAGGATAAACAACCAGGCTCCGATGACGATGCGTCCGAGTACGGCGGCTTTGCGAACACCGACGAATCCGGCGCTTAGCTTGCCTTCGTGGGTGGCGACTCGACCGCTGGCTTCGAGCAGATAGCCGAGGCTGAAGAAGTTCAGAATCGGGATCACCGACAGCGCGGCGAGACCGAAGATCAGGGCGACAAATCCGAACAGCCAGTCGAGCATCGAACCGAACCAGGCAAAGGCCTTGCGCATCAGCGATGGCGGACGTGGGCCTGCTTCGCCTGCCGTGACGATTTCGCTGACGGAGGGTGGTGCGGTCGCTGCGGGAGCGAGTGTGACGATCGCGGGTGCGATCGCTGAAGCTTCGGCCTGATCCATGATACAGGCGCTAGACGGACGATCGGTGCAGTTGGTTACATCGCTTCGATGCGGCGTCCCTTGGGCTGACCAATTTCTTCGAGAAGATCGTCGAACCAGGGTTCGTTGATGTCGAAAGGTTTGCCACCTTTGATGCGCGGGAAATCGATGATCGACATTTTGTTGTCGGCGTCTTCGTCAAGACCGGCGACTCCGCCACGACCTTCGAGGGCGGCGACGGCGGCGGTGGCTGCGCTGTCGCGAATCAGTTGCAGGTCCTCGGCGTTGGGCGCTGCGGAGCGGGCAAAGTAGCCGCTTTTCTGAACGAGAATTTTGTCGACCTTGATGCCTGCCTTGAGATGGTCAGAGAACCATTTACCGACATTCATTTCATCGAGTTTGACGTGACCGAAAGCATCGCGAGCCACCGGTGCGCCGGTTTCCTTTTCTAGTTCTTTGACGATGTTGTCGATGCCGGCTCCTTCTGAAATGAACACGTTGACGCTGTCGTGCTCGTCCATCTTCTGGCAGAGCCGTTCGCACTCGGCTTCCATGTCGATGTGCATCTCCGGAAGCCATACGGCGTCGATGCCCCAACGCATGTGGTGAAGCATCGCTTCGGGAAGGAAATCGTAGTCCTTGAGGCTGTCCTGATAGCTCTTTGCGGTCGCGGCGGTCAGCCAACCACAGTGGCGGCCCATGACTTCATGGACAATCAGCTGGCGGACACTGGTGGTGTTTTCGTTGGCGATGTTGCGGAAGAATCGCGCGCCTTGATCGGCGGCGGTAACTGCTCCGAGCGTTTGGCGGATCGGGAAGACGTCGTTATCGATGGTCTTGGGAAGTCCGACAACGGTGAGCTCGAAGCCGTTTTCGTTGAGGTAGGCTTCGAGGTCGGCAGCGGTGGTGTTGGTGTCGTCACCGCCGATGGTGTGCAGGATTTCGATGCCGTCAGCGGCGAGCTGTTTGGCGGCGACATGCAGCGGCGTTTCGTCTTCTTTGACCAGGCCGCGTCTGACGCAGTCTTCGACGTTGGTCAGCTTGACTCGGCTGTTACCGATCGGGCTGCCGCCAAATTTGAAAAGGGTCGCATACTGTTCGCGGACTTTCTGGGGAAAGGGGACCGAGAGCCCTTTCAACAAACCGTGGTAGCCGTTCAGGTAACCCACGAGTTCAGCGTCGGGAGCCAGTTTGTTGTACTGTTCGATGAGTGCGCCGATCGAGGCTGATAGGCAAGGGGCGATGCCGCCGGCAGTGAGAAATCCGATTTTCATGAGGTCCTTAGGTGTAGTGGGTTCCTGCGCTGTGGATGCCTTTTGGCTTTCCACGATGCGCGCGCACACTGAACTTTCCGTTTCGCATTGTCAAGGAAGGCACTGGGTGCGGCGAGTGGCTTTTGGTATTAAAATTGGCGTTGACGCTGGGCTGCGGGACACCTATGCCTGATCGCTGTCGCCAGGCGCGGAATTAGACTGTGAAGTGACAGACTCAAGGGAGAAGGGAACTGTTAATACTATGAGTGAAGAAGCATCTTTTTACGGCGGTTTGGATATTGGTGGAACGACGGTGAAAACCGTTCTGGTTGACGGTATGGGTGAGCAGATAGGTGAAATGGTCGAGGTGCGCAGCAAGGTCGATGAGGGCTACGAGGCGACGTTCGGCCAGTTGCGATCGGCGCTCGAGCAGTTGGCGCAAAATGCGGGCATCACTTTTGATAAGATCCGCGGTGTCGGACTGGATGTGCCGGCACCGTGCTGCGACGGCGTCGTCTGGAGTAAGGCGAACTTGGCTCAGGATTGGGTGGGAGTAGATATTCGCGGCAAGCTTTCCGAGCGGCTGGGTGTTCCAGTTTATATGACCAACGACGGCAGTGCAGCGGCGGTTGGCGAGTATGCATTGCGCCGCAAACATCTCGGCAGTTTGCTTTTTGCAGCGCCGGGAACGGGGCTTGCGGGTGGTCTGGTCCTACCGGGTGGACAAATTTACGAAGGCGCCAACGGCTTGTCGCTGGAGGTCGGGCACAACTCGGTGCCACACCGTGAAGATGACGGTGAATTGCCGCAGTGTTCGTGTGGAATGTACGGCTGCACGGAGGCGTGGGTGTCTCTGGTAGCGTTGCGCCGTCGGGTGCGTTTGGAATTGGCGAAGCCGGAAAATGCCGGGCATCCGCTCAATCAAGGTGGCTTGTCTGACAAGGAGCAGGCCTTTGCTTTGCGTGATTACGCGACGGCCGGCGATGCCTTGGCGATATCGATTTTTCAGCAACAGGGACAGATCTTTGGTCACGCCCTCGCTGACCTGACGCGCCTGTTCGATCCCGGCCTGATCGTGATCGGTGGCGGTCTCGCCGAAACTTCGTTTCGCGATCAGTATATGGAGTGGGTGATGGAGGGCTTCCGTAAACGGGCCTGGCCGGTTTACATCGAAAGCCCGGTTGAGCCGGGGCGGAAAACCACCCGCTTCGAATGGGCGATCGGTGGCGATGCCGCGGGCGCGCTGGGCATGGGCTACACCGCGCGCGAATTGTTTAGGTGATTCGTTAATGCGCTAGGCGTCAGCGGCAGGCAACCCCAACGCTTCGCGAAGCACGGGTTCCATCGCGTCAGCCTGACGCATAAATCCGAGGTCGTTGGGGTGGGAGCCATCGGTGGTGGCTTCGTCGTCGTTGCCAAGCAGGTCATCTCCGGAGACGTAGTAAAGATTGCGAGCTCCGCCTTTGATCAGTTCGTCGTAGGCGCGGACGAGAGCGGCGCGACTGTCGCGATGGCGTTCGCGTGACGATTCCTTGATCCAGGCGCTGGCGTAGGTGCGATCTTCGACCAGCACGATCGGGGTGTCAGGGCGCAGTGCGCGCAGCAGTCGAACCAGCGGCTCGGTGTTGGCGGCGACAACATCGGCGGTGATATTTGGCAGGCAGTCGATGACGTAGACGGAGGCGTCGATCTCTGCGAGCAGGGCGGCGACTTCGAGTTCCATTTTGCCGTTGCCGGAGAAACCGAGGTTGATAGTCGGTTTACCGAGGCGCCTTTCAAGGATCGCTGGATGGGGCATGCCGGGACGTGAGGCGCAGGCTCCGTGAGTAATCGAGGTGCCGTAATAGACTATCGGCTTGTCGGGGCGCGGGCCGACACCTTCGAAATAGCTACCACGCGGCACGCCGAATTCGAGTTTGCTGACGCCGTTGTAGAGGGGCAGGTAGGCGGTGAAGCGGCGCTTGCCGGGATCAATGCCGTTGACCAAGGGGCCGTTCTGTTCAGCTCCTCCCTTCGGTTGAAACACGGCTACCCATCGGGGGTGGCCTTCTTCATCATGGGCGTAAAGGTCGATGCCGCTGACGCCGGTGGCGGGCATGTGTGCCATCGCGAGATTTGCGCTGAGCAAACTGTAACGGACGCTGATGGCGGTGGCGTCGGTGTCAAAATGCGTCAGCATCCCTGCGCTGTGACGGCTCAGGTTCCAGACCACATCGCGCACCACGCCTTCGGCCTTGGCGGGCAGCCGGTCATAATAGTGGGCCATAACTTTTGTCGACCAACCGCGACCTTCGATGCCCCAGTCTTCCACGTCATGCCAGTCGAGGCCGTCGTCTTTTTCCTTGTCGGGAGATTCCGGCTTGGATGACGGTTGGCCACTTGCGGAGTTGATACCGAAAAGAGTGGTGGCGGCGGCCAGCGGTAGAGTGCGCTGGCAGAAACGACGACGAGTTAGGCTGGCCATGGCTCAGGTTGGGGTGCGAATTCGCGAAATGGACGAGGCGCCGGGATCTTGCCGGTGTGTTCTCCGTTAGCAGAACAAATGCCCGCCGCAATGGCAATCCGAGACTTTCCTCGCCAGTCCGAGTTGTGCTATTCTTATAACATGACGAAAAATGCTCTGGTTCTTTTATTTCGGATCGTCTTGGTTTTCGCAATCGGGAGCATCAGTCAGCCGGGACCAGTCGCGGCTGCAACGGAGGGCTCGTTGGCTGATCGCCTGCAAATGGCCACGGTTGAAAGCATCGAATTCAACGATGTCACATTGGAAGCTGGGCTCAAGTATCTGAGCGCCAAGTCTGGAGGGACGCCGTTCCTGATTGTCGGCGAAGGTGGCGAGCAGGGGTTGGGGGCAAAGTCGGTGACGATGTCGATGCGTGGCGTTTCTGCCGAAACGGTGCTGCAATATCTTTGTCGCCTCAGCAACTGCACTTACCGGGCGGAACGCCACGCGGTGCTGGTCGGATCGATCGCTGATCTTCGCTCGATAGATCAACTGCGCCGCTCGAATCCGCCTCAAAAGGCGGGTAGCCCAGCGCTTTCGGGATTGCAAAGCACACCGTTGAGTTCGTTTGATCTACAGCAGACGCCGATCTCCGATGTGCTGGCGCTGCTGCGTCAGAAATCTGGTGATGCTCATGCCGGCAAGGCGACCAATATTGTCATTCTGGAGGATCGCGACGATCCCAAGGTCAAGCCGGCGGCAACTCGGACGGTGACCATGAAGCTGGGAGCGGTCTCGGCACTGACCGCGCTGCAATATGCGACGGAGCTGAGCGGACTCGGCTTCCGGGTAGACAATAACGCAATCGTTGTCGGTACGCCCGAACGGGTTGCCTTCGAACCGGGAAATAAGATTCCGAAAAATTCGCCGATACTCAAATTTCTCAGTGCAACCCGCATTGAGAAAGTGAGCTTCACTGAGGTCGGTATGAAGGATGCTATTGAGGCTGTGCGATATTACAGCGGTCAGTCATCGTCTGCTACCGGCGGGCTGAACGTCATCGATGCGGTCGGTGAGTCCGATGCACAGATCGATCTGCAGCTCGAAAATGTTTCGCTGGCTGACTTGGTGCGTTATGTCACGGCGCAGTCCGGAACGCAGGTTACCACACGGGGTATGACGCTGATTTTTGAACCCGATCCGGCCGCCGTCGAGCGTGCCAAAAATGTCGGCGGTGGCGGGGTTGGCTCTGCTGCGGAAAAAACTGATCAAACCTCGAACACGCCCCCTCCTGGAGCAGACGAGGGTCTGCGCTTCGACAAGTGACGACCGGCAGGCGAGCAGGTGGCAGGGCATTGCATTTCGCGGCGGATGCCGCTTGTTCTACAACGATGATGGTTCACACGATTGATTTGATGTTTCAGGGCGCGCCGCAAGCGATTGCGGCGTTTTTGATCGAAGGACCGGACGGACTGGCACTGGTTGAAACCGGCCCCGAATCGACGCTTGAGACGCTGGTTGCAGGGATAGAGACGGCAGGTTTCGCAGCCAGTGATGTCGCCGATGTGCTGGTGACGCACATCCATCTTGATCACGCTGGCGCGGCGGGGTGGTGGGCTGCCAATCATGGTTCCCGGGTTCACGTTCATCCCCGGGGGGCGCGTCATTTGATCGACCCGTCGCGATTGATGGAGAGTGCGACGACGGTTTACGGCGACCGTATGAAAACGTTGTGGGGCGGCATGACGCCTGCTCCGGAGGAAAAAGTTCACGCTGTCGATGACGGCGGAATCGTTTCCGCTGCAGGATTGCAATTTGAAGCGCTCGACACGCCCGGGCACGCGCGCCATCATCACGTCTGGACGGTGAATGGCGAGGCGTTCGCCGGCGACGTGGCAGGTGCGCGGCTGCCCGGATGGGATTTTTTGTCGGTGACCAGTGCGCCGCCGCAGTTTGATCTGGAGGCCTACGAGGCATCGATCGATCGCCTGTTGGCGCGGAATTTTGAAAAGCTGCACCTCACGCATTTTGGAACGGTAGTGGACGTTGGCGAGCATCTTGAGGCCTATCGTCATGAGGTTCGTTCGTCTGCCGAGTTTGTACGCGACCGCCTCAACGAGGGCATGGACGGTGATTCGCTGCAGGTGGCGTATCACGCGTGGAACCTGGAGCGCGCATTTATCGCTGAACTGCCGAACGAGGTTTGGCGTCAGTACGATCTCGCCAATCCCGCTCCGATGTGCGCAGACGGCTTACGTTTGTATTGGGAAAAACATGCTAACCGTTAAGTTTCGCGAAATGAAAACCGCTCGACGCGGGCCTCTTGAGACGGCATCTATTGGGACAATGAAAGGAATCGTAAAAACGCTGACTCCGCTGATTTTTGGCATCGCACTGGTGACACTCTGCTCTGTCGACCACGTCAGTGCTCAAGACGCTGCTGCACCAGAGTCTTCCGCCAAGCCTCAGGAAATCGCGCAACTGCCCTATCAGGCGCTGGTTGGCATTGCTCGCAACAATGCGGATCGTCCCAAGGATGGCGAAAAAATGATGCTGAGAATTTCCAGCAGCGAAGAAGTTGCTGTCGAAGAGATCAAGTTAACTATCATGCAAGTGGAGGGTGAACTGCCGATTAAGATCGATGAAAACGGCGATTTCGAAGTGCCGTTTTCCGATGCGCTATACGATGAGAATCCAATGGTCGTCTCCAATCAACCCAAGGGAACGATGAATCTCAAAGTGATGATCGACCTCAAAGAAGTGCGTCCCAAGGTTGTCGACGGCAAGGTGAAGTATCGCGATCTGTTCAGCCAGTTGCTCGAGTTGCAGACTAAAATGCGCGGACTCGATCCGAACTTCGGTACTCCTGGATACGAGACTCTGGCGATACAGGTCGTCACCGGCGGCGAGCCGGTGGTCATCCTGCGCAAGCTCGGTTCTCGCGAGATCGCTGCCGACGAAGCGAAAACAGTCTGGATGGTCTACGATCTGTTGCTTTTTGAAGAAAACCCCGACGTGAAAATTCCCGAAAAGGCGGAGGTCAGCATCAAACCTGTTGATGCTCGAACCGCGGTCGAGATTCGCGCCAATTGATTCGATCATGATAAGACCTACCCCCAGCCGACGCTTTACGATAATTCGTGCAACACTTGCCGTTGCGTGCCTGTGTGCGCCGACACTTCCCTTGTTCGCCGATATCGAACTGACGTTCGGTCAGTTACAGGAGGACGATAAAAGTGTCTCTACGCAGCGTATACGCATCAAGGGCGATCGGCTGTCGATCGATGGTGGCACGGACGAACCGTACATGATTTACTATGGTCGATACCAGCGGGCATACGTCATCGATCACGAGAAAAAGCAGTACTTCTCACTCGACCTCGACAAAGTCACTCAGATTGTCGACAACCTCGCGGCCTCGCGTTTGCAAGCGCTCGCGGACATGGAAATAAAGTTGAAAACGCTACCCGAAGCGCAGCGGCCTCAGTTTAAAACAATGCTCGAAAAGTTGCGCGAAGAAACCGTGCAGATGGAAATCGCACCCGAGCGCAAAGCCGATTTCAAACCGACCGGCGAGAAGGTAGAACTCGGTGGCCACGAGACGGAAGTCGTCGAAAGCTTCGCACTTGGGAAAAAGACCGCTACCTACTATGTTGTGCCTCGGGATGCGCTTGAGATTTCAGATGCCGATTACGAGGTCATTAAAAAATATGCGGCCTTCCTCGATTCGGTGCGGACCCGGCTACCGCCCAATCTGCGCGCCCACTTCGGTGACATGGAGATTCTCGCCGGACCCGACGAAAAGATGCCGCTGAAGGTTGAGGTCGAAGCCCTGAACAATCGCCCCGAAGTGTTGCTCAACGCATCCACGGACGAGATCGAATCCAAAGTCATGAACGTTCCGCCGTCTTATGCAGCGCAGAGCTTGCCCGATGTTGAGGCGCCGAAATAAGTACGCTCGCTACTGCTACTCGATTGTATTTTCAGTAGCGATCGCCGTCACCTGTCTATCGCTGTCCGCGGCAGATTGGTATGTGCATGCGGATGCTTCGGTTGGCGACAATGGCAACGAGGGCTCGAAGGATGCGCCGCTTGCGACTTTGCAGCGAGCAGTGACTTTGGCGACAGCGGGGGACACGATCCATTTGCTGCCGGAAGGCGCGCTTTTTCGCCAAACCGTATTGCTCAACACCGGTGACGATCAGCTGACGATCGAGGGTAACGGTTGCACGTTGAGCGGTGCCGATCTGATATCGGCGGAAGGCTGGCAGCCTGCTGGGGAAGGGTTATGGAAGCGGCGCGTCAGCATTCCGCTTTGGGATCGGCATTTGCTGATCGTCGATGGTCGCGCGGAACCAATGGGCCGGACTCCTTCGACGCCGAAGACGGATCCGTTCCCCGCGGCTGGACAACTGCAGGCGGGGCAGTTCCGCTTTGATTACATCGACGGCGATGAAAAAGAAGGCTGGCTGACGGTGCGTGCCGATCCGGCCAGGCATGTGCTCGAATGGGGAACGCGTCCGAATGGGGTGGCGACGGGCGGCAAAATTCGTGGCGGCACAGTGCGCAATCTCAATGCTCGGCATTGCCTGAATGACGGCTTCAATATTCACGGCGATGCCCGTGAGATGGTGTTCGAAAAAATTTCCGGCTACGACAATTTCGACGAGGGCTTCAGTGCTCATGATACTTGCGAGTGTGTGATTCGTGACAGCCAGTTTCTGCGTGGCGACCACTCGATCGCCGACGTGAATAGCGCTGAGACTCACTACGAGCGCTGTCTCTTTGGTGGCGCGATCAACTGCAATGTGCTGTTTCAAGGCGGCGTACATTCACTGATCGATTGCGTGATCGAGGTGGGCGGCACCGAAACCGCGCTGTCGATTTCGACCAGTGGTGGTGCCGAGCCATCTCCGGTGGCCAAACTGCGTATCGACGGGCTCGAGATTCGGATAGCCGAGGGGCGCACTGCTGACTCCGGCGGCAATGTCATGCTCGGCGGGGGGACGGCGACGACCTTAGTCGGATCGCAAGTGCTCGATGCGCCGGGTGGGGTTCACCTTAGTCCGACTGCGAAGGTGGTAAACGACTAGCGCTCGATGGGGCGTTTGTCGCCTTTGTCATCGACGTTGACCAGACTGACGTCGGTCGAAAAAATCGTTTCGTTCTCGCGCTTTACGATGACCGAGTAGGTCACCGAAGTGTTGCCGGTGCGGATACAATTGGTCTCAAATCGCAGGATGCTGCCTTGGCGGACGCTGACTTTGAACTCGACCTTGTCCATGCCTACGGTGACGAACAGGCAGTCGGGATGCTCCAGTGTTGCCGCGATCCACGCAATCTCGTCAACCCACATCAGCAGGTAGCCGCCGAACAGAAAGCCGTAGTGGTTGAGGTGTTCGGGCAGGACGAGTTTGTGGTTTTCCATGGTGGTCGGAACGGATTCGAAACAATCGTCGCGTTGCTGGCAACAATTTTGAATGTATCTTAAGCATTCTTCGTCGAAATGACGAGCGCACCCTGCGCGCACCCACCGCCTGCCCATCCATTTGCTATGAAATCGTGTTTCTCACTGCCATTCGCTTCCGCCGCGAAGTTGCTTGCCTTAATTCTGCTCTTTTCAGTCGCGGTGCCGTCGGTCCAGACTCGGGCGCAGGATAGTCCGTTTGAGGGCAAGTCTCTCGATACCTTGACGGCGAACGATATTCTGAAGTTGGTTCGCTACAGCTACACCCTATTTGACCAGACCTTCGAAGGTCGACTCCGCCGCGGCTTCAAAAAGACGCCGTTTGAGCTTTCGTTGGAGCCAAATCACGTGCGCTTTCGCTTTTCCGATCCTTCGCAGATAATTCATCTGAGCGTGACCGGCGACAAAGCTTACTTGAAAGAAGTTGTCAAAGGTAGCGACGCACCGATCGCTGACAGCCGTTACAACGAAGTGATTCGCGACACGGATGTGACCTTCGAGGACTTGGCGATGCGTTTTCTTTACTGGCCGAATCCAGTGATTCATCAGCAGAGTGACGAAGTTAAAGGCCGCGATTGCTGGTGGGTGCGGGTGCGTAATCCCGATGGTGTTGGCAGCTACGCGACCGTCGACATCTGGGTCGACAAGGCCAGTGGCGGGCTGTTGAAGATGATTGGCTACAACGCTCAGGGCGGAGCGATCAAGCGCTTCACTGTGGTCGGCGGGAAGAAGATCAAGGACGTGTGGATGGTCGACGAGATGCGCATCGAAAAGCTCGAGCCGACATCGGATGGGGCAAAGACGCTCAGCAAGACTTACCTCGAGATCCTGGGCGCTGCGGAGTAGGGGCCACGGGGGCCAAGCCCCTGCCGGTGGATATCAGGTTGTCGGCTGACGATTTTTCAACCACTGCAGCGCTTCGTCGCGGGTGGTGAGTTCGCCTTCGAGTTGCAGATCCTGGATTTCTTTGAGAATCTCGCCGAGCTGGGGTCCGGGTTCCCAGCCGCAGTCGATCAAGTCGCGACCGTCGAGAAGGCGTTCGGGAATGAGCGGTTCGGCGGCAAACTGTTCAGTTTTTTCGCGGAGGAAATCGTAGTTGTCGAGCAGGCCGTTGCTGCTGCTGCAATCGACACGGTGCAGTTCGAGTTCGTCGTCGAAAGTGGGTCGAGCCATGAAACGTTTTAGTTTTGAGATGCGCATCTTCTGCACGTCCTTGAATTGCATGTGGCGTTCGACGCCGCCTGTGACGGCTTCGATCGTGTCGTTGCTGTAGCGTAGTCGACGCAGGATACCTTCGGTCATTTCGGCGCCGAGTTTATCGTGGCCGTTGAAGCGGATTCGGTCTTCGGCAGCGTCGTAGGTGTAGGTCGCGGGTTTGGCGATGTCGTGAAATAACACGCTCAGCACCAGCGGCAACGATGCGTCGTCGGGAAGCAGGCCGAGCATGATGCGGGTGTGCACAAAGACATCCCCTTCGGGATGCCACTGGGGTGGTTGCTCACAGCCCTGGAGGTCGAGGATTTCGGGTAGGATCGACTGCATCAGGCCGCTGTCGACGAGCAGGTCGAAGCCGCGCACGCGACGCTGCGACGGTGAGGTCCAGATCTTGTCGAGTTCGTCGCGGATGCGCTCGGGGCTGATTTTAGAAATATTGGCGGCTTCGGCTTGAATGGCGGCCCATGTCTCGGCTTCGATTTCGAATTCGAAGCGGCTGGCAAAGCGGATCGCGCGCAGCAGGCGCAAGTAGTCTTCGTGAAAGCGTTGCGCCGGAACGCCGATGGCTCGGATCAGGCGGGCGTCGAGATCAGCGCGTCCACCAACGTAGTCGCGGATCTCATCGCTGATCGGATCGAGGAACATTCCGTTTATCGAAAAATCACGACGATGGGCGTCTTCTTCTGCCGTGGCGAACTCGACGCTCTCGGGGCGGCGACCGTCGCGATAGTCGCCGTCGGTGCGAAAGGTGGCGATTTCCAACGAGTGACCCTGATGACGAACCAGAATGACGCCGAAGTGGGCGCCGACGGTATTGCCGCCGGGAAACACTTTCAAAACTTCGTCAGGGTGCGCCGAGGTGGCGATGTCGTAGTCCTTTGGCTTTTGTTCGAGCAGCATGTCTCGTACGCAGCCGCCGGCGAACAGCGCTTCGTGACCGGCGTCGGAGAGACGTCGGACGATCGCTTCGGCTGCGGCGCGCATGGAGAGCTGGGGCATTAGTAAGGAGAGAGGAGATTCGGGTGGGGAAGGGGGGAATATTCAGATTGGCCTCGTGTCATTGTAGCTTGAGCTCTACCTGAGGCACTGGGAGATCGATTCCGACTTCGCGGGCGAACACCGGTTTTGCATCGCTTGCATTGGCGTCGACATAATGCCACCACTCGCTATCGATTTTGTTGAAGCCCGCGGTTTTCATCGCTGACTGCAACAGGGTGATGTTCTTGCGGACCTCCGCATTGTTGCCGACGTAGTTTGACCAGGCCCGCGGCGAAAATTCGTCGAAGGTCGACGGCATAGGAACCTCATTGCCGTTGGTATCGGTAAGTGTGACGTCGACGGCGACCCCGTAAGTGTGGAATGACAAGCCCGTCTCGGGCGGTGCGACGTAGTTGGGATCAGGGTTCGAATACCAGAGTGCCATGTGCGAACTCGGCGGCCGCCAGCCGTCCCATATTTTCAGTCGATAACCTTGGGTTTCGACGAAGCGTTGGGCGATCAGCAACTTTTCGGCGGTATCGCGGTGCAGCAGACAGGGCATGTCAGCGGGGTAGAGGCGCTTCGAAGCGATGTTGCTGCGGGTGGCGTAGCGCAGATCGATGACGACTCCAGGGACGGTGTCGGCGACGTAGACAAAGTTCTGACGCTGCACTAAGGCGCGTTGTTCCGCCGAGTACATATCGGGAAAGCGCTGGCGGTGGGCGCAGGTGACCAGGATCAACGCCGCGCTGGCGAGAAGCAAAATGGGTAGGAATCGTGGGAGTATTGAATTCATCTAAAATTGTAGAAACTATAGACTATTTGATGATATTGAGCGACTTTTCACCTTTTTTCGTTGGTTGCCCAGCGCTTTCCCTGCCGCGTCATGCTTTTGCCCGAGACTTTCGTCACCCTATTCCTCCCGATTGCCGCTGTGTTGATGGGCTGTTGCGTCGGTTCGTTTTTGAATGTGGTCATCTATCGGCTGCCTAACGATCTGAGCGTCAACGAACCGAAGCGTTCGTTCTGCCCGACGTGTAAGTATGATATTCCCTGGTATCAGAATTTGCCGATCTTCAGTTGGATATTGTTGCGCGGTAAATGCGCGTCCTGCAAGCAGTCGATCGCCCCGCGTTATCTCATGGTCGAGGCGCTGACCGGCGTTTGCTTTCTGGCGATCTGGAAAACGTTTGTGATCGACTTCGATACGTTGAACTCCGTTCTGGATGCGATGGAACCGGAAAACCGGACGGTTCTGGCGATGCTGAAAGTGATGGCGCCGAGCGTCGGTCACGTGTTGGCCTTGTGGATTCTTTTCGCGCTGCTGATCTCAGCGACTTTCATCGATTTTGATCACTTCATCATTCCCGATTCGATCACCATCGGTGGTCTGGTGGTTGGTGTTGTGGCGGCAACGGTGGTGCCTGGGATGCTCAACGAGACGGTATGGTATCGCGGTCTACTGATGTCGCTGATCGGTGCAGCGACGGGCTACGCGCTGCTCTGGCTGGTGGTTAATCTCGGCAAGTTGGCCTTTGGGCGAATCAAATACGAGTTCGAAGAACCCGCTGTGTGGAAGGTTCATCAACCGAAGGATGCCGACGAGCCGATCATTCACGTCGATGGCGATGACACGGGTTGGACGGACGTTTTTTATCGACCGACCGACCGCATGGTCATCGACGCGACCGAGGTGGTGATCAATGGCGAAAAGCGTGAGCCGGGTCGAGTGGTCGTGTTTGGAGATCGCTTTGAGTTACCGGACGGCGAAGTATTGAACCTCGACGACGTCAAGGAAGTCAGCGGGCGCTGCACCAAGGTCGTCATTCCGCGCGAAGCCATGGGATTTGGCGACGTGAAATTCATCGCCATGATCGGCGCCTTCCTCGGCTGGCAGGCGGTACTGTTCACGGTGTTCGCCGCGTCGATCATCGGAGCGGTAATTGGTGTCAGTCAAAAACTCGTGTCGAAAGAGGAATGGAAACGGCCCATCCCGTTTGGACCGTATCTGACGCTGGGAGCGGTGCTGTGGGTGTTCGCCGGTCCCGCCCTGATGTTTTGGTACTTCGGGCTGCTCGGCTTCGGTCGAGGCTGAGCCAAAGGCTCAGGCGCCAATCGGGTGCCAGGCGGTTTTGTGCTCGAGGGTGTTGAGAATGCGGTAAGGGTCGGCAGCGTCGGAGCCGAACCAGTCCTCGTCGGTCGTGCAGGAATGGTTGGCGAACCGTTTTACGTTGTCGGCGACTCCGCTCTGTAGTGTAGCGGCAATGTCGGCGGAGCCCGATGCGTCGATGACGGCGTTGACGTCCATGTGGGAGGCCATGATCGGTGCGAGTTCGGCCCGCTGTCCGGTGAGGATGTTGACTACGCCGCCGGGCAGGTCGCTGGTGGCGAGAACTTCAGCCAGACTGATGGAGGGCAGGGGAGCGGTCTCGGAAGCTATGGCGACGACCGTGTTTCCACTGAGAATGATGGCGGCGATTTCGCTCACCAACGCGAGGAGCGAAGGTTGATCGGGGCAAAACAATCCGACCACGCCGGTCGGTTCTGGAGTGGTGAAATTGAAGTGGCTGCTGGCGACGGGATTCACGGCGCCGAAGACTTGATGGATCTTGTCGGTCCAGCCGGCGAAGTAGACCAGCCGGTCGACGCTGGCATCGATTTCGCGAGCGGCGTCTTTGGCGTTGGCGCCTGTGAGTGATCGAATCTCCTCTACGAAAGTGTCGCGTCGGCTCTCGAGCATTTCGGCCGCACGATAGAGGATCTGCCCACGCAGGTAAGCTGAGGTGCCGGCCCAGCCTCCAAAAGCCTTGCGGGCGGCGCGAACCGCATCGCGAAGATCCTTGCGCGAGGCGTGGCAGTAGTTGGCGAGATGAGCGTCAGTCTTGGCATCTGTGGCGATCATGTAGCGTCCGCTCTCAGTCCGCGGAAACGATCCGCCGATGTAGAGCTTGTAGGTTTTGAGTATGGCGAGGCGGGAACCGGGCATGGTGCTGAATTCAGGACAGATTAGGGACTTTTTTTGAGGGTGTCGAGGGGAGGATACAGCCCTGTCATGAAATGACAGATTATCGTATCAAGAGGAGGGAAAAATTGGCCAACGTCTGGTTTCGCTGGCATTCACAATTCCCCTGCACTCGGTATTGAGTTTCGTAGCGCTCTGGTGTTGCATGGTGGGACCGACCAATGGCTGACCCGAATCTTCCTCCTCCTGAAAAAGCCAATCCCATGGCGGTGGCGATTGCCGCGGGCTTGGTGGTGTTGCATACGCGGCGGTATCGGCGGAATCTTTTGTTTGGAATGACATTGGTGACGCTGCTGTGGACCTTTGTCGGTGCGGCATTCATCGGCGGGGCGCTGATGCAGCGTCCGGTGGCGTTCACGATTTACTGGATGGTGTGTTTTTTGTTGGTGTTGGCGCTGTCGATTATGGCGCTATACGATCTGATGCGGGTGCGCAAAGAGCATGGCAGGGAACAGCGTAAGCTCGAGGAGCGATTGGGTGAGGCGATGGATGAAATCAAGGCCAAGGCCGCAGATGTCGGAATCGAAAGTGAAGGCACCAAGTTAGACGAGCGCACGGCGCCGGGGCAGACGGTGATCGATGTCGAGTCCGAGGACGTTTCTAAATAGTGGGTCAATGATTCGACGACGCGAAGATCTCGAGGCTGCTGAAGCGGCGGTGCTGGCACCGTGGGCGCAGCGTGTGGCAGATAGTTTTGGTCGCGAGCACGCGGAGCCTAAGCACAAGTTGCGGACCACTTATCAACGGGATCGCGCGCGGGTAATTCATTCCGAGGCGTTTCGTCGATTGGAATATAAGACGCAGGTTTTTCTTAACGGGACGGGTGATCACCTGCGCACGCGATTGACGCACACGATGGAGGTCGCGTCGGTCAGTCGCGTGATCGCACGGGCGCTGGGTTTGAACGAAGACTTGGCGGAAGCGATCGCTCTGGCGCACGATCTCGGTCACGCGCCGTTCGGCCACACCGGCGAGGAGCGGTTGAACCGGCTGATGAAGGGCCATGGTGGATTTGAACACAATTTGCAAAGCCTGCGCATTGTCGAGGTTATCGAGTCAAAGCATCCTGAGACACCGGGATTAAACTTGAGTTACGAACTGCGCGAGGGCTTGCGCAAACATGACCAAGGTTATGTGCGTGGTGAGCAGAGTTTCCAGTCGCCATCTCTGGAAGCTCAGGTGGCAAATCTGGCGGATGAGATCGCCTACTACAGTCACGACCTCGACGATGGTCTGGAGGCGGGACTGTTGTCGGAGCAAGAGCTGGAGGCGGTCGAGCTTTGGCGACGGTGTGCGGTTGGCGTGCAGGAGACTTTTCCCGGCTTCGATGGGGCTGGATTTCGGCGTCAGTTGATCCGAAATCTGATCGATCTCGAGGTCGAAGATGTAGTCACCGCGACGGCACAGCGAATTGAAGATTCGGGAGTGCAATCGGCGGACGATGTGCGGAGCCAGCCAAAATTACTGGTTGGCTACAGCGATGGAATGCGGCGCTGGAACCAGCAACTGCGCAAATTTCTCTACCAGAACCTTTACTTTCATCCGCAGGTAGCAGAGCCGAATCAGCGCGCGGCAGATCTTATCGAGCGTGTGTTCTGTGCTTGTCTGGAAAAGCCGGAGATCATGGGCCAATCGACGTTGAACCGCCGCAATCGAGACGGCCTGGAGCGCACTGCCTGCGACTATGTGTCCGGAATGACCGATCGCTACCTGATGAGCGCGGCAGAGGAATTGGCCTGAGTGCCAGCGATATTCTGTAATCGTGTATTCGGAATCGTTAATCAGATCTCACCGGTCCTTGCATTGCAATAGGCTAGAAGCAAACGAAGCCGGGTGCGCAAATTGGGGATTTCAAGGATTTCCTGCTTCAGTTCCGGGTCACCGACGACGTTGTGGGCAATGACGTCGGCGGTTGCCGAGGCATTGTCGAGTTCACGTAGGTGCTCGGTGAGCGTCTCTGAGAGTGAGCCGTTGGCTGAACTGAGGCTTACCAAATCGCTGGCGATTTGGTCGAGGTCGTCGGCAATTAGCTCGGTGAGGGAGTCGTCATGGGTGGAGGAATGGTCTTCGAAATCCTCAATCTCAGCGATACGGAACGGATCGTGTTGGTGCCATCCACCGATTCTGATGCGCCGCACGCCTTGAAGGATGAGATTTGAGGTGCCGTCTGGCTGGGAAACACAGGCGCGAATCAGGGCTGCGGTGGAAACGCTGCGGATGGCGTCATCGTCGCGGTCGTCGGCATCTCGCTGGATGGTGCCAATGCAGAACATTCGGTCGGTCTCAAGGGCGTGGGCGAGCATTTCCCGATAGCGGGGCTCGAATATGCAGAGCGGCAGCAGGCAGTGGGGAAACAGGGTGCAATCGCTGAGTACCATGACGGGGAGCGTCGAGGGCAGGGGGATTTCTGAAGTGATGGGCTCCATATGAGAGGCTATTACGATGTTCGGAGCAAAAAGGGAACGCGAGAATTTAGTTCGACGAAGCCCCCGATTTTATTTATTGCAAGAACAGCGAAACGTGGTTGATTCAGCGCCGTTAAGAAAAAGCCAAAAAGAACCTAAAACCCGCATCAAGGCGATGCCTCCTTGTCCAAGGAAATGACTGAAACAACCACAGATCTGAAAGAATTCCAACTGCACGACACCGACACCGGTAGTGCAGATGTCCAGGTAGCGCGTCTGACGACTCGCATCACACACCTGACCGATCACCTTTCTCGGAATAAGAAAGATTTCTCATCCCGTCGCGGCCTGCTCAAGCTGGTGGCGACTCGGCGCAAGCTTCTGGACTATTTGGCCAGAACTGACAACGAGCGTTATCAGAAAATTATCAAGACTCTCGGCTTGCGCCGTTAGCTCTTCCGCCGGAATCGAGGATGCCTCGGTTTCGGCCGCGGTACTTTCTTGCCCGGATTCCCCGTGGCGAGCGATCCCGGTCATCGCTGACTTCAGGCGGTGGGCGTGACCTGCCTCATTATTGAAGGCCCCGACTCGCGCCGTTCTGCGCCTGTCTTATTTGATCAGAAATTTACGCTCACCGCTTCCGAAAATTTTTCGTCGAGCCCTGCTGAGTTGATTTTTCAATTTCCGCCCACAGGCGAACCCATTCCAACCTAATTTCATTAACAGAAAGTAAAAAAACATGAGTATAGAAAACGTAACGTGCCAAGTCGGCGCGAATGAAATCACCATCGAGACCGGTAAGTATGCCAAATTGGCAGACGGCGCGGTCACCGTAAGTTGTGGCGAAACCAGTATCCTGGTTACCGCTGTCTCACAGACCAAAGTTCGCGAGGGCCAGGATTGGTTCCCGATGTCGGTCGAATACAAAGAAAAGGCGTCGGCTGCCGGACGTTTCCCGGGTGGCTACTTCAAACGTGAAGGCCGTCCGACCGAAAAAGAAATTCTCACCTGCCGCATGACGGATCGCCCTCTGCGTCCGTTGTTCCCGAAGGGTTATCTTTTCGACACCCAGATCATCGCGCTGTTGCTCAGTGCTGATGGCGAAAACGACTCGGATGTTCTTAGCATCAATGGTGCTTCCGCAGCGTTGGCTCTTTCCGACATTCCCTTCGCTGGCCCGATCGGTGCTGTGCGCGTTGGTCTTGTCGACGGCGAGTTCGTCGTCAACCCGACTCACACGCAACGTGAAGAGAGCGATCTCGATCTGGTCTACGTCGGCAGTGCCGACCAGGTCATCATGATCGAAGGCTCCGCTGAAGAAATCGGCGAAGACAAATTCAAAGAAGCGTTGACCTATGCTCAGGGCCACGTCGCGGTTCTCGTCCAGGCTCAGAAGGATCTGGTCGCTAAGGCCGGTAAAGAAAAGCGCGTGCCGGACCTGATGACGGTTCGTCAGGAGCTTCTCGATATCGCCTACGAAATCGCTGGCGACAAGATTGCCGACGCGATCTACAAACCTAGCAAGGTGGAGCGCGCTGCGGCGACCAACGCTCTGAAGAAAGATCTCGAGGCTGCGGTTCGCGAAAAATTCGAAGACGCCACCGATTTCGAAATCTCCCAGGCATTCGACTTTCTCCAGAAGAAAGCCTTCCGCGTCAGCATCATGGAAAAAGGTGTGCGCTGCGACGGTCGCGACACCGAGACCATTCGTGCGCTTTCCGGCGAGATCAACCTGTTGCCGCGTGCACATGGTTCGGCTCTGTTCGCTCGTGGTGAGACCCAGGCGCTGGCAGTGGCCACATTGGCTCCTGCTGACGAAGCGCAGTTCATCGACAACTATGCAGGTGGCGAAGACAGCAAGCGCTTCATGCTGCACTACAACTTCCCGCCGTTCAGCGTCGGTGAAACCGGTCGTGTCGGTGGTTTTAACCGCCGCGAGATCGGTCACGGTGCGCTCGCAGAGCGTTCTATCCTGCCGGTCATTCCTGACACCGATGAATTCCCTTACGCAATCCGCGTGGTCAGCGAAGTGATGGAGTCGAACGGCTCAACCTCGATGGCCAGTGTCTGTTCGGGCTCGATGTCGCTGCTCGCTTCCGGCGTGCCGATCAAACGTCACGTTGCCGGTATCTCAGTCGGTCTGGTTACCGAACTCAACGAAGACGGTAGCATCGATAAATACAAGACCATGATGGACATCATCGGTTCCGAAGATTTCTTCGGCGACATGGACTTCAAGCTGTGTGGCACCTCAGAAGGTGTGACCGGTTACCAGCTCGACCTCAAGTTGCCGGGCATCCCGCTCGACATCCTGTTCGAGGCCATCGACAAAGCCAAAGCTGGTCGCGGCACGGTGCTCGACGTGATGAACTCGGTCATCGCTGAACCTTCAGCGCTCAGCGAACACGCTCCGCGCATCGAGAGCACCAAGATCGATCCTCAGAAGATCGGTGAACTCATTGGGCCCGGCGGTAAAAACATCAAGGGCATCCAGGCCGAGACCGGTGCTGAGATCAACATCGAAGACGATGGCACCGTGCACATCTACGCCTCCAAGAAGGAAGCATTGGATCGCGCCATGGAGCTTGTTAATCGCGTCGGTGCTGAGATCGAAATCGGCAAGCTGTATGAAGGTAAGGTCGTTTCGACGACCAACTTCGGTGCGTTCATGGAAGTGCTGCCCGGCAAGGATGGCATGATCCACATCTCGGAACTCGCTGACTTCCGCGTCGAAAAAGTCGAAGACGTCGTCAAGCGCGGTGACGTCATCGTTGCCAAGTGCATCGGCATCGACGAGCGCGGTCGCGTCAAGATGAGCCGCAAGGCCGCTATGGCCGAACGCGCTGTCGAAGCGGACGCCGAACTAAACGCCGGTAACGGCGATGGTGGTGACGACGACAACGAAGATCGTGGCTGATAGCTAAGACTAGCTGAATTACTGTCGAAGGGCGGGGGAGCAATCCTCCGCCCTTTTTTTTGCATCGGAGAAAGGCACAGGAACGGGAAGCTGCTTGCCGATTGATCGATCGATTTACGAGAAGAACGGTCGCGTTGCGGGGCGCGAAACAGCCCTAAATTGTAGCCATTAGAGGAAATCTCGGCAGCATAGTGAAAAAACGGTGTTAAAAACGTTTGGAATGCTTGACGAGTGGCTCCGCATTGATCAGTCTGATGGGGAAATTTCTGATAAAAAGGCTTTTCCAAGGTGGAAAGACTGTGTTAATCCATCGCATTCGGTGAGAACCGACAACGTTTTCAGTTTTACAACTCGAGTATGAGAATCAACAAGAGCACTTCTAAACGTGTGGCTGGCGCCTTTTTGGCTGTAGTCGCCGTTGCAGCTTTACTCCCCGGCATCGCATCCGCGCAGTCTATCGTGACCGACCCTCTGGGAACGGAATACTTGGTCGACGCCCTGCCGCCATCGATGCAGCGCGACGTCATGCTGACCCAGGAAAATCTGGAACTCGGCACCACCAGCGAAGGCCCGCTTAAGGTTGACGGCTTGGGCCGAATTTATCTGACTACCGACGATCAAAGCAGTGGCCTCAGTCGCGATTCTCTGGTCGACAGCCTTCGTGGCGTGGTGCTCGTGACTCGCCCCGGCGACGTCCGTGCGGATGGTTGGCCTGGTGTGCAGGGTGTTTGGCACGACTTTGATGACTTTCCGCCTGAAGTTGGCGTGGTGCTTTCAGCCTACCTCAATCAGCCGGTGTCGCTGGCCTCGCTGGATGCGATGCTTAAGGACGCCATTCGCGCCTACCGTGGCGGTGGTCGCCCCGTGGTCGATATCTCGTTGCCCGAACAGGACATCACCTCCGGTGTAGTTCAGTTGGTGGTGGTCGAAGGTCGCCTCGGTCGTATTCGTGTTGAAGGCGTTGACGCCGAAGCCGAAGAGTACCTGCGCGGTCAAGTTCGCTTAAGGAAGGGCGATGTCCTCGATAGCGGTCAAATTTCCCGCGATCTGAACTGGCTCAACAAGAGCCCTTACCGCAAGGTCGACCTGATTTACGCACCGGGTTTTGAGTTCGGTGAGACTGACATCATTCTCCGTGCTCTGGAAAGTGATCCTGTGTTTTTCTACCTCGGCTACGAAGACTCGGGCACCGAGCAACTTGGAACGGACCGGATGATCTTCGGTGCCAACTGGGGAAATGCTTTCGGCCCCGACCAATCGCTGAGCTATCAGCTGACCAGCGACTTTGAGTTCGATCGCGTCCGGGGTCACTCGGTTGTCTACACGGGTCCTAACCGCCTGCAGCATTACGTGACCTTGTTGGCCTCTTATGTTGATGTGAATACCACCATCCCGGTGCAGGACACCTCGATCGCCATCGGCGGAGAGAACTATCAGTTCAGTGGCCGTTACGCAGTTCCTCTGTCTTGGGCACCGCTCGGCCAGACTCACGAGATGCAGTTTGGTTTCGACTTTAAGTCGAGCAACAACAATCTCGAATTCGGCGGCGAAGAAGTGTTCGACACGACGACGCAGATCTTCCAGATTTCGGCAGGTTACAACGTGCTCGTGCAAGACAGCTTGGGTCTGACCAAGATCGAGGCCACTGGTTACTACAGCCCCGGCGGTCTGACCAGCTCCAACGAGGACGAAGCATTCCAGCAGGCTCGCAACGACGCTTCCTCGCAGTATCTTTACGGTATCATCCGTGCCGAGCGCCAACAGGTCTTGCCTGAAGGCTTCTCCCTGCGTCTGAAAGGTAGCTTGCAAGGGTCTGACGGTAACCTGCTTGCCAGTGAGCAGTTGGGTGCCGGTGGTTACGATTCGGTCCGCGGTTACGATCAGCGGGTTGCCCGTGGCGATAACGGTGTCGCTACCACGGTTGAGCTCTACACTCCTGCGACTTCGATCGGCGAGCACATGCGCTGGAAGAACGAAACTGACGAGTTGCGCTTCCTTGGTTTCCTCGACTTCGCCAATCTGTCGAATGTCGACCGCGTCGAAGACGAGCCGAGCAGCTTCACATTGCTCAGTGTCGGTGCCGGTCTTCGCTGGCGCTACAGCGACTGGTTCCGGGTTCGCCTCGACTACGGTATCCCACTTGATACTTCAGGACTGGACGGAGTCGACGACAGTGGCCGTATCCACATCGGTGCCACGGCGAACTTCTAATTCGACTTGAAATTAATTCTCACAAAGACCCGTCAGCCTTGCAGGTTGGCGGGTCTTTTTGTGTCTGTGGAGGGTTATTCGGCGAGGGAAATGTGACCAGCCAAGTTCAAATTTTGTCGTTAGCCGCGGTGGCCGTTGCGGTGTCGTTTTGTGGCGGCTGTGTCGCACCGAAGGCAACTCTAATTGGACAGGATAAATCGTTTCAGCCGTACGAAGAACTCTCGGTCGGCGGCCAATCAATGAGAAATTATGTTCTGCTGCGGACTGCCGCTGTGATTTCTGGAGAGGGGCTTGAGCTGAAGGAGTTTCGCAACAACTCTTTTTCGGCAGACGGCACGCCGCAGGAGGTCTCCGCCAAGGTGTACTTCAAGCCTGGAGTAAAAAAAATCGCCATGGGCTCTGCCGCGGCCGTTGATCGCCGCGGCTATCTCGTTACCGCCGCGCACTGTATCGAGGAGGGTGGTATAGAAGTGGATGTCTTCTTGATGTTCTCCAGATCCAAGGCGCTTCAAGTCCTCAAAAAGGCGAGGATCGTGTGGAGCGGTCGAGACCCATCCGGCAATGGACTCGATTTCGCTGTACTGAAAATCGCAAGTCCCTTGAACTACGTTTTCGAATGGGGACCCATGCCTGAAAATGACGAATCGGTGCTGGGCGTTGGTGTTAGCAATGAAGCGGATTCTACAGCGCTTAGCATAATGGCAGCTTTCGGAGGAAGGGTGCTTACTACCTATGAACGCCAGAAGTCCGGAGTCAAAAGTGCGATAATTTGCCACGACTGCCCACTGCGCGAAGGCAACAGCGGAGGGCCGCTCATCAATCGAGAGGGGCAGCTGTTGGGTGCCAATTTTGCGGTGTATAGATCAGTTGAATCGTTCGTGATGGGATACAAGCATGGTAGCTACGCGGCTCGGCCCGATGCCGAGTGGCTGGCGGAATTGATCGAGCAGGACTATGCTGCGCTCACCGGAAAAATGGGCCGCAATCCGTAGAGGCATTGGTGGGGTCATCAAAGTGGTTCGTGGTGCCGGGAAAATCCCGGCTTGTCGATTTCGGCGTGGCAGATGAAAGTCTTGGCTATGATGACAATCTGCCTGGCTCGATTTTTGAAATGCTGCGCCCTTGTTGTCGCGGTGTATTCGCTAATTTTGGCGTCATCGCAACCCTGCCGGGCGGCGGATGCAATGCCAAACATCGTGCTTATTCTCGTCGATGACCTCGGCTGGACGGACGTCGGCTGTTTTGGCAATTCGTGGGTCGAGACGCCAGCTATTGATCGACTCGCGGCTGATGGTGTTCGCTTTACTGAGTTCTACGCCAATGGAGCGGTTTGCTCACCGACGCGCGCGGCGCTGCAATCGGGGCAGTATCAGAATCGCTTCGCACTGACCGCGCACATACCGGGGCACTGGCGACCCTTTGAAAAGGTAAGGCAACCGTCGAACGCCCAGTTCATGCCCGGGGAGATTGTCACCATTGCAGAGGCTCTGAAACAGGGAGGTTATCGAACGGGCTACTTCGGTAAATGGCATCTCGGCTCGAAGCCGGAGCATCTACCCCAGGCGCAGGGTTACGATCGGGTGACGCTGATCGGCGGCAGTCATTTCTTTCCCGGCTTTCGCACCCAGCCGAAGCAAGAACTCGAGCGGGGCACCTACCAAACCGAGTTTATCGCCGACGAGGTTGATGATTATCTCGAGGCTGAAGCCAAGCAGGAAGCGCCGTTCTTTGCCATGGTATCGCCGTTCGCGGTGCATATTCCGCTGCAGGCGCAGGCTGCGAAGATCGCCAAGTACGAAAACAAGCCGCGCCCGGATGGAATGATCATGCACCCGGTGTATGCGGCGATGGTCGAGCACGTCGACGATCTGGTTGGCCGAATTGTCGGCAAAATCGATGAGCTGGGAGTTGCTGAAAACACCATGGTCATTTTTACCTCCGACAATGGCGGGCTCTACACTCGCTACGACGGACAGGGCCACATCGTTACCAGCAACGCACCGCTGCGCGACGAGAAGGGAGCTCCCTATGAAGGAGGTGTTCGCATCCCAACCATCGTGCGTTTTCCGGGTGTGGCGAAGGGCGGCGATGTCTGCTCGGAACCCACTATGAGCATGGATTTCTATCCGACTCTGCTCGAAGCGGCAGGCATCGAAGTGCCTGCGGCAGATGGGCAGGCGCAAATGCTCGACGGTATGAGTCTCTTGCCATTGCTCAAGGATCCGTCAGCTACGTTGAAGCGCGAGGCGATCTATTGGCACTACCCACACTATCACCATTCGCGGCCGAGCAGTTCGGTGCGCGCGGGAAAATACAAGCTGATTCATTTCTACGACGATGATTTGGTCGAACTCTATGACCTGGAGACTGACATAGGTGAAGCTCACGACCTTGCCGCCAAACGCCCGGACGAAGCGGGGCGGATCAAAGGCCTGCTCGATGCGTGGCGCGAGGACACCGGATCGCTGGCGCCTCAGTGGAATGATCGTTATCGGGCCGACCGCGCTGCCGAGTGGTGGAGCAAAATGGAGCTTGTTCCCATCGATTTACCGGCGACGCGTGAGTCGATTCTGAGCCTGCCTTTCGACGGCCCGCCGGTGGCAGCCAAGCCCAAAGCGGCAGCGAAACCGTCGACTCCTCAGAAATAGCGGACGTTCCCGCGAGGCGGCTGCGGCGAAATTCCTTTTGCGTGACCGCCGATTCTCGGTCAGAATGGCGCAGATTTCGGTAAATCGCTTTTCACTATGTACATTCCCGATCCAAATCGTCTCGTCTACTGGGCGAACATCGAGTTCAGCTACGATGAGGGATCAAAGTACCACGGTGAGTTTGAGGGCGGTTTTGTCTATGCATTCGTGCAGGCACTCGATGTCCGTGATGCGCTCGAGCAGTTTCAGCTGGAGTTTGCCGGCCGCAAGTTAGGCATGCGCATGGTCGAGTTCATCACCCTCTACGCCGAAGTGCCGTGGCAAACCGATGAGGACCAGGAGCATTTCGACCGCATCGCCGCGTCGGCTGCCTCATCCGAAGAAGTTGTGTTCGACAGCTTCGACGTTTACGAGCGGCGGTAGGGGATTTGATTGTCCGAAATATCAATTGCCGTCGATGACGAGGGCATTTAGCAAATGCTCGTAGCTGGTGATGGTCGGCTCGAAAGAGTCGTTCGCCTGCGCGGTCAGCCAAGCTTCCACTTCGGCACACTCATCGCCTAGCGAGAAGAGCATTTTGCCTTGCGGAATGTCCGCGTAGATCGAATCAGGAAGGTCTGGATGGTGGATCTCGAAGCGACCGTTGATCGCGTATTTGCCATCGTTGCTGAATCCCTGGGTGACCAGCACCAGCATATCGTTGTTGACGGGGGAGTCAGTAGGTCCCTGAACATAGGTGGTCAGGAACATCACCGCGTTGCCCCATGGAAATTCGACGTGGCGAAATTTGCCGTGAAAGCTACGACCGCCGTTTATCCAGGGGATTTCTCCAATCTGTCCTGACGTGAATTGACTGAAAGTCTCTGCATCTGTGTTTTTTCCCAACGCCAGAAATGTTGTCCATTCTTCAATCGATTCGCCAAAACCATCGTAGTAGTTCTCAGGGTGTTCGATGCTTACAACATGCAGGGTGCCAGCAGCTGGAGTGAAATAGCGCGGATCTTTGTTGCGGAGGGGATGGATTCTTTTTACGTGGGTGGAGACACCCGACGACACATCAGGGGGAGACTGTGAAGATGGATAGTTGCCCATCAGCGTTTGGGGCTGGTGGACCACAAATTCTCCGATCTCAAGGCCCGACTCGTTCGGCAGTATTTCGACTCGCGGAATATTTTCGGTGGTCGAGCAGGAGCAGACGACTGCCCAAAGTAGTGTAAGCGGGAGGTTGTCGAAAACCTTCATAGAGTAGCGATTTTTACTCAGCCGCCTTATCCAAACCCGTTGCGTGTAGCCAGTCGGCGCAAAGTTTTGGCCAGGAACCGACAGGCAGCTCTTTGTTCTTCATTATGCCGAAGCCGTGGCCACCTTCGGCGAAGGCGTGCATTTCCACCGGAACTTTGAGGCGCTGAAGTTCGAGGTAGAGACGGGCGCTGCTTGAGGCCCAATGGTCGTTGCTGGCGACGGCGAGGAAAGTCGGCTGGCTGTTTTTATCAAAAGCCAACTCCGGTGAGAGTTTGTCGGGATCATTTTCATCGACGAGGTAGGCCGGATAAATCAGAACGCCGAAATCGGGGCGGCAGCTGACGTTGTCGATCGCCGGATCGAGCGGATAAGTGCGCTCCGGATCGCTCATCGCCATCGCCGCCAGATGACCGCCGGCCGAAAAGCCGAGGACGCCGATTCGCTGCGGGTCGATTTGCCATTTTTCGGCGTTGGTGCGCATCAGGCTGATCGCTCGCTGTGCGTCCTGCAGGGGAGCATGGTGTTTTTCAAGGCCTTCGCGGCGAGGCACTCGATACTTTAAAAGCACGGCGGTGAACCCCACTTCATTCAGCCAATTGCACACCGCCGAGCCTTCGTGCTCACTGGCGAGAATGCCGTAGCCGCCGCCGGGGCAGATAAGAATGGCCGCACCGTTGGACCTTTCCTTTGCTGCTGGGAACACCTGCAGAGTCGGGGCACTGACATTTGAGGTGCGTTCGATACCGTCCTCTTTGTTTTTGCCGCCGATCTCAATCTTTTCCTCTGCGATGTCGCCCTTCTCGCCCGGAGCCTTGTCACTCCACAACAATATGGGTTCGTCCGGTGCGGCAACCATCGGAGCAGGAGCAATGGCAAGGATTGAGGCAGCAAGCAGTGCGGTTGAAGAGAATAAAATTCGGGATATAGCCATGCGCCTAAAGAATCAGGTTTTTCTTTCCGGAGCTACGCAATTTTGTAAGAGATTGGGGGACTTAGGAGTCTAAGCAGATGACGAAGCGAACCCGAAAAGAATGAGCTCGAGGCTCGCTTCAGAGACGAAAATGGCAGGAAATCACCGTTTTTGACCGATTTATGGAAAAAATCGCAAAATTTGTGAACATTTCGTGCTGTAAGATTGTCTTACAATATGACGGTATGCTTTAGTATAGGGGAGCACCGCTAAGATTTCCTCAAAGCCCAACCCAGAACGACGATGCGAGAATTTTTCCAAATCAATGAGCGATCGAGCCGCCGCCGGTGGTTTCCGTGGCGTTTGTTGCCGTGGGGTAAAGGTGGTCGTGGAATAGGAAAATTGATGGCCGGCGAAATCGATACTCCGGATGGCCCGCTTTGTTGCGAAGGTTCGCCTCCGCGCCCCAGCGTCGGTCTGGCGCTTTCCTCCGGTGGAGCCAAAGGCCTTGCCCACATTGGTGTCATTCAGGTGCTCGAAGAAAACGGAATCGAAATTGATGCCGTTGCCGGAGCCAGCATGGGCGCCTACGTCGGGGCGATGTGGGCTGCCGGCCAGGATGGTAAAAAATTGGAATCGCTGGCAGCGGAGATGAAGACTTCCAAAGATTTGCTCGGTCTGGTCGATCCGGTGCTTCCGCCCCGGCGCGGGTTTATTCGCGGATCGAAAATTGAGGAGCGGTTGCGCGGCACCATCGGCGACATCACCTTCGAGGAACTGGTGCGTCCACTATCGGTCGTTGCAACCGAACTCGACGGCTACCGTCGGGTAATTTTTGAAACTGGCGACGTGGCGTCGGCGGTTCGCGCCAGTCTATCGATTCCCGGTATTCTCACACCAACGTTTCGCGACGGAGTCGAGTACATGGATGGTGGCGTCTGCGATCCCTTGCCGGTGGGCGTGCTGCGTAAGAAAGGTCTCGATGTGGTGATCGCGGTGAGTGTGATTCCTTCGCTGAAAGATCTCCCCGAAGAGGGACGGGAGCCTCTCGATCGGCTTGACCAACGGTTTCCGTCCTGGTGGCGGCGTGGCTTGTCGTGGTTCAATCACAAGGCCAATTACTTTGCTAAGGGCAACCTGTTCGACATCCTTCGCGGTGCGGCGTTCGGATCGCAATTGCGTCTCGCGGAAGCCAGCGCGGCGAAGGCTGACGTGTTGATTCGTCCGGTGACAACGCACTGCCGCTGGCACGATTACACCGCCTGGCGCGAGTACATTGACGTCGGCCGCCGTGCTGCTGAGGAGGCGTTGCCGCAGATTCGCGCACTGATCACGGCTGCCGGGTCGAAAAATAAATCTGAGCACCACTCGCCAGCACCAGGCGAGCGGTTAGCCGAAATCGAAAAAGTGCATTAGTCGCCTTACCGGAGTCCGTCATGAAACCAAAAATCTTCACCGCACCGCTAACCCGCGAATGGGATTCGTTGGACGAGAGATCGTTGCGTCGACTTCAGTTACGCAAATTGCGCCGCTTTCTCGGACGTGAGGTGTTGCCGTTTTCCAAACACTATCGCGAGTTGTTTGCTGAGCACGGTATCAAAGCTGATGATCTGCGCGAATGGAGCGACCTGGCGCGGCTGCCGTTCACCTCAAAACGCGACCTGCTAGGTCCCAAAGGCGAGCCGATGCCGACTCGCGATTTCGTCATCGCACCGGATGAGGACGTTCTCAAGCGCCGACTGTCGACCATTGCCAGAGCGTTGGTGTGTGGCCCGACCCGGGCGAAGCAGAAGCTCGCGGATGAGTATCGTCCCTTGCTGATGACCAGCACAACGGGTCGGTCGAGCGACCCCGTGCCATTTTTCTATACCAACCACGATCTTGAAAACCTGAAGACCACCGGGCGACGGTTGATGGAGATCTGCGATTCAAAAGCAGAATATCGACATCTCAATCTATTCCCGTACGCGCCGCATCTAGCCTTCTGGCAAATGCACTACGCCGGTCTGGGATTTACCACTTTTTGTCTGAGTAGCGGTGGCGGGAAAGTCATGGGAACCGAAGGCAATGTGCGTATGTTAGACAAGATTAAGCCCGATGCGTTGATCGGCATGCCGACGTTTATCTACCATGTCCTGGCCGAGGCAGTGAATGCCGGCCTGCGTGTCGATACGCTGAAGAAAGTCGTGCTCGGTGGCGAGAAGGTGCCTGACGGCATGCGTCGCAAGTTGCGTGCATTGTGCGCCGAACTTGGTTCGACAAGCGTCGACGTCATGGCAACCTACGGCTTTACCGAAGCGAAGATGGCGTGGCCGGAATGCCCAGCGCTCGATGGCGGGGAGCCGAGTGGTTATCATTTGTATCCCGACCTGGGCATCATTGAAGTGATCGATCCCGACAGCGGACAGCCGGTCGCCGACGGACAGCCGGGTGAGATCGTTTTCACCCCGCTCGACAGCCGAGGTTCGATGGTCATTCGCTATCGTACCGGCGATCACATCAGCGGTGGACTGGTCTTTGATCGATGCCCGTACTGCGGTCGGCAATCACCGCGCCTGATCGGCCGCATCTCGCGGGTGTCCGATATTCGACGCCTGCACATCGACAAAATCAAAGGTACCTTGGTCAATTTCAACGACCTCGAACACATCCTCGACGATATGGACGAGATTGGTGCCTGGCAGATCGAGATCCGGAAACGCAACGACGATCCATTGGAGTGCGACGAATTGGTGGTGCACATCGACCCGGCACCGACGGCGGATCACGAATCGCTGCGCCGCCGCGTTGAAAAACGATTCATCAAGGCGACCGAGATTCGGCCAAACCGAATCGAATTTCACGACGCGGAAACGCTCCGTGATCTGCAGGGAGTCGGCGTGGCTATGAAGGAAGAAAAGGTCGTCGACCACCGCAAACAAGTCAGTGACAGCACTGGTATTTCTGAGCCAGCCATTTCAAATTAGGACAATGAGTCTAGATCCCAAAAAGCAACTGGTCGTTATTGACGGCGTGCGCACTCCCTTCTCAAAAATGGGCACTGCGCTGGCGGGCTGCGATGCCGTTGAACTCGGGCGCACGGCCGTGTCGGCTTTGCTGACGCAAACCGGTATCGATCCGGAAATCATCGACGAGACGATCATCGGGTGTGTATCGCAGCCAGCCGATGCCGCGAACATCGCTCGTGTCGTTGCCCTGCGTGCAGGAATCCCGGAGCGGGTACCGGCGGTAACGGTGCATCGCAACTGCGGGTCCGGTCTCGAAGCGATCACCACAGCTTCCGACAAGATGGCCGCAGGCAGGGGAGAGGTTTTTGTCGTCGGTGGAACCGAAAGTATGTCGCGGGTGCCGTTGCTTTACTCAGCGGCGGCGGCCACAAAATTTGCCGCCTTATCCCGGGCAAAAACGTTCGGTGCCAAGGCTTCTGCGGCGATGCAGTTTCGGCCCTCTGACTTTGCCCCGATCATCGCCCTGCGTCTCGGCCTGACCGATCCGGTCGTCTCGATGAACATGGGGCAGACGGCCGAACTGATCGCCCGCGACTTCAACATTTCTCGCGAAGAGCAGGATCAGTTTGCGTTGGATTCGAACGCCAAGGCGCTCGCGGCGGCGGAACGTCTACGCGAAGAAATGTGCCCGGTCTATTTGCCTGACAGTCGCGGCAAAGATGATTTCGTGATCGGTGATAATGGTCCGCGTGAAGGGCAAACCATCGAAGCCCTGGCCAAGCTGCGTCCGGTTTTTGAAAAAGATACCGGCACGGTCACCGCCGGCAACTCTTCGCAAATTACCGATGGCGCCGTTGCGTTGTTAGTGATGACTGCCGAACGCGCGGAAGCACTCGGTCTCGAACCACTCGGACGACTGGCGGGTTACGCCTTTTCCGGTTGTGATCCGAAGCGGATGGGACTGGGGCCGGCGTACGCGATTCGTGATCTCACCGAACGCGGTGGCCGTTCGCCGGGTGATGCAGATGTCGTAGAAATTAACGAAGCCTTCGCCGCTCAGGTGATCGGTGTTCTCAAGTGTCTCGAAGGCGAGGCGTTCAAAGGCTGCGAACTGGATCGAGACAAACTGAACCCCAATGGCGGTGCCATCGCTCTCGGACATCCAGTGGGTGCCACTGGAGCCCGTCTTGTGCTGACCGCGCTGCATGAATTGAAGCGACGCAATACCCGTCACGCCCTGGTGTCTATGTGCATCGGTGGTGGCCAAGGCGGTGCTGCGTGGCTGGAAAGGCCCTGAGATGAAAACGATAATTCCCCCAATGACAGAACAAGCTGACCCACCTTCGGAGCATCACCAGCGCCCTAAGCCCGATCTTGCAAACATTCGCCGTGAATTGCGCGCGGATGGAGTGGTCGTATTGGTGTTTGATCGGGCGAATTCACCGGTCAATATTTTTGATCCGGACACGCTGGCGGAACTGGAGAATCACCTCGATGAAGTCACCGCTGATTCGAGCGTGCGTGCTTTGGTCCTGACCAGTGCCAAGCGCGGTATTTTTGTCGCCGGAGCCGATTTGGATTTTGTTTCGAGCGCAGTCGGTGATGAATTGACCGAGTTCATCGAAAGCGGTCAGCGGGTGTTCTCCAGATTGGCGGCGCTGCGCGTGCCGACGGTTGCGACCATCGATGGAGCCTGTCTCGGTGGCGGGCTCGAGTTGGCGCTCGCTTGCGACTATCGCATCGCCAGTCCTGACAAGAGCACTAAAATCGGGCTTCCTGAAACTCAGCTCGGCATTCTTCCGGCGTGGGGAGGGTCGACGCGGCTGCCTCGACTCATCGGGCTGACTAAAGCGCTGGGCTTGATTCTCGGTGGAAAAATACTCACGGCGGCTCACGCCAAAAAACTGGGTGTCATCGATGCCTTGGCACCGCGCGAGCGACTGGTCGATTTCGCGGTAGCGCTGATCGACGCAGGCAAGGTCTTGCCCAAGCGTTCGACGCACTGGTTGACCAATAATCGTCTGGTTAGAGAAATTGTGCAGCGCAAGGCCCACGCCAATGCTGCGGCAAAGACCCGTGGAAACTACCCTGCGATTGCGAGTGCGATCGACGTGATTTGCAATGGCCTCGCTGGCACTGTGGCCGAATCACTGGAGTTGGAGCGTCGTGCGGTGATCGAGTTGTCGACCACCAACGCGGCCAAGCAACTGATGCGGGTGTTTCATTTGCAGGAAAATGCCAAAAAGTTTCATGTCAGTGATGCTTCGGCCTCTGACATCAATCGTGCGGCGGTGATCGGTGCCGGTGTCATGGGAGCGGGCATCGCTCACTGGTTGAGTTCGCGAAAAATACCCACGGTGATGCAGGATATCGACGAAGAGAAAGTCGGCGCTGGTATGAAACGGATTGGCAAGCTCTATGCGGATGGTGCGAAACGTCGCCTGTTTTCTCCGGATGAAGCACGACGTTTGATCGATCGTATTTCACCGGCGGTTGGTTCGGTTCCTTTGGAGCACGCTGATTTGGTCATCGAGGCGGCGGTCGAAAACCTGGCGGTGAAGAAGACCATTTTTGCCGAACTGTGTGGACGCGTTCGGCCCGACACAGTGCTGGCTACCAACACGTCGGCGCTGCCGATCGGCGAACTGGCAAACGACTCGCGAATCTCTCATCCCGAGCGAATCGTTGGTCTGCATTTTTTCAATCCAGTGCATCGCATGAAGCTGGTCGAAATCGTCGTCACAGAGCGTACTTCGCCGGAAGTTGTTGAGACGGCACTGCGCTTTGCTCGAAAGATCGGTAAGCTGCCGGTGGTGGTCAAAGACAGTCCCGGTTTTTTAGTGAACCGCATTCTGATGCCGTATCTCATCGAAGCTGGACGACTGTTCGATCGCGGCGTCGATGCGCGCGAGATCGACGAGGCGATGCTCGATTTTGGTATGCCGATGGGTCCGCTTCGCCTGCTCGATGAAGTCGGCCTGGATGTAGCGATGCACGTTTCCAGCACCATGGCGGAGGCCTTTGGCGATCGCTTTGCGGCGCCGCCGGTGCTGAAGCGATTGGTCGACAAAGGTCTCCTGGGCCGTAAGTCGGGTGAAGGGTTTTTCGTCTATGGAAAAGGCGATGCAACGGTCAGCGAAAAAGCTCTGGCTTGTCGCGCGACGGCTGCATCGCAATCCCTGAAAGAAAATGATATCGCCGAGCGCTTGTCGTTGCTGATGGTGAACGAAGGTTTTCGGGTGCTCGATGAAGGTGTCGCGGCGAGCGGCGATGATGTCGATTTTGCGATGATTCTCGGCACCGGCTTCGCTCCATTTCGCGGTGGACCGATCACATACGCTCACCATCTCGGTCTCGAGCACGTGGTCGATCGCTTGAACGCGATCGGCAAAAGCGAAGCTGAAATTTTTGAACCTGCTGCCGGACTTGTCAGTGCCGCCAGCAAATGAATAACCCCACGAGAAAGTAAGAAAGGAACCGACCATGAAACCAACGTCTGCAAATACTCCCACCGGTAACGGCGGTGATGCGGCGCGAGCTGAAAAATCGCACTCCGTCATCGATACTTCGAAGATGTCAGTCGAAGAGCGGGCCGCGCTCGAGATGACTGAAGCGGCCCGGGAAAAGGCCAGCGAGCGCAACAGTTTTGCCGGTTCTCTTTTTATGGGGCGTCCCGATCTCGATGCCATCGTGCCGTTCCCGGCACAGAACCTTGAAGACGAGGATCAAGGCGATGCATTCCTGTCGCAATTGCGTGAGTTCGTTGAAACGAGAGTTGATGCCGATGCCATCGATCGCACCGGTGAGATCCCCGACGATGTGATCAACGGGTTGGCCGAGATGGGGGCTTTCGGAATTAAGACGCCGACCGAATACGGTGGCTTGGGACTTTCACAGACCAACTACTCGCGCGCAGCGATGTTGCTCGGCGGTCACTGCGGTAGCCTGACGGCCTTGCTGTCTGCGCATCAGTCGATCGGTGTACCGCAGCCGCTGATTGCGTTTGGCACGGAGGCACAAAAGAAGAAATTCCTGCCGCGGTGTGCCGGCGGAGAGATTTCCGCATTTGCCCTGACTGAGCACGAGGTCGGCTCCGATCCGGCGCGCATGTCGACCATGGCCGTGCCGAGTGAGGACGGTAGCGAGTATGTGATCAATGGCGAAAAGCTGTGGTGCACTAACGGTGTGAAAGCTGGCGTGATAGTGGTCATGGCACGCACGCCGGCTTCGGCGGAAAAAGGGGGTGGTCTTGAAAATGGACCGATCAGCGCTTTTATCGTCGAGATGGATACTCCTGGAGTCGAAGTGACTCATCGTTGCCGCTTCATGGGCCTGAAAGCTCTCTACAACGGCGTGGTGACGTTCAAAGACGTTCGCGTTCCGGCGGAAAACATCATTCTCGGCGAAGGTCGTGGATTGAAGGTGGCGTTGACGACGCTCAATACGGGACGCATCACGTTGCCAGCCGCTTGCGTCGGCATGGCCAAGAAGTGTCTCGAATGGTCGCGCGACTGGGCTGGCCGTCGTGTGCAGTGGGGGGCGCCAATCGGCAAGCACGATGCCATCGCGCAGAAACTCGCCAAGATGGCGGCGGACACCTTTGCGATGGAATCGATCGTGCTCTACACCTCGGCGCTGGTCGATCGCGACAAAAAGGCGGACATCCGCATCGAGGCAGCGTTCGGCAAGATGTGGGGCACAGAGCGTGGCTGGGAGATCGTCGACGACACCATGCAGATCCGTGGCGGTCGCGGTTATGAGACAGCCGATTCGTTACGTGCTCGTGGCGACGAGCCGATTCCAGTGGAACGCTTTATGCGTGACTCGCGCATCAACACGATCTTCGAGGGATCGAGTGAGATCATGCGCTTGTTCATCGCTCGCGAGGCGCTCGATCCGCATCTTAACATGGGCGGGCCAGTGCTTAACTCGATGCTACCGTGGAAGGTGCGCGCCAAAGCAGCGCTGCGCTCGGCGTGGTTTTACGGGCGTTGGTATCCAGCACAGTGGCTGCCAACTTTCTCCAGCGGTGTTAGCGGTGAAATGCATGCCGAATTGAAGTCGGAAATGCGCCGAGTGCGCGCTTTGAGCAGGAAGCTGGCCCGTCGGTTATTCCACGCCATGGTGCTGAATGGTCCTAAGCTGGAGAAAAAGCAGGCACTGCTCGGTCGCTTTGTCGACATCGGTGCGGAACTGTTCGCGATCACGGCGACGTGCAGCCGGGCTCAGCATTTGTTGGCCACCGGCAAGGCGAAAGGCGATGACGCCGACGAATTGCTCGGCCTGGTGCGCTACTTCTGCAAAGCCGCTCGTGGCAGGATCGATGGCTGGTTTCGTGGTCTGGCGAACAATGCCGACAAGGAAGGCTACGCAGTTGCCAAGCGACTGATTGGTGACTGAAGCAGGCAATTACATCGGTCGTGTTGCGCATGAATTAATTTTTCCTCAAGCGCGTACTGGACAGGTTACGGGAGGGCGGTCACGATCCGTCGTACGTGACCGAAATGATCGAAAATACATTTGTGACGGCATTGCCGTTGGGAGGCCTGCTGGCGCAGGCAGCAGATACGGCGTCGCTGGTGCCTGAGGGTGGTCTGGCTGCTATCGACTGGGCCATTGTTGTGCTGTATGCGGCGGCGACCTTGTTCATGGGCTGGTGGTATGGCCGGAAGCAGGTGTCGACCAAGGAATACTTTACCGGTTCGGGGAACATGAACCCGCTGCTAATCGGCGTGTCGCTGTTCGCGTCGTTGTTGAGTACGATCACGTATTTGTCGACTCCGGGCGAGGTTTTCGGCAAGGGGCCGGTCTACCTGACGAACTATCTGGCCTATCCGCTCATTTTTATCGTCGTTGGTTTTGTCATGTTGCCGGTCTACATGCGCCTGCGGGTGATGAGTGCCTACGAACTGCTGGAGGAGAGATTAGGCTTGAGTGTGCGACTGCTCGGCGCGTCGATGTTCCTGGTCCTGCGCCTGGTGTGGATGTCGCTGTTGATTTATGCGGCAGCGAAAGCGTTTTGTTACATCATCGATGCGGACCCGAAATACATCCCATGGATTGTTGTGATCACCGGAGCAATTTCGCTCTTCTACGCTTCGCTTGGTGGACTACGGGCGGTCGTTGTGACGGATCTGATGCAATCGCTTCTACTTTACGGTGGCGCGGTGGCGGTGATCGGTGTGGTGTCGTGGAGGATGGGTGGTTTCCAATGGTTTCCGACCGAGTGGAATGAGAACTGGGATCGTCAGCTGATCTTCCCGGAAAGTCTTTCGACGCGGGTTTCTGTGTTCGGCACCTTTTTGTCGGTGATGATCTGGTATATAGCGACTTCGGGAGGCGATCAGGTCTCGGTGCAGCGGTTCATGGCCACCAAGGATGTGTCGGCGGCGCGCAAGGCGATTGGCATGCAGTTGGTGATCGCGTTGTTGGTCGGGGTGACGCTGGGGTTGGCCGGCTTTGCGATGCTCGGATATTTCCAGGCACATCCGGAGCTGTTGCCCGGCGATTTTTCGATGCGGGCAAATGCGGACGATGTGTTTCCGTTGTTCATCGGGTTTCATTTGCCGCCGGTCGTTTCGGGGCTGGTGGCGGCGGGGTTATTTGCTGCGGCGATGTCGAGCATGGACTCGGGGATCAATTCCATCACTGCGGTGGTCAGTAATGATTTTGTCGGTCGATTGGGGAAAGGGAAGCGGACGGATCGGCAGGAAGTTCTGTCGGCGCGAATCCTGGCGGTCGTTGTCGGTATCATTGTGATGGCGGGCAGTACTCTGATGCCCCTGATTCCGGGAAATATCACGGCGATGACTCAGAAGACGGTGAACCTGTTTACGGTGCCGATTTTCTGTCTGTTTCTTTTTGCGCTATTCATCAAAAAGGCCAGTCCGGTTGGCGTTTGGATCGGCTGTCTCACCGGTACGACGGTGGCGATTTTAATTGCGTTTTCGGGGCCGATCTTCGGCTTTATTGAAACGCCTGAAGGCAGACTGGATCCGATCAGTTTTCAGTGGATCACGGTTGCTGCCTTGGTTGTCAACATGGTGGTTGGCTACGTGTTCAGTATTCTATTCCCGCGAAAAGGTGCGGGTAAGGAGTCTCCAGTCGCTGGATGAAATTTGCTATGAAGATCATTTCCGAAGTAGTCGTCGCAGGCCGAGTAGCTGTTGTTCATTTGATAATGCTGACACTGATCGGCGTGGCCTTTTCCGGTTGCGCCGCCGGTCCGTATGCAAGTGCTCCGGAGATCGATGCGGAAACCCATGCCAAGGCATTATCGATTTTACGTAAGGGCATGCATGGCGACGAGTTCTGGCCGTCGATGCATGCTGCTGAGGGATTGACGCTCGGAGGTTATGGCGACGAAGTGAAGGCCTACCTTGAACCTAAGTTGCCGCGCCAGCGTGACGACCAGAAGCGTTGCGGTCTGGCCCGCGAAATGGTGCGTGCCGGTGATACCGGCAAGGCTCAGGTGATGCTCGACATTTTGGCAGGCGATGACGACTACGGTCATGTGCATGCTGCCGAAAGCCTCTACAAGGTGGGGCTGATCGGTGATGGTGTAGCGATGCGCAAGGCATTCGCTCAAACGGAAAACATGAAGTTGCACTTGATGGCTGCGGCGGCTCTGGCGAAACAAGGCGATCGCGCGGCTATGCATGCGATTCGTGAAGGCATGCTGGCAAATGACAACGATACGGTGCGGATATCTGCCTGGTTGCTCGGTCGGATCGGCAACGGAGCGGACCGCAGGCTGCTGCGGACGAGTATGGCACGGGTGACCGCCGCCCCTGAAACATTCGAACCCGTGGTGGTGGTGATGATACAGAATTCGCTGGCAGCGCTGGGGGATCCGGCCGGAAAGGCGGCGTTGATGCAGAACCTTGAGTCGGTCGATGATGCATTTCGCACCTACTCGGCGACTTTCGCCGGGGACGCGAATCTGACGAATTTGACGCCAAAACTAATTGAGATGCTCGACGATCCCTACGAGGATGCGCGCATTCGGGCGGCGCAAACGCTGCTGGTTTTTTCACGCCGCTAACTACATTAATTTTATGCCTAGAGAACTAAGAAAAAGTCGGGCCATGGCTCGCGTCCGCGCCGGCGAAGTGGTGCGCTCCGCTGTGCTGGGGCACTACATTCCGTCTTTTGTTTGTCATGCCGCGGAGGCGGGGTACGACTGCATTTGGCTCGACATGGAGCATCGCACGTGGACGACGCGCGAGATTCAATCGCTGATGCCGTTGTTTCATCTCTACGATATCGACTGCATGCTGCGGCCGCCAACGTTGGAAAAAACGGGGCTCTATCGCTTCCTCGAAGATGGCGTGACTGGCTTAATGATTCCCCACGTGCCGACGGCGGAACGTGCCAAATTTTTGGTCGATGCCGTGAAGTTTCCTCCGATCGGAGATCGGGGACTCGATAATGCCGGCCTCGACAGCGGCTTTCTTCAGTCCGGCGATGCGCAGGCTTATACCGAGTGGGCAAATCGGGAGACGTTTCTGACGATTCAGATCGAAACACCGGAAGCGGTGTCCAATGTTGATCAGATTGCGGCAGTTGATGGCGTCGATTTTCTGTTCGTGGGTCCGGGTGATCTCGGTTTGCGTCTGGCGCAGTTGGGAGACCATGACGGTTCGCAGTTGGAGGCGGCATTTCAAAAAGTGGCGGCAGCGGCGAAAGCGAACGGCATCGCCTGGGGTTGTCCGGCATCGGGACCCGAGATGATCGAAAAACGGCGCAGTCAGGGAGCGCAGTATCTGGCGAACAGCGGCGACTTCATGACGTTGAAAAACGGACTGATGGCGGGGATTAAGCAGTTTGATTAAAGCACGAACCGCGAGATGACGGATGCTCTGTAGACAGGCGGGAAGCCTGTCGCACGTGACGGCCTCTTCGGATAACCTATCGAAAAGATGAAACTGAAAGGCAAAATTGCGTTGGTTACGGGCAGCGCGCAAGGGATTGGTCACGGTTGTGCACTGGCGTTAGCGGAAGAAGGCGCGTCGCTGATCCTAAACGATCGGCCGGGCAGCACAGAGTTGGCTGGCGTGGTCGAAGCGTTCCGTTCGGAGGGGCACGACTGCGTCGGTATCGAGGCGGATGTGTTTGATGACGCGGGGCGTGAAGGCTTGGTGGCAGATGCGTTGGAAGCTTGTGGAAGGATCGACATTTTGGTCAGCAACCCTGCCTACAGTCGGCGTGAGGCGTTTCTCGATTATTCGTTGAAAGACCTGCGTGCGACCTTGGAGGGCACCTTGATTTCGGGTTTTCACGTCAGTCAATTGGTGGCGCGGCACATGGTTGAGCGTGGTGGTGGCGGTAAGATCATTTACATTTCCAGCGTGCATGCCCGGCTGCCTTTTGCTCGGAGTGCGCCATACGGTGCGGCAAAGGCCGGGCTCGATCACTTGGCGCGTTCGGTGGCGGTGGAATTGATTGATCACCGCATCAACGTGAACGCGATCGAACCGGGTTGGATTGATACTCCGGGTGAGCGCAAGGCTTTTGACGAGGCGACTATTCAGGAGGAGGCAAAAAAAATGCCCTGGGGAAGGATGGGAACACCGCAGGATATCGGCCGCACGGCAGCATTTCTGGCTTCGGATGACGCGGATTACATCACCGGTAGCGTGGTGGTGGTCGACGGCGGGTTCCGTTGGAAAGACATGCGCGCGACGGTGCTGGCTTCGGAGAAGGATTCTTAATTCAGTGATAAGGTTTTTGTGATGAGTGATTCACCAACAGTTCAGCAATTGTTCGATCTCAGTGGGCGGACGGCACTAATCAGCGGCGCTTCGGGTTATCTCGGCAGCGCCATGGCAGCAGCGCTGGCCGAAGTCGGCTGCAATGTCGTCGTCAGCAGCACGGATCTCGCCAGAGCCGAAAAGGCTGCGGCTGGGCTGCCGCTAACTGTTGATGGTCAGAAGCATCACGGGGTGAGTCTTGACCTGTTCGATCACGATTCGCTTGAGTCGGGTTTTGCCGATGCGGTGGCGGCGGCGGGGAGCGTCGATATTTTGATTAATAACGCCAACTCGGCGAGCCCCTTTGATTTAAAGAATATTACGGGTGAGATTTTTGATCGGCAGATGCGTCAGGCTTCGGCCTATTTTCTGTTGGCGCGTCATTTACACGATCATGTCGTCGAAAGAAAAGTCAGCGGCAGTGTGGTGATGATCGGCTCGATGTACGGCGTAGTGGCTTCTTATCCAGATGCTTACGAAGGGATACGTGTGGCGAGTCCGGTGCAATATCATACGCTGAAGGGTGGGATATTAAATATGACCCGCCACTTGGCTGCGTATTGGGGAAAAGATGGTGTTCGGGTCAATTGTCTCAGCCCGGGACCGTTTCCGGGAGACAGCGCGCTGCCGGAAATGGTCGAACGCTTGAAGACAAAATCACCGATGGCCAGGATGGGCCTGCCGCATGAATTGAAAGGCGCGCTGATCCTGTTGGCCAGCGACGCAGGCAGCTACATCACGGGCCAGAATCTGCTCGTCGATGGGGGTTGGACAGCTTGGTGAATGGTCGTTGAGAAGGCGCAAATCGACATGCTTCGCCGCTTGATATTGGTGGGCGAACCGCGCAAGATTGCGTAATGAATCGACGCAATTTTTTGAGTAGCACCAGCGCAGCCGTTCTCACTGGCGGTCTGGCAACGACGACCGGATTGGCCATCAGCGATCCTTTTCCGCGCACTGGACCAGCCCGATTGCGTCTCGGCTTGGCGGCGTATTCGTTCCGCAAGCACTTCGAGTGGATGAAAGGCAAGGCAATCGAATCTCCCGAGTCGCCGAAGATGGATATGAAAGGCTTTCTCGATTACTGCGCGAAGCACGGCGCGGGCGGTGCCGAGTTGACCAGCTACTTTTTCCCGGGCGATGCCGACGCAGCTTACTTCGCGGACATCCGTCGTCACGCGCACCTCTGTGGTGTGGAAGTCTGCGGCACCGCCGTGGGTAATAATTTTTCCAATCCCGAGGGCTCCGAAGAGCGCAAGGAGCAGATGGATTATGTTAAGCAATGGGTCGATTATGCGGCGCTGATGGGTGCTCCTCATATTCGGGTTTTCGCCGGTAAGCATCCCAAGGGAGTCGACGAAGCTTCGGCGGAAAAATTTGCCGCTTCGGCTCTCGAAGAGGCGGGCGAATACGCGGGCAAGCAGGGTATTTTTCTGGGTATCGAAAATCACGACAGTATCGCCGATTCCGGACGCCTGCTACGCATCATCCGGGCAGTCGACAGCCCCTGGGTGGGCGTAAATCTCGATACCGGAAATTTCCGCACTGAGAATCCTTATAAGGACATCGAGGAGAGCGCTCCTTATGCGGTCAATGTGCAGGTGAAGGTGCAGATGCGCACTCAGAAAGAGGATACGGACCTCGAACGGATCGGCAAGATTCTGACCGACAGTGGCTATCAGGGCTACTTGGTGCTCGAGTACGAAGAAGACGATAATCCTTTTGAAGCGGTGCCGCCGGTTCTCGATCGCATGCGCAAGTTCTGCGACGTGTGACGACGGCTGGGGTGACCTTTGCCTGAGGTTTCATGGACGAAGACGACTTTATGCTCGAACAGGTATTTCCGGAGATACCGGAGGAGTTTCACTGTTTCGAGACTGGCAAGCCGTTCGAATCCTGTCTGGAATGTCGGTTGCCACTGGTCGATCAGATCGAGTCGCCGTACTATATCTCCAAGGCGTTTCAGCGCGAAGAGACCATGATGGAGTGGGCGCTGTGTGGCGACTGCGCGCAGCGTTTTCGCGAAGATATCTCGGCAGAGTCTCGTGAACAGATTCAGGGTTTCCTGGAACAGGCGGATGGTGCTGAAGAACATGTGTTGCGGTCTCCTGAAGAGAAAACTTCCTACTGTTTTATCTGCACGCAGGATCGCAAGAATCTCGACGGATTTACGATCCAGGCGATTTGCAGCGGTCATGAGCTAATGAACATGCTGGCGCCGCTGCTGGTTTGTCATCAGTGTGAGGAGAAGGCGGGCGAGTTGCTGTCCAAGGCCACTCGCGATCACTACGAGCGATTCTTTGCGGACAATTTCCCGGGTCCACCGGCCGAAGGGGTGGATCTGCCGACGCGCAAACCGGTGCTGATCTGACCGTATGGTCGCTACGGGAATGGGTATGGCAGCAGAAATTAAAATTCGCCGTCTTGGTGTCGATGATCTCGATTTTGCTGATCGTGTGCGCGAGCAGGCGGGTTGGAATCAGACGCGCGATGACTGGCGGCGCTTGTTGAGGCTGGAGCCGGAGGGGTGTTTTCTCGCCGAACTCGACGGACAGTCGGCAGGAACCGCGACGACGACGGTTTACGGCGATAATGATCTGGCCTGGATCGGTATGGTGCTGGTCGATGAGTCAGCCCGTCGGTGCGGCGTCGGCGGTGCGTTGTTGGCGCGCTGCATTAGCTACCTGCGGGATGAGAGGCAGGTAAAATGCATCAAACTGGATGCGACGCCGGCAGGTCAACCGCTGTATGAGAAGTTGGGGTTTGTGGCAGAGTGGGGGATCAAGAGGTGGCGTTACACTCCGGGTTCAACGCATGAGCCACTGTGTGATCCATCAGCACGAGCAGCTGATCCTGAGTCGCTTATTGATGACGAGCGATTGGCGTTAGATCGGGAGACGTTTGGAGCGGACCGTGGCAATTTACTACGCGCGCTGGCGCAGGATGCCCTGATGGTGCGGGCCGAGGGCACGGGATTCGGAATGGTCAGGCGAGGAGCCTTGGCCAATTACCTGGGGCCGGTGGTCGCCGAGGATTGGGCAAATGCCAGTCCTCTACTGGTGGATCTGGCAGCCCAGGCGATGTTAGGTGGAAACCCGGTGATTTGGGATATTCCTCTGCACTGCGTTAAGGCTGAAGTTTTTGCACAGAAGTTGGGATTCCGGCCCGAGCGTCAATTGGTTCGCATGGTTTTAGACGGGGTTGATTTGCAGGAAAATCCCCAGTCTGTGTTTGCCATCGCTGAGCCAGCTTTGGGATGATAGTTTAGCATTGATTCCGAGTTGGATTCCGGAAACACTGGAGGTATGGCTGAAGGAACTAAGAGCAAAATGGGCATCGGCTGCTGTTCCGCTATCGCGATAGTCGCCTGTGCGGCGGTGATGATCGGCGTGATCGGGGGAAAAAGGGCATGGACCTATTTTAAAAAGGCTGCCGAGGAGCAATCGGAAATAGTGGTGGTCGTCGAGCAATGGGAGGGTTCGCTCGATGGCGCTGCTTCGACGCCGCAATCGCTGTCGCCGGAGAGTGTTGGAGATTTTCAACGAAAGGAGCAAACGCTGGACGCTGAGGCACCGGGATTTTCCCTTGGGGCGACGGGGCTGCTCGATGTGTACGGATCGGGTGGCGATGAGATCCGCATCTGGATCGCGGAGACGAGCCAAATCGGCATGTCGGCGGCAATCGATAAAATCAAAGAACAGGTAGATGGCCGGTTCAGCATCAAGTCGACGACGTCATTCTTCATGAACGGGGCAGGTCGTTTGAGCTATTCGGGGTCGCCGCCAGACGAGCAGGGACTGATGATAAATACGGACGATCGAATCTTTTTGATCCAGTCGAATGACAAGTCGGCGGACCTTCAAGAGTTTTTGTTAGCCTACATCGAAGCTGGAATGGGAAACGCGGGAGAGAGTGATGGCGGTGCGCGTGCCGCCAGTGAATCGGAAGAGAAAAGTCCCGAGGCTGAGGAGAAAAACGCCACTGACGCCGAGCCGAAGTGATCGGAGAAAATTAGTCTTTCCGCTGCTGGGTGTGCGGTGTAATTTTACTGAGCCTGTAGTTTTTGAGTCGAATGGGCATGGCCTCTCAGCCAAAAGTGAGCAAAGTTCCTGACGCATCCGTTGAATGGTCTGATCTTGAAAGCGGCGTCGATGAGTCGGAGAGTGTCGCCGCTTAGATTCGGCAAATAGTTGGGGAGTAGTCAAATTCTATAAAGTTGACGATTTCTCACTGATAATGATTTACAGAATATTTTACGATGAAAACAAAATTAGTTAAATTGGGCTTTTGCCTGCTGTTTGGGGTGGTTCCGGCCACTGTTCGCGCTGATTGGGTCGATTTGTTCGACGGCAAATCACTCGATGGCTGGGTGCAGCGAGGTGGCGAGGCCAAGTATACGATCGAAGACGGGGCGGTCGTTGGAACGACGGTGCCGAAAACACCGAACTCTTTCCTCTGCACTGCCAAGAATTACGGGGACTTTATTCTGGAGTTGGAGTTCAAGGTCGATCCTGAGCTCAACTCTGGTGTGCAGATCCGCAGCAACGAGTTCGCCGAAGGTGACAAGCAGCCGGTCGAAGGAAAGACGATTCCTGTCGGCCGTGTCTACGGTTACCAAGTCGAGATCGATCCTTCGGACCGAGCCTACAGCGGTGGCATTTACGACGAGGGGCGTCGAGGCTGGCTTGATGATCATGCCGATAACGACGCAGCGCGTTTTGCGTTTCGACAGGGTGAGTGGAATCACTACCGGATCGAAGCGATCGGTGATCGCATCAAGACTTTCATCAATGGAGTTCCGGCAGCAGACCTGACGGATGGCATGACGGCCGAAGGTTTTATCGCACTGCAGGTTCACGGGGTAGGAGATCGTGAGGAGCCGATGCAAGTCAGCTGGCGCAAGATTCGTATCGATACCGCCGACACCATCGAGTTGTCGGAACAAGATTCGTCGGTAGAGGAGTTTTCTGGCTCCGATGAAGAATATTTCGCCAAAGTCGGTGAAGTGGTGAAGCTCGGCGATGGCTACAAGTTCACGGAAGGCCCAGCTTTCGGTCCAGACGCGAAGGTCTACTTTTCCGATATTCCCAATGAGCGGATCATGGTTTTCGATCCTGAATCCAAGCAGGTCTCAGTGTTTCGTGAACAGTCGGGACGCGCCAATGGGCTGATGTGGACACCGGCGGATGCTTTGATCGCCTGCGAAGGCGGCAATCGCCGAGTGACGCGCACTGCGGCAGATGGCACGATCGAAGTCATCGCTGATTCATTTGATGGCAAGAAGCTCAACAGTCCGAATGACTGCGCACTCGATCAGATCGGTGGCGTCTACTTCACCGACCCCCGCTATGGCAAAGACGGTGGTGATCGTGAGATCGATGTTGAGGCCGTTTATTACATCGACCTTCGTGGCAAGGTGACGCAGGTAGCAGCAGACCTGACGAAACCGAACGGCATCATTTTCTCACCCGATTATAAGACCCTCTACGTCGCCGACCCCGGCGCTGAGACGATCTGGTCCTACGACGTCGTCGGTGACGGCAAGATCGAGAATCGCAAGAAATTCGCGCCGATCGGCAGCGATGGTATGAGCATGGACCAACGCGGCAATGTTTACTGCACCTGGAAGGGTGAGGTATGGATTTACGGAAAGGGTGGCGACGAGCTCAAGCGCATAATGCTTCCCGAGGGCCCTGCGAATTGCAGCCTGGTCGGTAACACACTTTACGTGACTGCACGGACGGGGTTCTACGCCGTCGACATGGGGCACGCAACGGGACTGCTCCCGCCGCTGCCGCGAAACTGACCGACGACGACGACGGAGGCGCGATTAAAAGTCGCCGCGCAGGATGTCGTCGTGCATATCCTGCACGTTCTGCTGATTCTCGATGCGATCCGGTGCCGGGTAGTTAGCTTCGGTAGGATCACCCGGATGTTCAACGGTGCCGCAAGCCGACAGTCCGATGGTAACGATCGAAAGAATGATGAAATAGCCAAAAGCACGCATGCCAGATAGTAGGCGCACGCGGTGAGCGACTTCAAGAACGAAGTTCTGGCCAGTTCAGAAGCTGTCGAGGAACTTGGAGGCGTGGTTCAAGTGCGTATTCAGCTTCTCGGAATCCATTCGATCGAGCTGGCGTGCCATCATCGCCATACGTGGTTGGCTGATAAAGAATTCGCGATTCCAGTCGATGAAGCTCCAAAAAAGTCCGTCCCAGACCTGACACCAATCGCCCTTCGGGAAATCGCTCATCTTTCGAATGTAGTTTGAGCCCGAAATGTAAGGCTTGGTGGTGAATGAACCGCCATCGGCGAACTGGCTCATCGCGTAGACGTTCGGCACCATGACCCAGTCGTAAGCATCGATGTACATTTCCATGAACCAGCGATAGACGGCATCGGGATGGATGCGGCAGAGGAGCATAAAATTTCCCAGCACCATCAGCCGTTCGATGTGGTGATTGTAGGACTGGTCGAGCACGGAGCGAATCGCATGATCGACGGGTTCGATCCCGGTATCGCCGGTGTAAAATGCCTTGGGCATTTCGCGTTCGTGTTCCCAGAAGTTTCCGTTGCGCAATGTTACCCCCTCGCGGGCATACATGAACCGCATGAATTCGCGCCAGCCGATAATCTGTCGAATGAAGCCTTCGAGAGAATTGATGGGCACATCGTTCTGCTGAGCATGATCGAGTGTCGCATCAATGATTTGTCGGGGTGTCAGGAGTCCGATGTTGAGCATCGGGGTGAGCACACTGTGGTAGATGATGCTGTGTTCCCGGCTGATGGCGTCTTCGTAGTCCCCAAACCGACCGAGCTTTTCTTCAAGAAAATCGGCTAACCAGTCCTCGGCAGCCTGGTGGGTGATCGGGTAAATAAAGTGTTCGGTGCGTCCCGGATTATCGGGAAATGTTCCCGTCACCCAGTCGGTGGCGGCTTTTAGCTCGGTCTGTGGCGAGGTGGTCTGGTTCGGCGGAAAAGGGACGGACGCATTCTTCGGCAATTTCTTTCGATTTTCGGTATCGAAGCTCCATTTGCCGCCCATCGGTCCGCCGTCTGAATCGATCAGGATTTCCATGCGTTTGCGCTGTGCCGTGTAGAACGAAGCCATATGCGGCTTCTTCTGATCGTCAAAGAAGGCGTTGGCCCAGTCGCAAGGGGTGAGAAACTGGGGCGTGTCGAGCAGCGTCAGCTTGAGGTCGCGCTGACCGGCAAGTGCACGCAGGCGTTTTTCCAGGATGAAATCGACAGGGTCACAGACGATCAGGTGATCGCAATTTTTCCGAATGATAGGCTTCAGCTGATCCTTGAGGGGCGTCCCGGGCTGATACTTGATGTGGCGCACATCGTAACCCTGATCTCTCAGTCGCTCTGCGTAACAGAGCATCGAGGCACGGTGCAAGATCAGCTTTTTCCTGTGAAAGTCAGCGGGGTGATGCGGGTCTCCGAAGAACAGCGAATCCTCAATCAAAAGAATCTCGCGGTCGCGTTCCAGTCCAGGATGATTCGCAAACAATTGGTGCGGAAAGATCAGCAGTGTCGTAGCCATTTTTTTGGAGAGCCGATTTAAAAAAGCTTCACTGAAGACAGGCCGCCGTCGAGCTTGAGCACTTGGCCGGTCATAAATGCGGCGTGGTCCTGGAGGAGGAAATTGACCGCTTCAGCGACATCATTAGGATCTCCAACTTGGCGCAGAGGGTGGCGCTGGCGGGCTGCGTCGAGCTTTGTGCCGGAGTCGAGTAGGCGACCGGCGAGTGGGGTATCGGTCAGGGAAAGGGCGATGACATTGACGCGAATTTTTGGCGCGAACTCGGCGGCGAGCGACCTCGCCAAACCTTCGACGGCACCTTTGGCCGAAGCGATGCTGGCGTGGAAAGACATCCCGGTTTGCACGGCAACGGTGCTGAACAAAACGATACCGGGCGATTCCGACGCTGATTTTTTCAATGCGGGTAAAGCCTGTCGAATCACGCGCACGGCACCGAGCAGGTTGACCTGGAAATCGAGCAAAAAATCTTCATCACTCAGTTGTCCGAACGGTTTGAGATTGATCGTGCCTGGAGCGTAGACCAATCCGTCGAGTGTATCGGGAAGGTCGAGGTTCGCTGTGTCGTCGGTGGCGTCGAAGGCTTGGGCGCTGACGTTAGGGCTGGTGGCGACGGCATCGGGGCGTCGGGCTGCACAGATCACTTTGTGGCCTTCAGTGTCCAATTTGGCGACGGTGGCGGCAGCGATACCCGTGTTGCCTCCAGCGACCAGAAACGTGCGAGCAGTGGGGGATATTTGCATCGCAGTCCGTTACGTGTGGCGGACACATTTGGGAGTGAAAAACTCCGAGCCACAGCACAAAAGTAAACGGATGAATTTTTCTACGGCTCTTGCAGAAAGCCGATCAAATCGCGGACGTCGTCGGGGGAGAGTGGTGCGAGCAGGCCTTCGGGCATCAGTGAAACGTCGAGTGTTTCAAGCTTGGCGATGTCTTTTTCGTCGATGGCGACTTCTCCGGTGAGGGTGCGCAGGGTGACGGTGTATTCGTTGCGGCTGGCGATGTTGCCGCTGAGCACGCTATCGTCGTTGCAGGTGATGACGGTCATGCGGAAGTCCTGCGGCAAAGTGGCGCCGGGATCGATGATGTTTTCGAGCAGGTAGTAGACGTCGGATCGGTTGGCGCCGGTCAGCTCGGGGCCGACACTGCCGCCTTTGCCGTGCAAGTTGTGACAGGCGGAGCAGAGCTGGGTAAATTTGATCTCGCCGTTGGCGAGGTCGGCCGTGGCGAGCACGTCGGGGGTGAGCTGGTCCTGCCACTTTTTGATCTCGGTCTTCTTCTCTGCCGAACTGCTGGCCATTTTCCCCCAGACTTTGGAGACTCGGCTATTCAACTCGTCATCCTTCAGTGTCTGGATTTGACGAACGTGATAGGCGGATACCGCGTTGCGAGGGATCGCCTTGGCTTCGAGGGCGTCGAGCAAATGAGTGGCGAACTTCTTGTTACCGACGAGGGCGTTGATGATCAGTGGCTGAGACTCCGGCGGCAGGCTGGGGTATTTGGTGACGAGCGCTTCGACCACCGGAGTTTTGTTGATTTGGCCCAGCACCGGGATGGCGGCGGCGGCGAGTTTCGGATCGTCGAGAAGGGGAAGCAGTTGCTCTTCGATGCCGGGAAGTTTGATCTCGGTGAGAAGGTCGAGAGCGAGTTGCTTGTCCTCGATAGAGCCGCTGGCGAGCAGTGCGTTAAAGCGGTTTCGGCTGTCACTTTCGTTGAAGGAAAGTTGAATGCTGAGGGCGAGAGCACGCAGGTCGGGATGAGCGAAGGCGTCTTCGAATACCTGCGGCCAACCATCGGGAGCCGTCAGGTCTTTGCGGCCACTGATGCCGGCGGCGAAACCGGTGAGGATGGTTTCCGACAGCGCTTCGTTATCGCTTTCGGCGAGGATCGTGATCAGCGGTGCGAAGACTTCGTTTTCGGAGAGGTTTTGCGCGAGGTTTTTGCTGAACAGGAGGCAGGTATCACCGGCGGAGCGAAGGATGGCGAGGGATTGGTCGGGGGAAGCAGCGGCGAGGTCCTTGATTTTATAGTAGGTGAGGAGTTGTAGCACTTCGCTTTGGGCAGTGATCGGATTACGGAGAATTGGTTGAATTATTTGCCACTTTATCTCGTCGTCGGCGACTGGAATTCTGGAGGAAAGCGTGAGTTGTAAGAGCGACGCTGCTTTCGTGGTTTCATAAATGCTCTCAATGCCCAGGCTACCATCGAATATTTCAGGCTGATTGAACACAAGCGGGTCTGCCGTTTCATTGACTGCGTAGTCGGTGATCATAAGCCGACCGAAGTGGCGGTCGTTTTTTTCCTGGTCGCCTTTGGCAAGGTCGTCGGAGTCCGGCAGTGAATCCCAGTGGCGACCACTCTGCGCCGCGAATTTCTTTTGCGCAGTTTCGTCGTTTGCGAGGCGTTCCAGTAAAATCCAGCGCGCCGTTCTCGTGAACCATTCGTTGTCGTGACCGTGGAGTGCCAGGAGTTCTTCATTCGTCATCTCCCACAAATTCTCATCCATCGGCGGGCTCGGCTCGCCGTAGATGATCTTGTAGATCCTTCCTGAAGTTCGATGCACGCCGTCGCGATCATGGCATTCACCGAGGTCGGTCCAGTCGCTGAGGTAGACGTCGCCGTCGGGGCCGTAGAGGAGCTCCACGCCGCGAAACCAGAGATTGTTGGCGTGCAAAAAATCGTCTTCGTGGCGGCCGACGTAGGTTGCGCCTTCGGGATCGAGACGGTCGACATTGACGCGACGGCCGTGGGTGTTGAACATGAACATTTTGTCGCGGTATTTATCGGGCCACTTGCCGCCGAGGTAGATCATGCCGCCGCAGTGTGAGTGGCCGCCGCCGAGTTCGCCGTGCACGCCTTTGCCGTCGCGAGTCTTGGTCCAGTCGTCGGTGCCGCCCGCATGGTGCAGGTGGTCGCAGCACATCGGCATACGATCGTAGACGAATTTGGCAAACGGATCGGCGCGATTGCCCATGCGCGGGTAATAGGCACCGGGAATGGCGTGCCAGAGGTGGCCGTTGACGTTGTTGGTGAAGAACATGTCGCCGGCTGAATTCCAGTCGAGCCCCCAGGGATTGGTGGTGCCGCGGCAGACGACTTCGAACTTTTTGGTGACCGGATGGTAGCGCCAGATCGCGCAGTCGAGCCCGATGCGCTTGTCGTCGGGCGTGCCGGGAGCGCCGACATTGCTCGGAGCGGTGATGCCGTGGCGGCCATAGAGCCATCCGTCGATGCCCCAGGTGAGGCCGTTAAAGAAATTGTGCCCGGCTTTGGTGGTCCAACCGTCGAGAATGACTTCGGGTGTACCGTCGCCATCGGGCAAGTCGTCGCGATTCTTGTCGGGGTAGTAGAGCAGGTTAGGTGACGAACAAACCCACACGCCTCCCCAACCAACGGTCATGCCCGAGAGGTGATCGATGCCGCTGGCAAATACTTTGCGGCTGTCGTGAACGCCGTCGTTGTCGGTGTCTTCGAAAATCAGGATGCGGTCTTCGCCTTTTTCCTGCCACTCCTGGTAGGAATACGATTCGGCGACCCACAGGCGGCCACGGTCGTCGATGGCCATGGCGACCGGTTGACGAACGTCGGGTTCGCCGGCAAAGAGCGTCACCTGAAATCTCTCGGGAACGGTGATCGCGGCGGCGGCTTCGGCGGGCGAAGGGGGTTCCTCGTCAGGCGCTTGGGTATTGCGTGGCTGGTAGTCTTCAGCGGCGGCGTTGGCTACCGTCATGGCGGTAACAGCGAGGGACGTTAGAGCCAGGGCGAGAGTTGTGAGAAAGCGTGGTTTCACTGGGAGAGGCAAGGAGGGACCACACTCTTGGGGTCCGCAGTGGATGGGGAAATGTTCGGCATCGGCAAGGCAAGGGACCACCAGGAGTGTCGTTCTTCCTTGGGTTGTGGCTGAGGGTCAACTAATTACCGGCAGCGCGGAAATTTTTCTGATGAAACTGCATCAACTCTTCGCCGCGGGTTTTATAGAAGGTGATGGCGCTGTGCGGAGCGTCTTTGCAGACAATGATGTTGTGCTCGATGCCGAGTTCGGTGAGGTAGGCATCGAACTTGAGATTGTATTCGTAGTTGAAGCATTTGTTGCCGACCCAGAGCATGATCGGCAACTCGGGGCGGTTCTTGCGGTCAGCAAAATCCTGAGCCAAGTCCCAGGCGTTGTATCCGGGGGCAAAGACGACCCTATCGCTTTCCGCACCTTCATTCTCCTGGATATGCTTCTCGGGCTCGTAGCCTGATCCGCCAGGAGCCGCGGAGCCGAAAAGCTCAGGGTGTTTGAACATGATGCGAGTCGTGCCGCGTCCGCCCTGGGAAAAGCCTTCGATCGCGCGACCGGCACGCGTGGCGATGGTGCGATAAGTGGCGTCGATGTGTGGGATGGTCTCCTTGATGAATACGTCTTCTCCGGAGGCGTTGTCGATCTGCGGGTAATTGTACCAGCTCATCGGACCGCCATTGGGGAAAACGTAAATTGTTGGTTCGATCGTACCGGCCTTGGTGGCGGTGTCGACGAAGGTGGCGACGGTGATGCTTTTGCCTTCGCCTCCTGGGCGACCGCCGTGCAGGTAGTAGACGACCGGGTAGCGCTTTTCGGCGTTGGCAGAATCGTCATAGCCGGGAGGAAGGTAAATGTAGTAACCGATGTCCAGATCCATCGACTGGCTGCGGAAAGTGCCGTGTTTGACGGGGATGGAATCGGGCAATTTTTTGACTGGGCTGACCCACGAGAAAGGGGCGGACTTCTTGTTGGTCTTTTCGTCCTGAGCGTAGCCTGAGGCTATGCTGGCGATGAGGGCGAGCGCGAGGAGTAGCTTGAAAGATGAGCGGATATTCACGCGCGCAGTTTGAATGGCGTGCGGGCTGGTGGCAAGCCGGTAGGCTGGCGGGAGTGTGTCGAAAGCATGTGGGGCGGCGGCGTGATAGAACGAAATTGCGATTTTGTTTGTCGATGTGGTGGCGGCGTGGAGAGGTCGCTCGATGACCGGCTGACGGAACGAATTTGGAAAATCGTTTAACGCTTTTGGTCAGGCCGAATAGCGGGACGGGCATCAGACTGACGGCTCGGCCACGGGGACCGCTGGGACGCCGGTATCACGTTCTCGTCCAGTCCCTACTGGGAAACGGGCCCTACGACTTGCGCAGTCGACAGGCGTAGGCGCCGTCGAAGCCGTCGCGCCAGGGGAGGCTGTCGATGCTCGCTTCGCGATTCAAGTCGGGATGGCGGGCGAGCAGTTGCTCGATCAGTTGTTCGTTCTCGACGGCGTCGATCGAGCAGGTGCTGTAGATCAGTCGGCCGCCAGATTTTAGGAAAGGCAGGGTCGCTTCGACAATGCTGAGTTGTGTCTCGGCTTGTGCATTGAACTCACCGGGGTTGATGCGCCAGCGAACGTCGGCGCGTCGGCGCATGACGCCAGTGTTGGAACAAGGGACGTCGAGCAGGATGGCATCGAAGGTCTTGTCGCCGAGGGTATCGGTGGGAATGCCTTCGAGCCAGTCGAGATCGTGCACGGTGACGCATTCCTGAGCACGCAGGCGCTGAAGATTTTCGTTAAGTCGTTCGAGCCGGGCCTCGCCCCGATCGATGGCGGTGACGCGGGCGCCGGATGCTGCGATCAATGATGCTTTCCCGCCCGGAGCGGCGCAGGCATCGAGAATTTCTTCACCAGCTTGTGCGTCGAGCAGTTGGCAGGAGAGGCGGGTCGAAGGATCCTGAAGGTAAATCCAACCGCGCTGCAGCCACTCCTTCGGAACGGGGCCTTCGATTTGGAAAAAATCCGGGTCATCTTTCAGCGCGGTGGTGCGTTCGTGCTCGGAGATTGATCTTCGGATATCGCCATCTTTGTCTTCAACGAGGTGATTGATGCGCAAATAGACGGGCGGTGTCTGATTGTTCCAGGCGCAAAGTTTGCCAGCGATTTCCGCGCCGAAGGTTTTCGTCCAGCGATCGACGAGAAAATCTGGATGTGATTCGCGGATCGCCAGCGATTGGCCGGCGATGTGTTCGAGCAGTTGTTCACGTTTTCGATCCGCGTTGCGCAGCACGCCGTTGATCACGGATCGGTCGCTCCGATCACGGGCGAGATTGACGGTCTCGTGCACGGCGGCATGAGCGGGCATGCGGGTATCGAACAACTGATAGAGTCCGAGGCGCAACAGATTACGATTTTCATGGCTGAGCTTGCCGCGGCGCATGAAATTGACCATCGAGTCGAGTCGCGAGAGCCCGCGCACGACGCCGTAGAAAAGCTGTTGGAGCAGGGCGTGATCGATGGGGTTGAGCTCGTGTTTGCGGCTCAGGCTGCTGAGGATGTCATCGCAGTGGCGATGGCCGTTTTCCCAAGTTCGAAGTGCCTGCTGGGCGATCCGGCGCGGGTTGGCTGAGCGGCCGGATGCGCCACTCATGAGTTTGCCGGTGGCTGGGCGGAATTGGATCGGCCGATGCCGTGATACTCAAAGCCGAGTTTTCTGGTCGAATCAGGATCGAGTAAGTTACGTCCGTCGAAAATCAGTGGAGCGACCATCTTGTCGCGCAGTTCGGCGAGGTCGACGCTGGCGAACTCGGGCCACTCGGTGGCGATGACCAGAGCTTCAGCTCCTACAGTAGCAGCGCTGGCCGATTCGGCGAAGGTGAGCTTTTCAGCGATCGGCAGCTCGCGGGCTTTGTCCATGGCCTTAGGATCGTAAACGATGACCTCGGCACCTTCCGCGACCAGTGCCTCGACCAGTGACAGTGCGACTGAACTGCGCAGGTCATCGGTGTTGGGTTTGAAAGACAGCCCCCAGACGGCGATCTTTTTCTCCGACAGCACCCACAGCGCTTCGCGGATTTTTTTGATGAATCGGTCGAGCTGATCGCGGTTGATGCGCTCGACTTCCTTGAGCAGGCCGAACGGAGTGCCGAGTTGTTCGGCGATGGTGATGAAGGCGGCGATGTCTTTGGGAAAACAGGAGCCGCCGTAGCCGAGTCCAGCGTTGAGGAAGTCGCGCCCGATGCGCTTGTCCATGCCGATGCCGTCGACAACTTTTTCGATGTCGGCACCGGAAGCTTCGCAGATTGCGGACAGGGCATTCGCGTAGGAAATTTTCAACGCCAGGAATGAGTTGGCGGCGTGCTTGATAAGTTCGGCACTGTTGATGTCGGTAACGAGGACCGGAGCGACGAAGGGTTCGTAAATTTTCTGCATGCGCTGCAGGGCGCGCTCGCTGTTGGCACCGATGACGATGCGGTCGGGGTGAAGCAGGTCGTCGACTGCGCAGCCTTCGCGCAGGAATTCCGGATTGCTGACCACGTCGAAATCAGCGTCCGGGGCGTAACGCTTGATGGTCTCGGCGACCTTCTCGCCGGTTTTTACGGGGACTGTACTTTTGTCGACGATGACCTTGTAGGCATCGATGGCAGGCGCGATTTCGCGGGCAACTTTTTCGATGTAACTGAGATCGACTGAGCCGTCGTCGTTGGGGGGCGTCGGCACAGCGATGAATATCACGTCGCCAAAGCTGACACCTTCGGCAGTGTTGCTGGTGAAGCGTAGTTTGCCTGACGCTACGTTGCGCACGACCACCTCTTCGAGGCCGGGCTCGTAGATGGGGATCTTGCCCTCAAGCAGGGTGCGAATCTTTTCCTCGTTGTTGTCGACGCAGAGAACTTCGTGACCGACTTCAGCAAAGCAGGCGCCGGTGGTGAGTCCGACGTATCCGGAGCCGATAATGGAGAGCTTCATAGTAGAGAATAGACGGTAATCGATGGGGCTGGCTTTGCTTGCTTGAGGAAAAGTGGACCTGCTGATCCTGTGCCCGCCAATATAGGCAGGTCTGGTGTTTCGCCAGTGAAATCCTGCCGCGTAGAATACAGCGCAGGTTCGGCGATAAGTCGGGAACGTGGGCCAATGAAAAAGCGGTCGCTGGAATTACCAGTGATGGCTCTTTGATCGACGAGCTTATTGCGCGCCGAAGCCGGTCGGCTGGAGGTCAACTGGCAGTGCCAGTTTGGGGAAGGCCTTTAGCGTCAGGCTGAGGACGACGCCCCAGTCGGTTTCGCTGTTGCGGTTGTCACGAACGACACCGCCGAAGGCAAGCGACCAACTCGACAGGTCACGGTGCAGTTGATACTGCTGAAGCTCAAGGGTGCTGTCGGTCATTTCATAGCGATGCAGTGTGCTGACACCCCAGTTGTCGCTGAGGCGCGAGTAAGTGCTCAGTGTCACCGCGTTGCTGTCGAGGAAGAACGGGTGGCTGTCGAGGTAGTAGTGACCCATCGAAAACTGGAAGTTATCGGTCGGCATGAAGGTGAAGTTGGTAGTGACTTCGGTGAATTCGCGTTCGCTGTTGATCCAAGGTACCTGCGACTCGATAGTGGCGGCCAGCCAAGGTAGAGGGTACCAGGTAATATCGTTAAACAGATTGGAGAAATCGCGGTCGAACTCGGGATCGTCCAGGTAGGTGTCAAAGTAAGAGTTGATCTCCAGCCAGTTGTAAGTGGCGCCGTTGCGCTTGGTCTGGAAGCGGTTGCCAATCCCCGGGCGGATGATGTTCCAATTACGAATGTCGTCAGTGGCGGTATAAAGCGGCAGGTCGATGGGCCGCAGGCGGGTCGACGGCGTCAATCGGTCAATCGGAGTAAATCGACCGTCGATCTCATCGGTGCTGGTATACGAGTAGTTGGCGTAAGGCTGGATGATGTGGCGAAGTTCGTTGAGACCGAGCGCTTTTGAGTAAACGTCTGAGTAGACCTTGGAGAACTTCATCGAAGTGTCGAGACCCGCGTGAAATGTGGTGCGATCGAATGCATCGCTGTACTGGCTGTCGATGCTGCTGTAGTTGGTGTAGCCGACGCCGACGCGTGGCACGAGTGAGACAACGTCGCCGATATTGGCAGGGTAGAGAATTTCGTGATAGGAGTCGAAGCGGGTGAAACCACGGTCATCGAGCATGCGATCGAGGTCGCTAAGAAGGGACCGGGCTTCTTCCTCGTCATAGTCTTTGCGAACGACGACCGGCTTTTCTTCTTCCTCACCGTCCTTTTTCTTACTGCCTTTTTTCTCGGGAATGACGGTGACCAGGTCACCGTTTTTGTCGACTTCGAGCTTACCGGCATCGATCATGCGCAACAGGCGATCTTCTTCAGAGCGACGTCCAGATTTGGCCGTGCGATCACCGGAGGCAAGGTCTTCATCGAGGAAACCGAATGTGGTGTAACCGTTGTAGAATAGACCGGTGTCAAAGATCGGCTGACGAGTAAAATCGAATGCCAGCTCGGGTGATCGGGTATCGGACTCAAAGAAATCGTTGAGCTGAAAACGGCCAAGCAGTGAAATGGTGCCGCGCGGATGGCGCTTAACCAGATTGACAATGTTGTCAGGGCGCGGGTCGAGTGCGAAATCGATCGGGAAAAAGTCGGCGTAGAAGAATGCGTCGCTGAGCTTGTTGATGTCGATGTCGAGATAGAGCGTGCTCTTGTCGGGACCGGGCAGATAGACGCGGTGCTGAAGGTTTACACGGTAACGCTCCTGAGAGAGGTCGGTTCCTCGTTCATTGCCGCCGTAGCTCATGTTCGGCTCTGAGTCCTGAGCATAGTAAATATTCAGACTACCGAAGTTTTCGTTGTTGCGATGGCGCTCGGATTTGAACTCAACGCCACCGGCGACTCCACGCGAACTGCGCACGTCGAGGTGAAGTTGGGCGAGTGTGTGATCGCCGATCATGAAGCCATACTGATTGAGCAGGAAGCCGCCCCAACCGGTGTTGAAACCCGGAGTAAAGAAATAACCGAGCTCGTCATCGAGCGGCTGCGACAGGTACGGCAGCCACAGCACCGGGACGTCGCCGGCATAGACGGTCGCGCTTTTGAATACCACTTTTTCGCCTGGATAGATCTGTACCGACTTGGCTTTGATCCTGTAGTTGGGGTCCTTGCGATCGTGGGTCGTGAACAGTGACTGCTTCAGTTCCATCACCTGAGAGGTATCGGTGGGAACGGCGACCTGGCCAGTTTCGTAAAAAATTGGTGCCAGCGTACTGCGCAGCGAAGTGGCGGTCATCTCGCCACTTTCAATATTGTAAATTGTTTCGTCGGCGGAGAACACGCCACCATCTTTATAAATGGTGACATTGCCACGAGCGAAAACGTCGCCTGTCGACTGATGGTATTCCGCCGTGTCGGCGAAGATGGTCGTGGTGCCGTAATTGATTTCGACATCGCCAGTAGCTTTGGCGATCCCCGTCGACTCGTCGAAGCTGGTTTCCTGCGACTGAATCTGGATGTTGTCGACCGCCGACTGAGCATCGGCCAGTGCGCCGGATGGATCGCCAACAAGATTGCTTGCCTGGTCGAGAACGGCACCCGGGTTGGTGGCAAGTCCGCGAGCGGAATCAAGTGCCGCTTCCGGATTTTCGTAAGTGATGTCTTCGATGCCGAGCTCTGAGGCGGCTTTGCGCACGCTGTCAGCATCGATCGAATCCATATCGATCGCAGATCCGGCTTCGCGCAGTTTGTCGATGGTGCCGTCGTCACCGAGCTTGCCGATGGCGGCCTCGGCTTTGTCGACGGTGGCATCGTCCTGGGCGAGAACGGGCGACGCAACTAGTGCCAGGGCCGTGATGGCCTGACATAACCGCAATTTAATTAGACGGGGCTTAGAAATCATATCCCGAAGGAGAGGGGACTGGTTACCCTATATCAATTATCAAGATTGGTAAAACGAAACGCGTTTGCAGCGCAATATCCCCGGGGGGAGCGGTTGTTTAGCAACAAACTTCTGAAAAAACCAATGAAAAATACAGCAAATTCTCGTCGTGCTAGTGTGACCGGTGGCGTCGTGGCTTGACCTTCGATCACACCTTTGACGGGATTTGTCGATAGGAAAGCGAAAAAATGCGCCATCGCTGCGAATTCTAAACGATCCCTTCATCGGTTACTGTAATCATATCGCAGTGGATCGTTGCCGGACTGAGTCGCAGTTTTCGCCCGTTGTCAGAGGAGGCCCATTTCGGCGAAGCTGAAAAAGGGATCGCCACCGGCTTCGGGAACCGCTCCGATGATGACATGATCGAGAAGTTCGATGCCGACTTCCTTCGAGGCGGCACACAGGCGACGGGTTAGTTTGCGATCGGCCTCGCTGGGCGAGGGATCACCGGAGGGATGGTTGTGGACGAGAATGTAGGCGAACGCGGAGTGGATCAGTCCCTCGCGCAGAATTTCGCGCGGGTGAGCCACACTCTCGTTGAGACTTCCGCGGCTGATCTCGACGACGCGGATCAGGCGGTGCTTGGTATTTAAAAGGATGGCGCGCAGGGTCTCGTGGCGGAGCGGCGCCAGTTCGCTGCCGAGGAGGTCGTATACAGCTTCAGGAGAGTCGATCGCACGGCTCGTGGTTCGCTCCCGGGCGAGACGTTTGCCGACTTCGAAAATTGCGGCGAGCTGGGTGGCCTTGGCCGGACCGATACCCTTGATCTGAATAAGCTCGGCAATGGTGGCACTGGCCATGCCGCGCAGCGATCCGAAGTGTTTGAGTAAAACCCTGCCCAATTCGATTGCGCTCATGCCAGGCAGGCCGCTACCGAAGAATAGCGCGAGCAGTTCGGCGTCGCTGAGTGCTGATGCACCGCGCTCGGTGAGTTTTTCTCGAGGGCGTTCGCTTTCGGGGAGTTCGCGGATGCGGGAGTTTTCAGACACGATCCCGCGAGACTAGCACCGGGACCGGAGAAATGGGAAGCGTGTTCTCCAAATTGGCATCGGCCAATGAGCTGCCGAACATTGCAACTTTGTCATGCGGATTCGGCCGACGAGCGGCCTAAGGTTTTGACTTTCGAGTCCTGACAAGCTACAAACGCGACAGGATTTATTTTTGATTCTCGATTGTCAATAATGAGAAAGTATTTTTCTGATCGCTGCCGACTTTTTGCGTCAGTTTTGTTTTTTGTGCTGGCGTCATCAGTCGTGGTGAAGCACGCGGTAGCGTATCCGCTGACCGACGAGGAGCGCGCGCGGTTACGCGCGGCGATCCCGCGCACGTTCGCCAAGTTGGAAGCTCGGCAGCAGGTGACGATCACCATTCTCGGCGACAGTGTCAGTCGAGTGTTCACACCGGACGATTTGGCAAACCAGACGATTCACGGCATGCACGCGCAATTTGCAACGCGTTTGGCTACCGAGTTTTTCTATCCTGGCGGAGTGCGAGTGATCAATCCGCTCAAGGACGAACCGGAAAAGCGTGACGCTACCAAAGGCGCGGAGATTTATCTGGAGAATCTCGCGATTCCGGGCCACAGCGCGATCGATGCTGTGCAGCGGATCACGACAGATGCCTTTTTGCAGGATCCAGATGTAGTGATGATTTGTTACGGCATTAACGAATCGGTTCGCGATTCCGGTCTCGACACCTATCGCCGAGCGCTCGAACTGTGCATCGACACTTGTCAGCAGCGCGGTGTCGATGTGATCCTTCTCGGGCCAAATATCATCCGGCAGTCGCCAGGGCCGACCGGATGGGGGCTGACCCGCGCGCATGCGACCAAGGCGGCGGAGATTGCCAAATCAAAGAACGTGTTCTTCGTCGATCTCGGTCGTGGCTTATCGCAGCGTGGCGGTATTCCTTTTAATAAAGATGCGCAGGAAGGCATCTCTGCCTACACCGATCGACTCGACGTCATCTTTAAGCGCGCCCCCGAAATCCAGGTCGAGGATTGGCTGCATCCGAATCACACCGCACATAGCTCAATGGGGGACCAGATCTACCGCGAACTGATGAAGGGGCGGGTTGACGAGGAGCCCTTTCGGCTGACGACGCAAACGAGGTTCGCTAACGATGGTCAGGTAGCGGTCACGGTTCTTTTGCGCAATGTCAGTAAGCAGGCGCGACGCGGTAGTCTCACCGCCTTGGCAATGCGTCGTCAACTCTCGCCGAACGATCCTTACCAGAGTTTTGACCTCAAGCCCGGAGAAAGTAAAACCTTCAGTCTCACCTATGCCAAGGTTCCTTCTCCGGGGCAGGACGAGCAAAAGGAACCGACCAAGTTCTACGCTTTTGACCCTCAGGACTCGAAGATGCGGCTGAGTTATCTGGTTGCTGACGAAGATCAGTCGAGCATCATGGATGCCGTATCGGCGCTCGAGCCGGTCGGCGTCGAATGGAAAACTGATCTGCTGACCAATGTCACTAATAGCGTTCGACTCGACTGGAGCTTCGTCAACGGCAGTGACGAGGCGGTTACCGGACGTTACGTCGCCCAACTCGATGGCAACCGCACTGATGGTCAATTCACGCTCGATCAGGGGCAGAGCAAATCGTTCTATGCCGACTTCAGCTTTGCGCCTCGTCCCGACGTCGTGCGGCAAAGAATGGAGGCCAGTATTACTCTCGAGGTGGGCGGTCGCAGCTTTGAGTTCAATCGCCACATCGAAGCGACTCGCGACCTTTTTCTCACCGAGAAAGTGGCCCTGTCGAACTACGACGATTACCTCGCTAAAGGCTCCGGTGCTGCAGAGTTGAGTGCTGGAGAAAAAGGCATCACACTGCGCGCTGACGCAGATGACAATGCGCTCTACCTGACTTTCGACTTCGAGGGGATCGGGCTGCAGAAGCTGCCGTCCGGATCGTCGCTGATCGCCGACTTGTCGATCGATGGTCGACCCGCGAACGAGGTCAGAACTTTCGGTGCGGTCGACCGCGTGCGCTTCACGTCGGCGGCGGACGATGGCTTCGGTGAAACCGGCCACATGCGTCCCGGCTTCTTCGGCAACGGCTACGACAAGAAAGTTGACGAACGCTACGTTATTTCCAAAATTAGCACGCGCACCGATCTCGGTCGCCGAGTGTTGGTGCGCATCCCGCGCAAGTACCTGTTCCGACACGAGTGGGCTCTCGACAATATCGATTCGGTGCTCGGCCTGAATGTCTCGTTGTCGCTGGCGACGATCGACCCGCAGACCGGAGAGGTCGGCTTTCCCGCCAGCAGTCGCTACGTATTGAGCAGTTCCGGATATTATTTCCGCGATGCGCGTTCGCTGGCGACCCTGCGGTTGACCAATGCCAAGGCGCCACTGTGGTCGGTGCGGGTCTGGTAGGCGCGCGGCGTTGTCGCTGGAGTTGGGAGTTTGCGGCGAGATCGATTTGCTCGTTGGGGTAAATGGCGGTTCACTGAGGTACACCTATGAACCTCAATAAAATGACTCTCAAGATGCAGGAAGCCCTGCAGTCGGCGCAGGATATTGCGTCAGCGAAATCGCACCAGGAGATCAATAATTCCCACGTCTTGCTCGCGCTGTTGCAGCAGGCGGATGGTATGGCGCGTCCTGTGTTCTCCAAGCTCGGAGCGGATCCGGCGGCACTGGGAAGATCGGTCGAGGCCTACCTGGACAGGCAGCCCTCGGTTCAGGGCAGCGCCATGGGGCAGGTCTATCTGGGCAATGCCCTGCGCGAAACGATGAAGGCGGCCGAGAAGCGTCGCGAATCGCTCAAGGATGAGTACCTCAGCGTTGAACATTTTCTGCTCGGCCTGCTCGATGGAAAATCGGAAGCCGCCCGTATGCTCGCTGAAGCCGGCGTCGATGCCAACAAGTTGCTCGCCGCTGTCGCCGAGATTCGCGGTTCCCAATCGGTGACCGATCAGGATCCCGAGGGCAAATATCAGACGCTGGAAAAATACGGAGTCGACCTGACCGCGATCGCCCGCAAAGGCAAGATCGATCCGATCATCGGTCGCGACGAGGAGATCCGCCGCGTCATGCAGATCCTTTCCCGGCGCACCAAGAACAACCCCGTCCTGATCGGTGAACCCGGTGTCGGCAAGACCGCCATCGCCGAAGGGCTCGCGCGGCGCATCGTCAGCGGTGACGTGCCTGAGTCGCTGAAGGACAAACGACTCATCTCGATGGACATCGGCAGCATGATCGCCGGCGCCAAGTATCGCGGCGAATTCGAGGACCGACTGAAGGCCTTTCTTAAAGAGGTGACCAGCTCCGACGGCGAGATCATTTTATTCATCGACGAACTGCACACCATCGTCGGCGCGGGCGCGTCGGAAGGTGCGGTCGATGCTTCGAATATGCTCAAACCGCAGCTCGCCCGCGGTGAACTGCGCGCCATTGGTGCGACCACTCTCGACGAGTACAAGAAATACATCGAAAAAGACGCCGCGCTCGAGCGACGCTTTCAACCGATCACGGTCGGCGAGCCGAGCGTCGAGGATACCATCGCCATCCTGCGCGGTATCAAGGAGCGCTACGAGGTGCATCACGGCGTGCAGATCCAGGACGCCGCGCTGGTCGCTGCCGCCAATCTTTCGGACCGCTATATCGCCGACCGATTCCTACCCGACAAAGCCGTCGACTTGATTGACGAAGCCGCAGCGCGTCTGAAAATCGAACTCGACTCGATGCCGACTGAGATCGATCAACTCGATCGTCAGGGCATGCAGTTGGAAATGGAGCGTCAGGCATTGGCCAAAGAGAAAGACGAAGCCTCGCGCGATCGATTACAGAAAGTCGAAAAAGAGATCGCTGATCTGCGCGAAGAATCGGATCAACTCAAGGCGCAGTGGCAGAACGAAAAGTCGGTCATCGATGACGCCCGCCGTGTCCAGGGAGATATCGAAACTGCTAAAGGCGATCTTGAGCGTGCTCAGCGAGAAGGCGACCTCGGTCGTGCCAGTGAAATCCAATACGGTCGACTGCCCGAACTTGAAGAGGAGATGGAGGCCGCCCAGAAAAAGCTGCACGAGAGGCAGGGCCAGAACCGCATTTTAAAAGAGGAGGTCACCGAAGAGGACATCGCCCAAGTGATCGCTTCGTGGACGCACATTCCGGTGTCGCGTTTGCAGGAGGGCGAGCGATCGAAGCTGGTGAAGATGGAACAGCGACTCGGCGAACGGGTCATCGGCCAGACCGCTGCCGTCACCGCTGTCGCCAATGCCGTGCGTCGCGCCCGCGCCGGATTGCAGGACGAGGACCGCCCGATCGGGTCATTCCTTTTTCTCGGTCCGACCGGTGTTGGCAAAACCGAACTCAGTCGTGCCCTCGCCGAGTTTTTGTTCGACGACGAAAACGCCATGGTGCGCATCGATATGAGCGAATACATGGAGAAGCACGCTGTCTCTCGCCTGATCGGCGCGCCTCCCGGCTACGTCGGTTACGAAGAAGGCGGCCAACTCAGCGAAACCGTTCGGCGCAAGCCGTACTCCGTGGTGCTGCTCGATGAAGTCGAAAAGGCGCATCCGGATGTGTTCAACGTTTTGTTGCAGGTGCTCGACGACGGTCGCATCACCGATGGACAGGGGCGGACGGTGGATTTCAAAAACACCGTCATCATCATGACCAGCAACATCGGCAGTGAGCACATTATGGCCGAAGAGAATGCCGAGCAACGCGACGCCCTGGTGCGCGAAGCGCTGCGCAATCACTTCCGACCCGAGTTCCTCAACCGCATCGACGAAACCATCATCTTCGATCGCCTGAGCGAAGACGATCTGACCGCCATTGTCAGAATTCAACTCGAACGCGTCAAACGCCGTCTCGAAAAACAGGGCCTTACCCTGGAGCTAAGCGAGGCAGCTCTCGATCAACTCGCCAGCGAAGGTTACGATCCCGCGTATGGAGCAAGGCCGCTGAAGCGAGTCATCCAACATCGCCTGCTCGACCCGCTGAGCCTGGACTTGCTCGAGGGCAAGTTTAAGGAGGGTGATGTGGTGAGGGTCGGGTTTGAGGGAGGTGGGTTTGTGTTTGGCGGGTAGGAGATGAGGTCGCTCTGGTTGCTCTCACCAAAGCGGTTCATCCGGTGACTCGCTCCAACTCGGTATGCAGTACGAGCGACGAGAGAGTCCACTTTTCGGCATCTTAAAGCTTGCCTCCGCCAATGCACCGAGGCAGGCAGGAGCGCCTGCCATACAAGCTTGATTCTCCGAAGCGCCGCCGACATTTATGGCAAGCAGGGCTTTTTCAGACCACCGACTTGGTGCTGTGGGAGCGCCAGCACCGCTCGAGTTGGTCGAGTGCTTCTCGATTCCGGCGAAGTTTACGACGGCCACGCTGGTAATAGCTCTCGGCTTGTCGGCGATTGCCGAAGTCTTCTATCAGCAGTTCGATCGCTCCGATCCATGCGCGGGCTTCTCGTGGGTAGTGTTCGAGAATGATGTCGTAGTGTTCTAGCGATTCCTCGAAGCGTTCCTCTTTTCGGTAAAATTCGGGGAGCTTGTAGCTGAGGATGGGCTTATCGAGTTTGCCGCCGGGGAAGTAGAGGCCATCAACGACGCGGGTGATGACGGTGTAGATCTCGGGAGTCAGCAGGGCGGTGCCGGCGATGATGCCAATCATGCCGAGCATGCCGTAGCCGAGACCTGTTTCGGGTTCAGGGACGGTTGCCGATTTATTGAACAGCCAAAGGCTGACGCCAAGGAATCCCATCGCGCCGAGGTAACGGGAACTGATGTTGAGGAAGGTCATGGAGGGAATTCCGGTGATGATGCTGATGAGCTAGCACAAGCTTTACCTAAAGTTTACCCGGATTTTTGATGGTATCCAAGCTCACGAATTGCCGTTCGCGGAAGGGATTGATCGATTATAAGATTTATGGTATATTTAGCTTTTACTGTGAAAGCGTATCGTTCTCGTTCTTTAGCCATTGTGGCTCAATGCCTTTTACTGGTCGGCGTTACGACGTTGTTGACCAGTTGTAGCAGCGGACGCACGCGGAGCGGCTACACTGCGGTAGGTACCTTTGACGAGAGAGGCCGCAGTCGCGCATCGCGGGCCCAATTGGTAGCGGCGACACAGCGTCCGAGCGGCGCGCCGTCGGTGCAATTGCTGTGGGATCGCTGCCACTATTTGTCGAAACAGCGTCTCCGCTATGACTTCGGCTCGGACAGTCCTTACAACGGCGGAATGGATTGTTCGGGGACGGTGCAATTTGTGATCAAGTCGCTCGGTTACAACGATGTTCCTCGAGCGTCTTATCAGCAGTATCAGTGGATGAAAAGTATCGGGGCGCTGAAGGAGGTAGGCTTTTGGAACTCTGAGGAAAAGGCTTACGCAGCACTCAGGCCGGGTGATCTGGTCTTTTGGGGCGGCACTTACAACTCGGGGCACAAGGTATCCCACGTCGAAATTTACATGGGCCGGAATCCGCGCACCGGTGAGCGCTACACCTTCGGGGCGCGCAGTTCGAGCAGCACGGGGCTGAACGGCAACGGGGTGGATGTGTTTGAATTGAGCAAGCGCAAGAAGGGGCAGTTGCGTGGCTATGGAACGCTGCCGGGATTGCGAAGATAGGGGGGAAGGAGAGATGAGCAGGGCGGTAGGAGTTGGTAAAAACTCTGATGTGCCGGGGCTGCTAGAGCCGGGGGCTCGAAAGATGGTAGCCGGTGTTGAAGGGAGCCATAGCGACCGAGCCACCGGATAAGCGAATCGTTCAGGCGATAGCCCCGGATGGGGCGATAGCGCGTGGGCCGATGCATATGGGTAGTGCGAATCCGTTCTATCGCCCCTGCCGGGGCGGCATGATTCATTCGCGATCCGCAATCCCGGCGCTTGGGCGCTGCACGACCTCTACACCGCGCTACCATCTTCCGTGCCTGCTGCCTTCTCCGACCCCCGACCTCCGATCTCCGAACTCCCTTCCGCTCGCTACTGGCATCGCAGTGTGGATTCGGGTAGTTTGCGGGGATGTTTTGGCTTCGCCGTAGTTATTGGCTTTTGATGTTTCTCTGCCTTGGAATGGTGGGGGCTCATGGTGCCGAACTGTCGGCGGAAACGCGGGAGTTCTTTTCTCAGTATTGCATCGACTGCCACGGGGAGGAGAAGCAGAAAGGTGATCTCGATTTACTGCCGCTTTTGTCAGCGACAGTGACTGGTGATCCGTGGGCGTGGCAGGAGATTCGTGAACAGATCGCGAGTGAAGAAATGCCACCGGAAGAGCCGCTGCCGAGTGCTGCCCAGCGGCGGGCGGTGCTTGAATGGATCGATATGAAACTGGTGGATGTCGATTGGGCGAGTTTCCGCCGACCGGGGCGGGTGACGGCGGCGCGGCTGACACGCAGCGAATACCGGCACACGATGCGCGATCTGCTGGGGATCGATTTGCACGCTGGCGAAAACTTGTTGGCGGAAGGTGAAGGCGCAAGTGGTTTTGACAACGACCGCAATGCGCTGGGGCTGACGCCGGCCATGCTGGAGTCGTATTTCGATGAGGCGGAACGTTTGGTCGATGCGGTCTCGGCTTTAAATGATAAACCTCGGCGGCAACACTTTTCGGCATTGGAAATGTCGAAGGCGGCAGGACACGACAAGCTGTTCGATGAGGGGGCGATGCTGGTGCATCCGGATCAGCGAGTTCAGGCTGAAATTGAGTTTCCGGTTGATGGATGGTTCCGCTTCGAGTTCGTCGTACGGAATATCGGCAACCCGTCGGTGATCGAGGTGGCCATCGGCGAGAAGGTGATCGCTGCAGAGCGTGTGGTATCGGAGAGTCGCGCGCGGGTGGCGGCGGTCGGCTTCGTGCGCGTCGGCCGACACATGGTAAGTGTGCGTTCGAGAAATTTGGTGCCGCAGACGCCGCTGCCGGGTGATGTGACCGAGCGGGTGCAGAAGCTAGCCGAGGAGCGTGCAGCGCGTTTCAAAAAAGAGTCCGATCGTGAGAGCGACGCTCAGCGAACGGCCCGTGAGGCGTTGAATGAGCGGGCGGTGGCGATTCAGGAGGCCTACGAGTGGTTGCGGATGCTGGGGCCGAACGGCGACCCGCGCGAAGTCGACCGGTTTCGTAAGTATGCGCTCGAACGGGATCGCGGCAGCGAGCCGACACGAGATCATATGGCGAAAGTGTCAGGGTTGAGTCGGGACGAGCTCGATGTGCTCTGGCAAAACGACAACGCTGACGTGTTGGCGGAAAATCGTCGATTGCTGGAGGCGGTGGATCATGTTGAGTGGCAGGACTGGCAGCGGTATCAGGGTAAACTGGTGGTCGATTCGATGGATGTGGTCGGACCGATCGAAGATGGCGGTGAGGGTCCAGCGGAGTTCGCTGATTCCAATGGTGCTTTGTCGCTGGAATTTGTTGTGCGGGCGTTTCGTCGTCCGGTGGAGGCTTCGGAGTGGCAACGCTACGAATCGATTCGCGGACAGGCTATCTCTCGCGGCGAATCGCAAAAAGCTGCGCTGAAACTGGCGGTTTCTGCCGTGCTGGTGTCGCCGGAGTTTTTGCTGCACCGAAACGAAACCCGCGAAGTCGACGAGTCCGAGTGGCGGCTGTTAGACGATTTTTCGCTGGCCTCACGGCTGTCTTATTTCCTGTGGCAATCGATGCCCGACCAGCGACTGCTTTCGTTAGCGAAAGAAAGTAAGCTTCGCGATGTCGAGGTGCTGCGCGCCGAGCTTGCGCGGATGCTGGCGGATGAAAAAGCGGAAGCTTTTTTTGCGGCATTCACTGAGCAATGGTTGGGCCTGTCTGCCTTGCGCCGTGGAGTCGGCGCGGACCGCAATCGTTTTCCCGAATTCACCCCGGAGTTGGCGGTGGCGATGTGTGATGAGGCGACCTTGTGGTTCCGTCAGGTGATGCGTGGCGATGAAGATCTGCTTCGCCTGATCGATGCCCGGGAGACCTTTTTGAATGGGGCGCTGGCCAGGCACTACGGTATTGTCGGCGTCGAGGGTGATGAGTGGCAAAAGGTCGAGCTGCGCGACCGAAATCGCGGTGGCGTGCTCGGCATGGCGGCTGTTCTGACGGCGACTTCAGCGCCGAACCGGGCGCATCCGTCGCGACGCGGCACCTGGGTTTTAGAAACTTTGTTAGGACAGCAGCAGGGCGAACCGCTGGCGGACGCGGGCGAGTTGCCCGGCGATGCTGGCGAGACGCGGGGACGGACGTTGCGGGAGGAAATGGAACTGCACAGTAATCGGGCGGAGTGCGCGGTTTGTCATGACAAGATCGATTCGATCGGGCTCGGCTTGCAGTCGTTCGATGCGTTAGGACGTTGGCGTGATTTAGAAGCGGGAGCGGTCATCGATGATCGCGGGCGCCTGCCGGGCGGTGAAACTTTTGACGGCCCTGCAGAACTCAAGGCCGCACTGATGAAGCGTCGGCATCAGGTACTGCGCCAGTTGAGTTCTGAGATGCTGGCATTTGCCCTGGGACGGGAACTGGAGCCCTTCGATACGGCTGAAATTGAACGCATCACAGAGGCTGTCGAAGCGCGCGGTGGATCGGCGCACGCTTTGCTCAAGGAGGTGGTCACCAGTTTGCCGTTTCGCTTCAGTGAGTGAGCGAGCAGGAAAGGCAACTGGTCAGGCGCGTTCGGGATCGATCTCGATACGCACGCTTTGCGGCCGCGGTGACGAGAACGGGATTGGCTCGCCGGTGATGCGCGAGGTCATGACCTGTGCCATATCGGCGGCGATGCGTTTGATGTGTTCGCTGCGTTCGCCGACGAAATGCTGGTCGACAGTGGCGTAGAAAAGTTCGATCCAGCGATCAAATTGCGCTTTGCCGACTTCTGTTTTTTGGCTCACGGCAAGATGCTTGGCGAGCGGATTGCCGCGGTAATCGCCGGTGCGAAATAGGGCCTTTTCCCAAAAGTCGACCATTCTGGGTAAGTGCTGTTGCCAATCGACGGCGGCGATGTCATTGAAGATGAAACCGAGTGTTTCGTCTTTGCCAACACGTTGGTAAAACTCGTCAACGAGAAGCTTCAGGTCGTTGCGTCCACTGATGTCATGGCGTTCCGCCGGGCTGAAATCCGTCGTCATTTCTTCGATGATCCTTCCGCAGCGGGTGGAGATTTTTTCATTGGAATGTTGAGCGCCAGGCCTGCAAAGCGATCCTGGAGGGAGGTGCGGTTCGGGACGTGGCATTTAAGGCACTCGTTCTTCAGTCGAACCATGCCGACGTAGCGGAATTTGCCACGCTCCACGGCATAATATTCTAGTTTGCCGGCGGCGATGGCTTTGGCGGCAGCCTCTTCGAATTTGTCCTGAGGTTCGTGGTCGGCATCTTTGGTGGCATTGACGCCGAGCCAACGCAACTCTACGCCCCAGCTATCAGTCAGTTGTTGAAAGACATCCTCTAATGACTTTGACGGCAAATTCAGGTCGTCTTCGCCGGTGCCGAAGAAATCGCGGTGCATGACCTGAAGTGCTCCGTGGATTGCCTCGTGCATCCAGCGGGCGCGGCCGCGTGCTTCCTCCTCGCTGGCGGGGAAGTCTTCCTCGCTGACTACGAAACTCTCAGAGTCTTCTTTGTCCTCTGATAGTACAACCGGCGGGCTGATGCCCAGCAGCAGAGTCGCCAGACAGATGAACAAGAGGGGGACAGTTTTCATAGCAGCAATCGAAGGCGATACGTTAAAAGATGTACATAAGATGTAACATTAAGCAAATACTTGCAGGCGCGCGTTCGCGATGAGACAAAGCGACGTGAAAAATATTCTTCTGTCTTCCATTCTTTTGCTGTTGTCGATTGCCGTTCAAGTGACTGCTCAAGAAAAGCGCCGCTGGACGCCACCACCGGCGGTCGAATTGGAAACGCTGATTTCGCAAGATTCGGCAAAGGCGGCGGAAAAAATTCGCGCTTCGTGGGGAAGTGAGGCTTTGCGCTCGGGCAAGCAGCGGTGGATCGAGAAACGTACGGTGCTGTGGGCCGTAGAAAGTGAGTCGGATGTCGAGGGTGCGGTGATCGTGGTAAAATCAGACGGCGATGAGATTGGTGCAATGACAGATCTTGGCGGTGGTCTGTATGCTCTGGCGAAAACTTTTCAGAATGGGCAGCAATTTGACTACGAACTGCGCGAGAGCAAAGGAAAGATCGGCGAAGGTTCGGTGAAGGTCGAATACTACGATTACAGCCCCGATAGCTTGGTCAAAGAAGGCGTGCCCAAAGGCAAGGTGACCACTCACGAATGGAATGACTCAAAAATCTATCCGGGCACCAGTCGCGAGCTACAGGTTTACATTCCCGCTCAATACGACGGTTCAAAACCTGCAGCCCTGATGGTTTTTCAAGACGGTTTGCGTCATGCGGACCTGGACGGTCCGCTGCGGGCGACGACGGTTTACGATAATTTAATTCACTCGGGCGAAATGCCGGTGACGATCGGTGTGTTCATCAATCCGGGGCGCTTCGACAAGCAGGCGGAAGGTGCCAAGCCGGGCAATCGCAGCATTGAGTACGATTCGTTGGGGAATGCGTACGTAAACTATCTGTTGGACGAAATTTTGCCCTTCGTGGTCGAATCGCACAATCTGAAATTGAGCGAGGATCCGGGCGATTGGGCGATCGCTGGTGGGTCGAGCGGATGCGCCTGCGCGTGGACGGCAGCTTGGCAGCGACCCGACAAGTTTGGCAAAGTGTTAGGATGGGTGGGCACCTTCACCGATATCCGCGGGGCGAATGCGTATCCGTCGCTGATTCGTAAAACCGAACGCAAACCGATCCGTGCAGCGCTGCTCGGCGAGTCGAACGATATCGACAACAAATATGGCAACTGGCCGCTGGCGAACAGGCAGATGGAAGCAGCGCTGAAGTTCATGGACTACGACTATCGCTACTGGTGGGGCGAGGGCTTTCACGGTAGCACCCACGCCGGAGCGATGTTGCCGGAGATGTTGAAATGGCTGTGGCAGGATCGTTAGGAGTTCTTTGTTTGTTGTTCTTTGTTGACCGTCCAATGAGTGATTGATGTTTGCTCGCGGGCTTTACGGCAATTTTTCGGAAATTGAGGGATAGAAATCACTGATTTGAAATTGCTTTTCTGCGGCTGACCTTCATCTTGGGTAGAATAGCACGATGGCAAAAATCCCTAAAACGCAGTGGCGCAGCCGTGCCTTGATCTCCGCCGTTGGGCGGTTGCGACAGCGGAGCAGCCGGACGACGCAGCCACTGACGCAGAATCAAGTGGTCTCGGTGGTGGTTTCCTCGGCGAGGGTGGCACGGCCGGAGCAGGGCGGGCGGATCGTCGGCGCAACGCCCCAAGTTCCTCTGGTTCGAGTTCTCGATTCATTTCGCCAGTTAAAAGACCCCAAGAGTCGCGTCGTTGGAGGTTTTTTCTATGGATCGCCGGATGAACTGACCACGGATTCTCGCCTGGATGAGTTCGCTGTTCAGCAGATAGCTGTCGATGGTTCGGGGGATGTTGTGGCAGCCGACGCAAACACGAGTCCGCATGTGGTTTTCTCCGGTGTGGCCAGTCCGGGATCGAAAGTTTCGGTGTTCATCGCAGACGAAGTTGGCCAACCGATCGAATCGCGCACCGTTTACACCGACGCCGGCGGAAACTGGTTGGCACCGTTTGGGAGATTGTCGACGCTCGATGAGTCGGGTTTGATCAGCGTCGAAGTGTTGCCGACGACTTGGGCTGGGGCGGCCAGGCCGAGTTTCATGACCTTCGAATTTCCGGCGCAGAAAATTATCGCGCAAGGGGAAAAGGGTCGGCAGGGGGGACGCGATTTCTTTGCCGCGGTATTTGAGGGCGGCGACTCTGTTGGCGGCGAGTTCCTCGGTGAAGATTTTTGACTGTTAACCTGATTAGATAAATTTATGAGTATGAGTGAAGAAAAAACCCAACCTACTGCGCAACCGGAAGCGGCAGCCGCGCAACAACAGCAGCAGAAGTATCATCTCAACTACGAGTCGCTGACCGCTGTGTTTGCCGATCATGTAGTACTTAATTCAACCAGCGGCGGACTGATTTTTGACTTTGCCTCGTGCACCGTTAATGACCCGGGAACTGGCGATGCGACGGTGCCGATTCACACTCGCGTGGCGATGACCAACAATGGTGCCGCGCAGTTGTATCAGTTGCTGGCCGGTGTATTTCAGCAGCAGCAACCGCCGGCACAGGCGGACGCTGGTGAAGCCGGCGCCGAGGCATCGACTGCCAGGTAATTCCGGCGTCAGCCACCCAGCATCTCGTCGGCGCTGCGCGAACAGCCGCGTGGCAAGGCAGTTGGGTCGCGTCCCAGCAGATTAAATATCGGGCAATCGCGGCTGCGATCGTGATCGCCTTGAACTGCGATGGCGAGATCAGCGGTGCGCAGGGCAATACAGGAACCGAGATTGGCGAGGTCGAGAATCTCGATGACTCCGGGTTTACCAGGCCCGGCAAGCTGTTGGCTTTCAGGATCGATGATTCGGACCCGGGTCCAGTGCGGACCATGGTGGGGACGGTTGAGGCCGCGGGAGTAAAACTGCGAGGACAGTTCGGTCATCGAGTATTCGTTGTGAATGTTGTCGATAGGAACGTCGAAGCGGTTGCTGAGTTTTTCGTAGAAGGTTGCCTTGTCGAGTTCGACGGCGACACCTTTGTAGCCGCCGGTTTCAAGCAGATGTGATCCGGGAGGCAGCGGATGTGGCGTTTTTTCGAGGAGATGGAGAAATGCGAGGGCGGTGCCGGCGAGGAGAATAGGTATGTCACTTTTTGCCAGGTCGTCGGCTAGGCGGGCGGCGTTGAGTTCGCCGTTTGCATCGATGAAAAACGCTGCGGGAGCTTCTTGATTAAATTTTTGATCGAGCACTCCCATCATGTGCGCGAGCGACGAATCCGTAGCGTCGTCGGGTGACGGGGTCAGGAAGCGGATGGGAAGTTGCGGCAGTCCGAGGTTTTTCCACGCGGCGAGAATGCTGGCATCGTAAAGGGTGAGGTCGGCGAAGGCGTGTTCGCCGCGCTGGCCGGTGCGCTCGCGGGTGGTGCCGCTGGTGCGGAAGATGGCGGCGAAATCGGCGTCGGGTGTGGCGCTGAGTTGAGTGCCGAAGTGCTTGAAGGCATCGGTCGGCACGGCGGGAATCTGTGACCAGTGGCTGACGTCGCCACTGAGGCTGCGGCAGTAATTGGCGTAGGGCAGGTTGTGTGCTGATTGAAAGGCGAACACCTCGAGGGCGAGTTCGTTGAAGACATTTTCGCCGGGGTCATCGGCGGCATGAATGAAGTCGAGGGTGTTGCCGCGCAGGCGCAGGAACTCGCTGGATATGGAAAGCTTCACGGTTTTTGCTTTTCAGGTGGCGGCGGGAACGGTTGAATGGTCGTGCCGTGGAGGGTGTTTTTTTCGTAGTGCGTTATTGGGTAAGTTGCAATGGGTTTACAGGTCAGGAAGTTGGTAGCGGTGCTCGCGTTTGCGGTCGGGCTGTTGCTTTCGCTGGCAGGAGCGCAGGATCAAACTACAGATGCAGCCGTTGCTGAGGGGCCGGCGGAGTTGTTGAAGCGTGGCGTAGCGGCGTTTCAATCGAACGATTTTGCGACCGCGGAGGCGGCGCTGTCGCAGTTCTTTGCGGACTATGGAGAGAACCCGGAAGCGGCGGAAGCGGTTCGCGTGCATCGGCCGGTGCTGGCGATCGCTAAGGTGGGCATGAAGAAATTCGGCGAAGCTCTGCCCTTGATCGGTGAGTCGCTGCAGGACCCGGAACTGAAGCCGGAATTGGAGGATGAGCTGAGTTTCTGGAAGGGGATTTGTCTGACGCAACAGGGGGAGCTGGTTGCTGCGCAGGAGGCGTTTGGCGAGTATTTCATCGATGCTAAGCACTCGCCGGCAAAGCGCCAGGAGGCGCTCTTGATGTTTGCTTCGCTCTACGTCCAACAGGGCTTTCACGATGTCGCGGCGGATCTGCTTAAGGAACAGGGGCCGCAGGTTTTGAAGAGCAATCCGGAGGCGGCGAGTCGAGCAGCGGTGTTGCAACTTTACTCGCGCATTGAGGCGGGTGATCTCGATGGGGCGCTGGCTTTGGTGCGGGAACAGTATCCGAAGTTGGATGAGATGACGCAGGTGGTCAGCTTTCAAATGCTGGCGCTGAAGTTGGGGTCGGGATTTTTGGAGGCGGAGGATTATCACAAAGCAATCGCCTGCTTGCAGCGCATCTGGCCGGCGGATCGGCTAATGGATTTTCAGACGGAACGGCTCGAGGAAATGCACAAACGTATGGATGTGCTCAAGGCGCGGCGAGTTGCGCAGGCAACGATTTTTCAGCTCGATGGCATCATCCGCCGAGTCGAACGCGAGGTGGACAATTTTGCCAAGGTGGAGAATTTCGACTCGGCTTTGCGGCTTCGGCTGGCGACGGCGTTCCAGGGACTGGAACGTTATCGTGAGGCGGCGCTGGTTATGGAGGGCATGCTGAAAACGCTGCCTGCTGATCCGGTGGTCGACTCGGCGACGCTATCATTGATGCAGTGCTGGATGGCGATTGATCGCTGGCCGAAAGCGGTCGAGGCGGCGGATTTGTATCGGCAGAAGTTCGGTGATGATGGAGAGAATCTGCCGCTGGTCTTGTTCTTGCGTGCCGAGGCCTTACGCGAAGATCAGCATCCGGCGCAGGCGCAGTTGGCCTATGGCGAGGTTTGGGAGAAGTTTCCGGACTCGGATCTTGCGCCCAAGTCGCTGTTTATGCAGGGCTTCATGTATCTCAGTCAGGATGACAACGAAGGCGCGCTGTATCACTTCGATCAGTTGCGCAAAAAGTATCCGGACAGCGGCATGATTGAGGCTGCGGATTACTGGTCGGGAATGGCGATGGCATTTTCGAAGGACTACGAGGACGCGCGTGGGGCGATGCACGCTTACCTTAAGAAGTATTCAGCGGGGGGTAAGGCGCCGTCTTACAATACCGAGGCGCTGTTTCGAATCGCCGTGTGCGCGTTTTCGTTGGCGGAGTATCAGCACGCGATCGAATTATTTAAAACGTTCATCGTTGAGCACGGAGATTCGGCGGAGTCGGACGAAGCGCGTTTGCTGCTGGGTGACGGTTATCTGGGCGAGGGCGAGATCGACGCGGGTGTCGCGGCCTATCAAACGATCCGCGAGACTTCGACGCGTTTCTTCGAGGACGGTTGGTTTAAGATTGGCAAAGCCCTGCGGATGACGGAGCGGGTCGACGAGATGGGCGAACACTTCGTTACCTTCGTCGACAAGTATCCCGGTAGCGGGCGAATGCCGGAGGCGGTTTACTGGATCGGCTGGACGCATACCACGAATGGTGAACCCGACAAGGCGCGCGACATTTACTGGAAGACGATCGAGGAACACGGCAACAATCCTGAAATGTTCACCATGGAGGATCTGTTCATGGCGCTGCCGAAAACGTATGCGGAGCTCGGAAAGGAAGGGCGTGACGATTTGCTTTCGCGGCTGGAGCGAATGATGACTCAGGCATCGCTGGCGGATGACGGTGAACGCAATACCATGGCGCTGCGTCTGGCCTGGCTGCGGGGGCATTTGCTGATTGAACGCAGCGAGGAGGTCGGCGAAACGGCGCTGATGGTGGCCACGCCTTTGGTTGATCCAAAGGTTCACAATCCATGGGTCAGCGTCGACATCGCCGACGCACAACTCAAGGCGGACAATCTGCTGGTCGCTAAAGGCCTCTACACGGAGACGCGCAAATGGCACCCGCGCGCGCTGCAGAAGGATCGCATATTCGCTGGGCTCGGAAGGATCGCGATCAAGCAGGGTGAGCCGAAACAAGCGATCACCTACTTCGAGCGTTTTGAAAAGGAAACGGCGCAGTCGATGCGCCTCGGCGAGGTGTTGCTCGACAAGGCGCAGCTGTTAGTAGACACCGAGCAGAGCGACGCGGCACTGGTGACTTTGGAGGGAATTCTCGAACAACCAACGATGTCGAGTGAGACCAAGGCAAAGACGCTGTTGGCGATCGGTGACTTGATGATGAAGGACAAGGAGCCGTTGAAGGCGGCGGCTTACTACGAGCGGATTTACGCGATGTACGGCAAGTATGGGCCGTTGGTGGCGTCGGCCTACTGGCGGAGGGCGGAAGCGTTGAGCGAACTCGGCGAGGGTGGCAAGGCGGCGGAAGTATTGCGCGAGTTGGTGGCGCGTGAGGATTTGCGCCAGTATGAAGAGTGGCGTTTGGCGCGTGACAAGGTCGATACTCTGCCTCCTCCGGCGCCTGCCACGGCACCAGGCGAAGAGGCAACTGACGCGGGAGGTGAAGTATGAGGCGTTGGTTGTTTTTGATGGTCGCCGTGGTGGCGATGTCAGGATCGTCGCTCGCGCAGGAGGCGGATGTGGTGCACCTCAAAGACGGCACGACGATGGCGGGACAGATCGAGGTCATCACCGACGATTTTGTTGACGTTCGTACCACGGTTTCAATCGGCGGCGGCAAGATGGCTTCGGCGAAACGTCAGTTCAAAATGGCGCAGGTCGATTACATCGACTTCGCTCCTCTGCCGGGAGAGGTCGAGGCTTTAGAGAAGCCAGACCCGCCGGGAACACAAGCGTTGGCGGAATTGTGGAAGCAGCGCCGCATGCACGTGCATCGACCGAACTCCACGGCGGGGCAATTGGGTTTGCTGGTTGCGCAGGAGTATTTGAAATCGGACAGCGACTACGATTTCAAGCTGGCACTTGATTTGTATGTAACCCTCGAGAACGAGGCGTGGAAGGATGAGACTCGAAATGCGGCGAGGGAGGGGAGATTGCGGGCTTTGATTGCACTGAAGCGCCTCGACGAAGCGATGGCCGAGGCGCGCAAACTGGCGGCTGAATCGGAAGATTCACGCATGTTGATTGAGGCGAAATTCGTGTTGGCGCGGGCGGATTTTGAGAAGCTCAAGCAGTTGGTGGAAGACAATCCGAAGTGGCTGGAAGACGACATCGTTCGGCCGGAAATTGAGGCCTTGTATCACTCGACGGCCGATCAATTTTTGTTTCCCTACCTTTTCCATGGCACCGAATCGGAGTCGGCCGCGCGCGGTTTGATGAGTGCTGCCAGCGTCTATTCGTTATTTGAAAAATTCACTCTGGCGAATGCCTGTGCCGAGGATGTGATCGCGCTTTATTCGCAAACCAGCCACGCTGAGCAGGCGAAGAAACTACTCGGTCCTGGTCAGTAGGATTGTACCCATCATTGGCAACTCTCACCCCTAAGGAATTTGAATATGAAATCAGGAAGCAAACTAAAACCGAAAACGCCACTTATCGGTCTGGCGTTGGCCACCGTGATGGCGTTTGCCGTGCTGATGGCGATGCCTGACTCGCTGGCACAGGATACGCCGCCAACTCCTGACGAGGTGGCGAAGACAGTACCAGCGACTGGAGAGCAGACCAAAAACCTGCTCGATGTCTACAAGAGCGGTGGCGGCATGATGCACATTCTGGCGCTTATGTTTATCGGTACCGTGGCGGTGGCCGGTTACTGTTTCTTGCAGGTATCGGCAGGCAAGATGGTCCCGAAGCGGCTGGTCGACGGCGTCAATCGAACCATGGCGGAACGCGACATCAATGGGGCTTACTCATTGTGTCAGGAGAATCCAAACAGTTATTCGCGGGTTCTGTCACAGGCTCTGCTGAAAGTAAATTTCGATCGCGACAAGGCCAATAAGCCATCGATGGATGAGGCGGCGGCGGAGACGCTCGATCAGGAGGAAACCAAGCAGATGATCTGGGTGAACTACCTGAACGTGTTTGCGACGCTGGCGCCGATGCTCGGGTTGTTAGGAACGGTGTGGGGGATGATCGAGGCTTTTGATCAGTTGATGCGTGGTGCTGACGCCAAAGGACTGGCGGGTGGCATTTCCACGGCCATGGTGACGACGGCGGGCGGGCTGCTGGTCGGGATTCCGGCGATGTTCTTCTACTTTTTTTTCCGCAATCGGCTGATGACGATCATGTCGGTAACGCAACGCAATGTGTCGTTCGCGCTGGATGTGTTGTCGGGGGAAATTCGCCTGGAAGGTGCCGCGACGCCAGCGGCTGAAGCGATCGCTGAAGGGGAAACCACAGGAGTTGAATAAGGAAGGGCAATGGAGCGCAGGAACAAAAGAGCGGATGACGCGTCGGGGTTTAATATCACCCCGATGATCGACATGACGTTTTTGCTGCTGATCTTTTTCATGGTCACGTCACATCTGACGGATATGGATGTTTCGGTTCCGGTGGGACTGCCTGAAGCGGAACTCGGAGTGGTGCCGGACGACCGGTCACAACGAGTGGTGCTGACGATTGATGCCGAGGGGCAGTATTATATCGCCGATGACAAAGCGTCGAAGGACGAGATGGCGAGCTACTTGAAAAAGCGTTTCGAGAATTTCCCGCCGTTGCGGATTTATCTTCGGGCGGATCAGAAAACACCGGCGAAGAAGATTAAGGAGTTTGTCGCGATGGCGACCGAAGCCGGAGCGGTTGATGTGATTTTTGGAACCTTGAAAGAATAGGAGTTAGGAGCTTTACGATGCGACGAAAGAAGAAACCCGACGAAATGGTCGAAATGCAGATGGGGCCCATGATTGACATGGTGTTTCTGCTGCTGGTGTTCTTTATGGTCACGGCCAAGCCGGTGAAGGATGAGGCGGACATCAGCATCGGGCTTCCGGGGGCGGTTTCGCAGGAGGAGACATTGGATATCCCGGACGAGCAGCGCATCGTGATACAGGAGAGTGGTCAGGTGGTGCTCAATGATCAGTCGCTCGATGCGCCGTTGAGTCGGGGGCTGCCGGAGTTGGTCGGTGTGTTGATTCGCTTCAAGGAGTCGGCGGACAACAGTAAGTCGAAAGCGATGGTGACCTTGGTGCCGGATGATGCCGTGCCGCACCAGCGAATCATAGATGTGCTCAACGCCTGCGCGATGGCTGGTATCAATGGTGTGACTTTCGATTCAGTGAATGTCAGCGGCGACGGAGGCTAGCGCGTGAGCGTCCGATTCTCTGCTACTTAAAACTAGAAGACTTAACACTTAAAAATTCAGTGCAACTGATCATGGAAACTGCGGCGGAGCGCCGCCAACGGGTACGCCAGAAATGGCAGGTGGTGGTCATCATGATCGCCAGCGTCATTTTAGTTGTCGGTGGTGGACTGTTGATCGGTAGTTTTATCGTTGCCCGCTACAAGTCTCGTCCGGAGCCGAAGTTCGAGATGCCGCCGAAGGTGGTGAAAATCCCGCCGCAGACGCCGGAGCACAAAATGAACTTGCAGAAGCATGAGGCGATGACGCCGAAGCCGACGTTCAACGACAAGTTGGTCAGCACGCGTCCGGTGGAGTTTGCGCTGCCCGATCTTCCGGAGGTCGACATGGACCAGATGCTGCCGCTCGATCCGAGTGAGCTGATCTCGGATCAGGTGTCGAGTCTAGTTGGCAGTGCGGCTTTGGGCAGTGGTTTGGGCACAGGATTCGCCGGGGGAGGTGGCAATGGCAACGGTATGAGCTTCTTTGGCATTCAGACCGAGGGCACGCGCATCGTGCTGTTATTCGACGTGGCAACCAGTGTGATTACCAAGATGACTGCTGCGGGGATGAGCTTGGATGAGGTGCGCGAGCAGACGCTGAAACTGATCGACAGCTTGCCGATCAGTGCGCGGTTTTCATTGATTCAGTTTACTCAGAATTACAAACCGTTCGGCGACGAGTTGGTGGCCGCGACCGACGGAAACAAGCAGGCGGCGCGTGATTGGATTGATAAGGAGTGGGTAACGGCCGGCTCTATGAGCGGCGGCGGTGTAGTTTCGAATTCACGCGGGGTTGCCGGTGTCTTGGAAAAAGCATACGGCATGAAACCTGACGTGATCTTTCTTCTTTCAGACGGAGATTTTCAGTGGCGTGATACGGGCAGTCACGGTGACCTCGAACTCGACGAACTGGCTGACATTGTTGAGGAATTGGAAAAAACTCTGCCAACAAAGGCTTCGCTCAATTTCATTGGATTCGAAGTTCGTGACGAACATGAGAAGGATCTGAAGCGGATCGTTAGAAAGGCGGGTGGCAGTTACAAGGACGCTAAAGTTGGAAAATAGGGAAATTTTTCTATCTGCGGATCGTGGAGACTAGCGAACGTGCTTGAACTACCATAGTTTTTGCGGTTACAATAAGCAGTAATGATTGGAGCCCTTTATCCGTAGGCTCTTTCTTGCGATTAGGACTTGAGAAGCGGCGCATATTTTTTTACATTTCCGAACTTTCAAGGGGAGCCCCCCTTTTTGTAGACCCGAGATTGCTTAGTATGAGAGCGACCACCCAATTTTTGTTTCTAGCGGCAGTAGCCCTGTGCCTGTCGGCATGTCTTCCACCTCCACCAGGAAGCGGGGATGCTGCGATTTTTAAACGTCCCAACCGCTACGGGTGGGGCAGTCAACGCGGCGAGGAGAGGCCAGCGGAACCAGCATCGACTAATCAGCGCAGCGGCAATCGATTCGGGCATAACGGCAGTGGCAGCAGCAGCAGTAGTAGTAGCAACTCCAATTCGAGGAGCTCGAACGCCAACAGTTCCAGTCAGGCCAACAACACGCGCAAACCTGATCCTTCGAGTTCGAATAATCGTGACGACGCCAATGATCGGCCGAGTAGCAGCAGCAGCGATGACAGCAGCAGTAGCGATAGTCCTCCCGATAAGAAAAAGGACATGGCGGACTCGGGCAGTTCAACTTCCGGCTCGTCTTCTTCGGGCAGCAGTAGTTCCGGCAGCTCAAGCAATTCGTCGAGCACACCGCCGTCGAATCTCAACTCGTACCCCTACGCCCGACTGGTGCCGGGCAAGAAAGGTTTTGTGACCCTGCCGGGTTCCAACTCCTCCATTGGTGAGATCGACGTCACTGGCATCAAGCCAGGCACGCCGGTGGAGATCAATGATCCGCGCGACGCGAGTAAAAAAATCTACTTCCGGGTTCCCTGATTTCAGCGCAGGCTTCATGTCACATTGGCGGGGAGCGACCTGCCTGGTTCTGACATGATATTCACCGGCGAAGAATCCGAGGAGGTTGCGCAGCGAGATTGCGTGAGCCGCACTGTGCTGTGACTGCTTTTCGCCATATAGCGTTGGTTGGCCCGGGGCTGCTGGGCGGGTCGTTGGGCATGGCGTTGCGCGCTTTGCCGGATCCTCCGCAGGTTCGCGCCTGGGCTCGCCGGGCGGAAACGATCACGGATTTGCGAGCGGGTGGCTGCACCGATATGGCGAGTGAAGATTTGAACGCGGTGGTCGCTGGAGCGGATCTGATCGTGCTGGCGACGCCGGTCGGCGTGTTGCCGGAGTTGGCGCAGCGAGTGGTGGAGTGTTCAGGTTTTGCCGCCGGAACGGTGGTCACGGATGTCGGCAGTGTGAAGCGCTGCGTCGTTGAAAAACTCGAGCCGATCTACGATGGAACAGGTCGGGGGCATTTCGTCGGCAGTCACCCGATGGCTGGCTCCGAAAAAACAGGGGTCGCGGCGTCACGAGCAGATCTTTTTGATGGTGCGATGTGCCTGTTGACTCCGAGCGAAAATACCGACCAAGGGGCGTTGCAGCGAGTCGATGACATGTGGCAGGCGCTGGGCATGAGAACTTTGCGGCTCGATGCCAGCGAACATGATCGCTCGGTGGCGAGAATCAGTCATCTACCTCATCTCAATGCAGCGGCGCTGGTCATGGCGGCGCTCGACAAAGATGCGAAAATTGCCGCTCTGGCCGGACCCGGGTTTCGCGATTCGACACGGATCGCTGCAGGACCGCCACAGATGTGGGCGGAGATTTTGCTGGAGAATCGCGAGGCGGTCGCCGAAGAAGTGCGTGGATTGCAGGCCCAGCTTGGCGAAACGCTTGCGTTTTTGGAGAAGGTGAACGAAGAAGACCTCCGCCGTTACTTGGCCGAGGCGAAGCGGCGGCGCGACCTTTTCAGCGCAGAGATCGATTCATGAGCGAATTTAAAGTCAAGCCCACCGGCGCGTTCTCCGCGGAGATGACGGTGCCGGGCGACAAGAGCATTTCCCATCGGGCAGTGATCTTCGGTGCCATGTCGAATGGTCCGTGCGAGATCAGCGGCTTTTTGCCGAGCGAAGACTGCATAGCGACGGTAAACGCGCTGCGTGCTCTGGGAATCAAAATCGAAGAGCTGGAGAGCGACGAACGCGGCCCGGTGCGTCTGTTGGTTCACGGTAAGAAGGGCGAATTTAAGAAGCCTGATAAGCCGATCGACTGTGGCAACTCCGGCACGGCGATGCGTCTGCTCTGTGGCGCGCTGGCGCATCTTCCGTTTCGCATTGATCTCATCGGCGACGATTCGTTGTCGACTCGACCGATGGGCCGAGTCATCGATCCGCTGGGTCAGATGGGCGTGTCGATCAAGGGTACCGGCAAAAATCGTACGGCGCCGCTGAGTTTGGTCGGAACCACCGAGCTAAAGACGATCACTTACGATATGCCGATGGCCAGCGCGCAGGTAAAAAGTGCGATCTTGCTGGCCGGGTTGCGAGCACATGGGCGCACCCAGGTGATCGAGCCAGCGCAGTCGCGCGATCATACCGAGCGGATGTTAAAGTATTTTTTGGTGAAGACCTTGCGCGAGGGCAACACTGTTTCCACCTGGGGAGGCCAAACTCCGGAGTCGCGAGATTTTGCGGTGCCGGGTGACATTTCCAGCGCCGCCTTCTGGATTGTTGCGGCAGCGGCCCGACCGGGAGCGCATTTGTTGATTCGTAATGTCGGACTTAACCCGACGCGTTCGGGGATTCTCAAAACCCTGGTGCGCATGGGCGCACACATCAGCGAGTTCGTCGAGGAAACCGAAGGCGAACCCTACGGAAATATCGAAGTGCACGGAACGACTTTGAAGGGTGTCGAAATCGCAGGCGACGAGATCCCCAATGTCATCGATGAAATACCGGTGCTCGCTGTGGCAGCTGCTCTGGCTGAAGGCACGACCATCATTCGCGATGCTAAGGAGCTGCGCGTCAAGGAGTCGGATCGCATTTCTACGACGGCGGAAAATCTACGTCGGCTTGGGGTGCCGGTTCAGGAATTTATCGATGGTATGGAGATCACCGGAGGTGAGACCCTGAAGGGCACGACACTTGAGTCGATGGGAGATCACCGCATCGCCATGGCATTTGCCATCGCCGGTCTCTTCGCCACCGGTGAAACGGTGATCAACGACGTCGACTGTGTGAACACCTCCTACCCGGGATTCGGTGAGGAATTGTTACAGCTGAGTTCGTCGCAGAATTAGCGGAGACTCCATCAATCTGATTTCGCCGCCATGAGCACTGCCAGCGACCCTACCGAACATCGGGCGATCGCCATCGATGGGCCGGCCGCCTCCGGAAAAAGTAGCGTCGCGCGTCGAGTTGCGGAGCGTCTCGGATTTGTGTTCGTCAATTCGGGAGCGATGTATCGCATTTTCACTTGGTGGGTTTTGGAGAACGGCATCGACTGTTCGGATCGCGAAGCGGTTTTGAGGTTGCTTGCCAAGGCACAGTTCGAGTGCGGCGAGGTTGATGGCGTCGCTACCGTTGCTGTCGACGGACGCGAGCCAGGGGAAGGGCTCAGTCGCGAAGACGTCAATGCCAACGTGTCAGTCATTGCAGCCTATCCCGAAGTTCGCGAACGACTGGTCGCGGCGCAGCGTGCGCATCGTCAGACCGCCGACGTGGTCATGGAAGGACGCGATATAGGCACCGTGGTGTTCGCCGATTCGCCTTACAAATTTTACATCGATGCTTCAGAAGAGGTTCGGCAGCAGCGCCGACGCGCGGAGGGCATCGAGGATTCGATTAGCGAGCGCGACCGCAAGGACTCGAGCCGAGTGGCGTCTCCCTTGGCTGTCGCCGACAACGCCTTCGTCATCGATAGCTCAGAGTTGACCTTGGACGAAGTCGTCGAAAAAGTGTTGGCTAAGCTTCGTCAGGATGGCCTGAGTTGAGGTGAGGTAAAGCTTCCGACAATTTCTGCAGAGACATGACCTTCGTTTATCGCATCGGCTACACGCTTTTCAAAACCGCCGCCAAGCTGTTCTTCGGTTACCGCGTGGTCAATCGCCAGCGTCTCGAAGGTCTTGAGGGATGCATGATTGCGTCGAATCACGTCAGCTTCATGGACCCGCCGATGGTGGGTGTTGCCTTTGACGAAGCGATCTATTATCTGGCTCGAAAAAGTCTGTTCAGCAATCCCGTGGCAATATGGGTGTATCGAAAATGGAACACTATTCCGATTAATCAGCAGAGTCCTGAGCTGAGTAGTTTACGAAAAATTATCAGCCTGCTCCGAGCCGGCGAGAAAGTGCTCATGTTCCCCGAAGGCGAGCGCAGTTGGGATGGCACCCTGTCCGAAGGCAAGACCGGTGTCGGGCTTATGATCGCCAAGAGTCGCGCCAAGGTTTTGCCAGTGCGGGTTTTTGGCGCCGAAGAAATTCTGCCTCGAGGCGCGTCACTTCCGCGGCGCGGTATGGTCAGCATCGTCATTGGCGAGCAATTCGACGTTGATGACCTGATCGACGATCCCAAGCTCAAGGGCAAAGAACTCTACCAAGCCATCGCCGACCGCGTTATGGCAGCGATTGGCGCCATCGAGTTCGAGCCGGTGCCGGAGTGAGCTGAGCGAGTGTTCTTGCTCACATCGCCAGCAGCAGCTTCGCCAGGCCGAAGTAGATGATCATGCCGGTGACGTCGACCAGCGTGGTGATCGCCGGTGATGCAACGACGGCCGGGTCGAGGCGGCAGGCGCGGGCGAGCAGCGGCAGGGTGGCACCGATAGAAGTTGAACTGGCGACCTGAGCTGCCAGCGAAAAGCCGACGACGATGCCGACTTTTACCAGCGAGAGATTTTGTGGATTGAACGCGTCCGGTAGTAGAAAGTAAATTTGTAGAGCGACACAGCTACCGAGCAAGCTGCCGAGCACCAGGCCGATGCGCAGTTCTTTCCAGATAACGCGGATAAACTGTCCGGGGGTCAATTCGCCGAGCGACATCGCGCGAATGACCATGGTTGCGGCCTGCGATCCAGTGTTGCCGCCGGCGGCAACGACCATCGGCATGTAGAGCGCCAAGATGTAGAAGTCCTTGATGACTTCCTCCGACTTGATCAGCACGACGCCGGAAATAATGGCCAGGAAAGCCAGCACCAGCACCCAGCCGAAACGTCGGCGGAAATGCTGCATCACACCAGTGTTGAGATAGCTCAACTCACCACGGTCACCACCAATACCGGAGATCTTTTCAATATCCTCGGTCGATTCTTCTTCGATAATTTCGATCGCATCATCGTGAGTGATGACACCGATCAGCTGATTCTTTTCGTTGATCACCGGTAACGCCACCATGTCGTAACGGGCGATCATCTGCGCGGCTTCTTCCTGGTCAGCAAGTGCCTGGATGGCGATCTGATCGCTGTCCATGATATCAGCCAGCGGCGTGTCGCGCGGCGAGAAGGTCAGATCGCGTAGCAGCACTTTACCAAGAATGCGATTCTGGCTGTCGACCACGAAAATACGCGACAAAATTTCGGCCTGGTCGCTAACGTTTTTCAGGTTTTCGATCGCTTCCCGGACGGTCAGATCGGCGTCGAGCTTCGCGTAGGCGGTGGTCATTCGACCGCCGGCGGTGTGCTCGGGAAATTTCAGCAGATCGGCCAGCAGCAAGCGCTTCGATAGCGGCAGCATGGCCAGGTAGCCCGGGCGGTCCTCGTCAGGGAGGTCCTGCAGCAAGTCGACGAGCTCATCGTCGGCCATCGAGTCGAGCACCGCGAGCTGCTCGGCCGACGACAGCGTATCGAGATGTTTTTCAACGTCGGGTGTCGGCAGGAACTCGACCAGTTCGTGGAAAAGCTCCTGCGGGAGCTTGTAGAGGACGGCGGCACGCTCATCGTCGTCCAGTTGCTTGAGGCAATCGGAGACGTCCGCGGGATGAGCCTCGCGGAAGACTTTGACGATGCGATCCGCTACTCCAGATTCGATCGCATCGACGATCTCCTCTTGTGGAGTAGGTGATTGATTGTTGGCGGGCATCGAGGCTGCAATTTGATAGGGCAGCCGCGAAACACAAGATCAATTCTCCGATCGGTGAATCCCGATGGGATTAAACGAGTAACGCTCCCTCAATGAGGGAGCGTTGCCGTTGCCCACGAGGGGCGGGATGAATCCAAGAAGCAAAAACGGATTACTCAGGCCACAGCCTGAGGCAGATCGGCCAGTGCAACTTCGAGCAGGACGTTGGAGTGGACGATGCCACCACGAGCGTTGTCATTTTCGACGCCGACGATACCGCTGACGCGATGGGTGTTGATCATGGTGAACGCGGGGTAGAGGAAAGTTTCACCGTCGACGCGAGCATTGCAGACGCAGTTGGCGCCGAACTTGAACAGAACGATTTCGCAATCGACCGATTCCTTTGGAGCTAAGGGCGAACTGGAGAGGTAGCCGATGACTCCGCCACCGTTCATCACATCGCAGACCTCACCAGTGGCCGGATGCACGGAAATAGCGACACCATGCTCTCGGCTGTCGTCGAGAAGGGCGAAGAACAAACGCTGCGAAATATGCTGATGCTCGAGCGAAAGGGAAAAGGTAATTCGGCTGTGCGAGTCTTCGAGGCAGCCCTGATCGAGGGTCTCTAAATCGAAGTGCTCGATCGAAGGAGGAGAGAAGTGCGGGATCATGATGTTAGAAGCGTTGTTTGGTTAGCCGGAGATGAAACAAACGAGGGATTTTTGCCGAGGATTGTGTCGGTTGGAAAACCTCGTATCGTTTCGGTAGATACTGTAGTTATTAAAAATATAAACACTATTGCAATGGAAATCTAGTAAAATTATGGAAATTTTATAAAAACTGATTAAAAACACCCGCTAAATGAAAAATTTTGTAGATTCTGAGAGGCATCTGAAGGTGAAATCGGCGCTATGGAGGGCAACGCAGGAAATAGGCTTGCGTGGCGACGCGGTCGGGGTGAAAAGAGTGGCATGAGCGAATTTCAAGATAGAGTGGCAGTGGTCACCGGCGCAGGACGGGGCATCGGCAAAGAGATCGCACGCCGATTCGTGGCGGCGGGAGCAAAGGTCGCGGTGATCAGTCGCACCGAGGCGAATTCCAACTCGGCTGCCGAGGAAATGAATGCGCAAGGACCCGGTAGTGCCAAGGGCTACGCGGTCGATATCTCCGACTATTCGGCGGTGATCGAACTCGGCAAGCAGATCACCGAGGATCTCGGTCCGGTCAGTATTTTGGTGAACAACGCCGGCGTGACGCGCGACGGACTGGCCTTGCGGATGAGCGAGGAGGATTGGGACACCGTGTTGAGCACCAATCTCAAAGGCGCTTTTAACGCGGTGAAGGCATTTCAGCGCCAACTGCTCAAGCAACCCGGCGCGCGCATTATTAATATGGCGTCGGTTGTCGGCCTGATGGGCAACGCCGGCCAAGCCAACTACGCAGCGAGCAAGGCGGGGCTGATCGGTCTGACCAAAGCGCTGGCCAAGGAATTTGCCGGCAGGGCGGTGACGGTTAATGCCATCGCTCCGGGTTTTATCCAGACGGATATGACTGACGAACTCGACGAGAAAATGCAGGAGGCGATTAAGGCCCGGATTCCTTTGGCGTCATTCGGCACCGTCGAAGACATCGCTGCTGCAACCCTGTTTCTCGCCGGTGAAAGCGGACGCTACATCACCGGCCAGACATTGGCAGTGGATGGCGGCATGGCGATGTGATTTCAGGAGCAAGGAGCAAGGAGTTAGGAGCTAGGAGTTAGGAGTTAGGAGTTAGTTATGGCGGAAGT
>JBBKXR010000164.1:0-28790 GCA_037969585.1 Verrucomicrobiales bacterium
CCCCCAAGCCCCGCCAAGTCCGTATCGAATTCTCCGGCGTTTTTTGCCATCTCATCGCTCGCGTTTCGTTCCCCCATCCCCAGCGGGACTGGACAATGAATCGATACGGGAATTCTGTAACCAGACCGCACCCGAGGGGTTCATTCGTAGCATGAAGTCCTTCTTACCCTTCTTATGTTGTCTTGCGCTGCTCACGGCGGCGGCCGCGGCGAATGCCCAGCAGCCAAATGAATTGTCTGCCAACGAACTGCTTTTTGAACCCAACGATTCCGCGAGAAATCGGGTGATTCCGGTAAAAGTGTATTTGCCCGCCGATTTAAAGGCCCCCGCGCCGGTGATTTTGTTTTCTCACGGTCTGGGTGGTTCGCGAATGAACAGCGTCTACCTCGGCCAACATTGGTCGGAGCAGGGCTATGTTTGTGTCTTTATGCAGCACCACGGCAGTGACGAAAGCGTCTGGAAGGAGGCGCAACCCGGCGATCGAAAGACGGCGATGCAAGGCGCGGCCAGTCTAAAATCGACGCTGGATCGATTCGATGATGTGCCCTTTGTCATTGATCAGTTGGAGCTGTGGAACTCGGACGATAAGCACCCGGCTTTTGCAAAGCTGGATCTGGAGCACATCGGCATGTGTGGCCACAGTTTTGGTGCGGTGACCACTCAGGCGATGATGGGACAACGCTTCCGGGGAGATCGAACCGTTGCCGATCCGCGCCTCGATGCCTTCTTTGCGATGAGCCCGTCAGAGCCTAGAGGCGGGACGTCCGTTGCCGCTTTTGGCGATGTCGATCAGCCCGTTCTGACCATGACCGGAACCGAAGATGAAAATCCGATCAGCCCGAATTCGCTGCCGGCCACCCGGCGGGAAGTCTACAAAGCGCTGCCTGCAGGTGATAAATTCGAGCTCGTCTTTGAAGGCGCGGAACACTCGGCATTTTCTGACGCCGGCGACCGGGTAGCGCAACGAATTCCACATCACCATCCGGCGATTCAGAAAATCAGCGCGAAGTTCTGGGATGCCTACTTGAAGGATGATGCGGCCGCGAAAAAATGGCTTCAGTCAGAACAACCCAAAACGGAAAAAGGCCTGCTGGTTGAAAAAGATATCTGGGCGTGGAAGTAGCCACCCGGCCTCACTTGTTGGCGGTTGATCCTCACCCCTCCCGCACCAGCTCAATCAAGCCCGGGAACCGCGCTTCAAACTCCTCCAACCTCAGCGCCGACAGACACTTCCTGCCCTCGACCCGGCTCTCGATAATACCGGCTTCGCGCAGCGTCTCGAAGTGGTGTGAGACCGTCGCCTTGCCCGGCTCCAGATCGAACTCGTTGCAAGCAAACTCGTGCTCCGGCTGCGCCAACATCTGCCGGACGATGGCCAGGCGGCACGGATCCGCCAGCGCTTGCATCGCTAACGGCAGCGGCACCGATGCCAATTTCGGACGCTGGTATTTCTTAGGGGTGCTGGTGGTGGTCATGGTTTCGTTGCAAAACAGTCTGCACGAATGTTCGATTGTGATCAAACAATCAATTGACGGAATCGAAACAAAGTTTAAAGTTCGATCAAAATCGAACAATGAACCCAAATACCTCTCCCCTTCATCAACCAGTCAACATCGGTGCCTGGCAGCTGCCGAACCGAATCATCATGGCGCCGCTTACCCGCTGCCGCGCCAGCGAGGGCCGCGTGCCGAATGAACTGATGGCGGAATACTACGCCCAGCGCGCCTCCGCCGGACTGATCATCTCCGAGGCGACATCGGTCGATCCGATGGGAGTCGGCTACCCGAACACACCCGGCATCTGGTCCGACGCGCAGGTCGAGGGTTGGAAGCTGGTCACCGAACGCGTCCACGCCGCAGGCGGTCGCATCATTCTGCAACTGTGGCACGTCGGCCGCATCTCGGATCCGATCTACCTCGATGGCAAACTGCCGATCGCCCCGAGCGCGGTCAAAGCCGCCGGCCACGTCAGTCTGGTGCGCCCGATGAAGGACTACGAAACGCCACGCGCGCTCGACCTCAAGGAGATCCCGGAGATCATCGAGCAGTTCAAACGCGGTGCCGAAAACGCCAAACGCGCCGGCTTCGACGGTGTCGAAATTCACGGCGCCAACGGTTACCTGCTAGATCAATTTCTGCAGGACAGCACCAACCGGCGCAGCGACGAATACGGCGGCCCGATCGAAAACCGCGCGCGACTGATGCTCGAAGTGGTCGATGCCGTGGTCAGCGTCTGGGGTGCGGATCGGGTCGGCCTGCATCTGGCGCCGCGCGGTGACGAACACGACATGGGCGACTCCGATGCAGCCGCAACCTTCAGCTACCTTGCCCGGGAATGTGGCAAGCGCGGCCTGGCGTTTCTGTTCGCCCGCGAGGGCAACGAGCGGCCACGCATCGGATCGTTGATGAAAAAGGAATTTGGCGGCGCATTCATCGTCAACCAACAGCTCGATCAGGCGACCGCCGAAAAACTGATCGAATCCGGAGCAGCCGATGCCGCATCCTGGGGCCAGCAGTTCATCGCCAATCCCGATCTGCCAGCGAGATTCGCCAATGGCATCGAATTGAACACGCCGATCCCCGAGACCTTCTACGGCGACGGCCCGGTCGGCTATACCGACTACCCCTTTGCGGAACGGGAACTGGCCGGAACGGCGTAAAACAGCGTCCCGGAAAGGCCTCTCGATCCACCCACCAGACCACGGCCTGACGGTCCGCGGCTACCTCAATCCTCTGGACGCTCCGTAGCCGCCTTTGTCAAAAGGTGGACCTTGCGCTGGTGGAGCGGTGATCGCCTTGACCCGACCGTCGGCAAGGTCCGATCGGCATCGCCGCACTGCTGGACAGAATCGTCCAACGGGCTGCGGCTACCAGGTCCAGTGCAGAACATTCAATCCGTCGACGCGACGGAAGTGAGCGTCTCCGGTCGCCAAACTCATGTCGCATTCGAGGGCGACTGCGGCGATCCACATGTCGTTCTCGGGGATGCGCTAGCCCTGTGCATCGAGTTCGCCGGAGAGCTTGCCGTAGGCGGCTGCCGTGGCTTCGGCGGGAATCAGAATAGCGATATGCCGGAGGAAAGATTCGACCCGAGCGCGTTCTCTGGCGGGATCGTTGGCCCGGCTGATACCTTTATCAAGTTCGCCGACGGTGAACAGCAACGTGAACAGCCGCTGGCCGCCGGGAACGGCCTGGTGGATGTCGAACTTGCCGTGCAGATGGCCAATGATGGGACTCGTGTCGAGTAGGATGTGGTCAGCCATCGATCGATCATTCGGTCGGCGCGTGCTAGTGTTCGAACATCTCTAAATTTACGTATCGTAACGTCCCGTAGGAACCGGTCTGGTTAGGCAGGGGATTGATCCCCTGTTCTTTCCGCCCGATAGGTGCTGCGTCACGTAGTGACTGCTCTGCAACGGAAAGTGCGGCGACCCATTCCCTGTCAGATCGGTCACTACGTGACGCCGGATCTTGCTACGGATCGGGATCGCGGGGTAAAAACCCACACCTACCGAGACTGGTCGCTACGCGACAGTTTCTACTCGGCTGAACGCTAGTTTTCCGGTTCACCGACTTCCGGTGACAGCACGACTTCCTCGAAGGCTTCGCCGTCCTCATCGCTCATGCAACCGAAGGATTGCGCGAGAGCTTCTCGCTGATTGGTGGCGGCTTGCGGCACCAATTCGCTGACGAAGCGGGTTTTGGGTCAAGCGATAAAAGTCAAAAATTGGCGGAACAGTTAAGCTGCATCGACTGCCGGACGCTAGCGCCGAAATAACTCTACCTGCCCGCCCTCCAATCCCCAGCCAAAGGCGGGCTGACTGCAGAAGGTCCGAGAAAGCTATTTCCTGACAATTGGATTTTTTCACCAAAACTCAGCGGGCAGGAAGCCCCCCATCACATCGCCACCCGACGAAACCTTTTCCGGTATTGCCTCGGCGTCAGACCCGTCACGCTCCGGAAGCGTTTGGTGAAATGACTCTGATCGCAAAAGCCGAGCTCGACGCTGATCTCGGCGATGTCTTTGCTGGTCTTGGTCAACAGCCTTCGACTGTGCTCGATCCTGCGCGATAAGACGTAGCGAGTCGGCGTCATGCCGAAAATCTCGCGGAACCTGGCGTTAAAATGCGTTGTCGACAGGCCTGCCATCGCCGCCATTTCCTTCATGGAGATGTCGCCGTCGTAGCCTTTGTCGATGTGACGAATCACCGGTAGCAACTCACAAAATGCTCGCTCCTGCTCCTCGGGCGTTTCGATCTGATACATCACTCCGGCCAGGCCGATCACCGTTCCGCCGGGATCCCGCAGCGGGGTTTTTGTCGATACATACCAACGCGGGGTGCCGCGCACGTGCGGCACCAGCCATACCTGTGCCGGGATGATCTGCCCGCCGTCGAACACTCTCCGATCTTCGGCGTGATAGGCTTCGACCAGAGCGGGCGGTTGAAAGCTGGCGTCGGTCTTACCGAATAGCTCCGCGGGATCTTGCAAACCAAAAACTTCCGTTAGCGTAGCGCGGTTCACGCCGATGTAGTGGTGCTCAGCATCCTTGGCATAGAAATAGGCCGAAGGCAGGTATTCGAACAATTCGAACACCGTTTCTGCGCCGGGATGTCGGTCGAAGAAGGCCTCGCGGAACTTGATACCGGATGATGAACTGGCGGCCAGCATCGTCAAAACATACCAAAATTCGATACCCCGATACAAGACGCAATGCGGTCATGCTGTCATTCTTGTTATCATGCGCAGGAATCACTTTACGTGGATGACCGTCGCCGTGCTCCTGGCAACGGCGTCGGCTTCGATCTCATCGATTCAGGCGGAAGGCGATGAACCGATTTCTTTCAACCGACAGATCAAACCGATTCTCTCGGACCGCTGCTTCAAATGCCACGGCCCGGACGCGAAAAATCAGAAATCGGAGTTCAGGCTCGATACCCGCGAGCACGCCTTGGAAGATCTCGATGGGGTGATCGGCATCGTTCCCGCCGACCTGAACAAGAGCGAGGTGCACTTTCGCATTCACAAAGACGCGGGTGACGACCTGATGCCGCCGGCGAAATCGAACCTGAAACTTTCCGACCAGGAGATCGCGCTGATCGATCAGTGGATTCTCGAGGGCGCCCAGTATGACACGCACTGGTCGTTCAAGCCGATCCCTCCATCGGTGAACGTTCCGCCATCGGAGTCAGGATGGGCGATCAATGAGATCGATACCTTTACCGAGCGCAAAATGCTCAAAGGTGGCTTCACGCCGGCGGCGGCCGCTCCGAGAGAAAAATGGCTGCGACGGGTTTACTTCGACCTCAGCGGATTGCCGCCCACGCTCACAGACATCGATGCCTTTCTCGCCGACACCTCGCCGCAAGCCTACGAGAAGGTAGTCGACCGATTGTTTACCTCGACCGCCTACGGCGAACGTATGGCCAGCGAGTGGCTGGACGTGGCCCGCTATTCCGACTCGTATGGCTATCAGCGCGATGACGAACGGATGGCCTGGCCGTGGCGGGATTGGGTGATCGGTGCCTTCGCCGACAACATGCCCTACGATGAGTTCTTCACACTGCAACTGGCGGGCGATCTGCTGCCTGACGCGACCCAGGAAACGATTCTGCCGACCGCTTTCAACCGTCTGCATTCACAGGAAATGGAAGGCGGCGTCGTGCTCGAGGAGTTCCGCGTCGAGTACGTCGCTGACCGCACGCAGACGGTGAGCGCGGCCCTGATGGGCCTGACCATGGAATGCTGCCGCTGCCACGACCACAAGTACGACCCGCTGCCGACCAAAAACTACTACGAGCTGAGCGCCTTTTTTGCGAATGTCGACGAGTCGGGACTGATCTCTTACTTCACCGATGCGGTGCCGACACCGGCCATGCCGATTATCACTCCACAGGCGGAGGCCGTCTTTGCAGAAACAGAAAAAGACATCGCAACGATTGAGAAGCAACTCGAGTCGCTGTCCACGAACGCGGATCAATCCGAAGCATTTCAACAATGGCTGAAGCACCGTCCTGAGCTGCAGTGGCCGGGCCTGGTCGCGGACGTTTCCTTTGATGAATTGATCGATGCAAAATTCGTCAACGCGGCCGCGGCCGACCACCCGATCACCACTGAGGAAGGCAACCAGCTAGCTGAGGGCGTCGCTGGAAAGTCGGTTCAGTTTACCGGCGATGACATTCTCGAGGTGCAGAACGTCGGGCACTTCCCGAGGGAACATCCGTTCAGCGTTTCCCTCTGGATCCGTCCGGACCGCATCACTGACCGGGAAAACATCCTGAGCCGCTCCGGAGGCGCCGACGATGCCGCCAGCATGGGTTACGAACTGCTGCTGCTCGACGGCAAGCTGACCTTTTCGCTGACTCACTTCTGGCCAGGCAACGCCATGCGGGTGCAGACAAAGTCAGCGGTGAAGGCACAGCAATGGAGTCAGGTCGCAGTCAGTTACGACGGCTCGAGCAAGGCGGCGGGCGTGCGTCTGTTTCTCGACGGCGTCGAACAGGATCTGCAAATCGTCCGCGATGGACTGACCCGGGAAATCGACAACTACCGCGGCGACAACAAGAGTGACCGCAAGCACATCGTGCTCGGGCAACGCTATCGGGATCGCGGCTTCAAGAATGGCCGGGTCGACGAGCTGCGGATGTTCGAACGCCAACTGAGCAGCGCGGAAGCGAAGCAACTCTACGACCGGGAGCATTTGTCGGCACTGTTGGCAAAGGACGAAGCGACACTGAGCGCGGACGACCGGGCCGAATTGCTGGAGCATTTCCTGATCACGACGAGCGCTTCTGCACAGCAACTGCGCAACGATTTGTTGGCCGCCCGCACGCTTTGGAACGACACCATGGATGCCCTGCCGGACATCGCCGTGATGCGTGAAATGGCGGAGCCGCGACCGACCTTTGTGCTCGAGCGGGGCGTCTACGATTCCCACGGCGAGCGGGTGTTTCCCGACACGCCCGATGTCTTGCCGCCCTTCCCTGCCGACGCACCGCGCAATCGACTCGGCCTGGCGCAATGGTTGGCGACGCCGGACCATCCGCTGACCGCCCGCGTTGCTGTGAATCGCTACTGGCAGATGATGTTCGGCGAAGGACTGGTGCGCACGCCGGAGGATTTCGGTAACCAGGGCGATGCTCCGACTCATCCCGAGCTGCTCGACTGGCTGGCGCGGGACTTTATCGAAAGCGGCTGGGACGTGCAGCACCTGCTGAAGTCACTGGTGCTTTCCGCCACGTACCGTCAGTCCACTCTGACGGACGAGGACACGCTGCGCAAAGATCCGGAAAATCATTACATCTCGCACAGTCATCCGACCCGGCTCACGGCGGAAATGGTGCGCGACAATGCGCTCGCGGTTAGTGGTTTGTTAGACCCAGCCCTTGGCGGTGAGCCGGTGCAACCCTACGACCTTTTTTCCACCCTCAAACCCGAGGAGCGCTATGAAGCCGCCGAGTCCTATCGCAGGAGTCTCTACACACTCTGGAAACGCAACGCGCCATCGCCGGCGATGGTCGTCTTCGATGCCTCGACGCGCGATGTCTGCACCCTGCAGCGTGAATCGACCACTTCTCCGTTGCAACCGTTGGTGTTGTTAAACGGACCGCAGTTCGTCGAGGCGGCACGAGTGCTCAGTGGCGAACTTCTGCGCAAGCATGGAGGAAATATCGACGCCGTTATCGAAGAAGCTTTTGTGCTGCTGACCAGTCGTCGACCCGACGCACAGGAAACGAATATTCTTTCCCGTTTGCATCAACTTCAGCTGAAGAAATTTTCCGCCAATCCCGAGGCTGCCAGTCAGCATCTTGAAGTCGGCGATGCCCCGCTCAAACTCGCCGGCACCCCTGCCGGGCATGCTGCCGCAACCGTGGTGGTCAACGCGATGATGAACCTCAACGAATCCCTGATCGAACGATGAACAACAATCTCTGTACTGGATTTGATTCCCCTCTCGACCTCAGCCGCCGCAAGTTCTTCGCGAACTTCGGCATGGGCCTCGGTGGCATTGCCCTCGCCGACCTGATCAATCCCGGCGGCGTAGCCTCGGCAGCAACAGCGCCCGCCCCCGGTCCTCAGCAGTCGCCGCTCGGCATGCACCTGCCGGCAAAAGCCAAGCGGATCATTTACCTGTTTCAATCCGGCGGTCCCTCGCAGCTGGATCTGTTCGATCACAAACCGCGCCTCAATGCGGAGCACGGACAGGAACTACCCGACTCGGTGCGCAATGGCCAGCGGCTGACCGGCATGTCGACCAACCAGTCGAGTTTTCCGCTCGCCGGTTCGCCCTTCGAATTTCAGCAGCACGGTCAAAGCGGCGCGACCATCAGCGAACTGATGCCGCACGTGGCCAGTATCGCCGATGAATTGTGCTTCGTAAAATCGATGCACACCGAAGCGATCAATCACGGTCCCGGTGTCACCATGATGCAGACCGGTTCGCAATTTCCCGGTCGCCCGACCATCGGCTCGTGGCTTTCACACGGCCTCGGCTCGGCGAACAAAAACCTACCGGCCTTCGTCGTGCTGACCACCAAGGATGGCAAAGGTCAGCCGCTCGGCGCCCGCTACTGGGGCAGCGGCTTTCTACCCAACAAACACGCCGGCGTTCGTTTCCGCCCCGAAAAGGATGCCGTGCTCTACCTGAACAATCCGGACGGAATCGATCACAGCGGTCGCCAAGCCACCATCCAACACCTGCAGGAACTGCACGAATATCAGTTGGCGCAGGGCGGCGATACGGCTCTGGAAAATCAGATTGACCAGTACGAAATGGCCTTTCGCCTGCAGTCCTCCGTACCCGAGGTGGCCGACATGAGTGGCGAGTCCGAAGCCATCTATAAACTCTACGGTGAAGACGCCCGCACCCCGGGAACCTTTGCCGCCAACTGCCTGATGGCCCGGCGGCTGGCCGAAAAAGGCGTGCGCTTCATCCAGCTCTACCACCCGGGCTGGGACGGTCACGCAGGCCTCCCCTGGGGAGCGAAGAATCAGTCCAAACAGACCGATCAGGCGTCGGCAGCGCTGATCAAAGATCTCAAGGCGCGCGGCATGCTCGACGACACGCTGGTCATCTGGGGCGGTGAGTTCGGGCGCACCAACTACTGCCAGGGCAAGATGACCAAAGACAATTTCGGCCGCGACCATCATCCGCGTTGCTTCACCACTTGGATGGCGGGCGGTGGCACCAAACCCGGCTACACCCACGGAGCGACCGATGACTACGGCTACAACGTCACCGAAAATCCGGTTCACGTACACGACTTTCACGCCACCATTCTCCACCTCATGGGCATCGATCACGAGCGTCTCACTCATAAATACCAGGGTCGCTACTTCCGGCTCACCGATGTGCATGGCCACGTGGTGAAGGATATTCTCGCGTAGCCTGAAAGGAATTCGGTCAGGAGAAAATAAGGGTGGATGAAAGTGATGCGCATCTTGTTGTTGTTGACGTTATGATCACAAAAACCCATAGCCTTTGGACTGCGGCAGCAGGCCGCTTTGGTCGTCGCAGCCTGCTGCGCGCCCCCATCGACGGGCCGGTTGCAGGTCTCGGCGAGCAGTACCCCTCTGCCGGCAACAGGCTGCCTGAAGCGGGAACGTGGCAGCAAGGCTGATGCGCAGCCCAAGGACGCTCCGGCTATCGGACGCTACCCGTCGGTCGTTGCCAGATTGACGTGAGCGCAGCAGGGAAAGTCTCGCCTCGCAAATAGCGCGATTCGAGAATGGTCAGCGATAACGGATTGCGGTAAATTTCCGACCCGTCGCTGGCGGCATCGTCTGTTACTCTTCGGTCTGGTCGCCCGTTTATTTCTTCAGCATCATGAAACACCTGCTCTCTGTCCTGCTCCTGTTTGCCTTTCTTACCTCCGCCTCGGCGCAACTGGTCCTGCCTGGCAAAGACGGCCCCGGCAAAGGCAAAAAGATCGTGCTGATTGCCGGTGATGAGGAATATCGCACCGAGGAGTCCTGCCCGATGCTCGGCAAGATCCTCAGCCAGAGGCACGGCTTCGACTGCACCGTGCTGTTCTCGATGTCGGCGGACGACAACTACATCGATCCGAATAATCAGAACTACATCCCCGGCCTTGAAGCCGTCAATTACGCCGATCTGATCATCATCGGCACACGCTATCGTCAACTCGATGACGACAGCTATCGGATCCTGTTCAACTATCTCAACACCGGAAAACCGGTCATCGGATACCGCACCGCCACTCACGCATTCACCGGCAAAGGTGAGACCGACGGATTTAAGTGGAACAGCTTCGGCCCGAACATTCTCGGTGATGGTTGGGTGAGCCATCACGGCAGGCACAAGTCTCAGGGCACTCGTGGAGTCATCGAAAAAGCCCATGCCGATCACGCTGTTCTCCGCAGTGTCCCAACTCTCTGGGGCCCCTCTGACGTCTACGGTATCAAGCGCGTCACCTCCGACAATGCCGCCATCCTCTTCCGCGGTGCTGTCACTGAATCGCTCGACTCGACGTCCGCTCAAGTCTCCGGCGACGTGAACAAGCCAATGATGCCCCTGGCGTGGCTGCGCGAATACACATCACCCGACGGCAAGACGAAGGGCCGGGCCTTCTGCACGACGATGGGAGCCTCCGTCGATTTCGAAGACGAAAATCTCCGCCGTCTGGTAGTCAACGCCTCCTTCCATCTGCTCGATCTCGAGGTTCCGAAAAAAGCCGACGTCGATTACATCGATGGATTCAAGCCGACCTTCTACGGCTTCATCAAAGAGCAGAACTATTTCCAGAAACGCAATCTGCAGCCAAGCGATTTCGCCCTCGGCAAGACGGCATCGACCAAGCTCCCAAAGGCGAATAAGTAATCAATCACTCCAACAAAATTTTCTCTGATCATGAAACCAATTCTTCAAAATCAAAGCACCAAGACCCCGTCGAAGGCATCGGGCAAATTCCTGCTCGCACTCGGCGCCACCGCGCTCGGGGTATTTACCATCGCGCAAGGTCAGGACAAAGCCGCTGACGCCGTAAAGCCGGTGCGCATGGGCAGCGGCATCATGACTTTCGACACCGTCCCCGGCTGGGGTTTGAATCCCGAAGACGGAAAATCAACGATCGGCCCGACGCACGGTGGCGTAGTAGTCAGCGCCGATGGCAAAGTCTACACCAGCGCCGACGCCGGCGTGTTTGTGTTCACCCCCGACGGCAAGCTGGTCACCAAGCATATCGGTGAACCCTACACCAACTGCCATGATCTGGAGATTCGTCAGGAAGACGGCGGTGAATTCATCTACGGCGCCCGCAACAAAAATGCCGAAGGCATCAAGTTCAATGCCGCCACCGGTGAAGTTGTTTTGCACATGCCGTTCCCGAAAGAGTCCGGCACGGATCTAAAAGCGTTCAATCCCACCGCCATCACTGTCGCCGCTAACGGTGATATCTTTCTCGCCGACGGCTACGCCAGCAACTTCATTTTCCGCTTCGACAAGACCGGCAAGTACCTGTCGCACTTCGGTGAAAAAGGTCAGGGCCTGCGCCAGTTTTTCACGGCCCACGGCATGACGCTCGACACCCGCTACGAGCCCAATCGCCTGCTCATCTGCGATCGAAACCACCAGCCCAAAGGCCGGCTGCTGCACTACTCACTCGAAGGCGAGTTCATCGAAGAAGTCGTCACCGGACTCGGCATGCCCACCTCCGTCGCCATTCAGGGCGACTACGTTTCGGTGCCCGACCTAAAGGGCCGGGTGATAATTCTCGACAAGAGCAACACCATCATGTCAGTGCTCGGCTTTAACGCCGACCCCAAACTCGGCGGCAGCTACAAAGTGCCGCAGGAGCAGTGGATCGAAGGCGTGTTCAGCGGCACCCACGGCTCCTACTGGGACGCCGACGGCAACCTCTACGTCCAGGATTGGAACATCGACGGCCGCATCATGAAGCTGGTGCGGGTAAAGTAGTTCCCGGCGAGCAACAAAGTCATAACGCGAAGCCGTCCCGGATGTCTATTTCGGGGATGTCGGCTGTTCTGCTTTTGGTAGGATTTTCACCAGCTCGTGCAGGTCTTTGACCACGTAATCGGGGCGGGCCACGTTTGAATACAGCGTCGTGCCCGGACGAGCGACAAAGGCAGTTTGCAGGCCGACATTTTTGGCGCCGGCGAGATCCCAGGCGTGGGCAGCCACCATCAGCACGTCTTCCGCTTTGACACCGAGATCATCGAGCACCATCCGGTAGGTGTCCGGATGTGGTTTGTATTTTTTGATCGTCTCGATGGTGTAGCGTTTTTCGACGAGTTCTGTCAGACCGGCGTTGTTCATCTGGGTTTCGACGCCCTTGGCCGATGAGTTGGTCAGGCTGACGATGCGATAGCCTTTTTCTCTGAGCGCCTTCAATGCATCGACGACATCCGGGTGCGGCGGCAGCGACCGAAGCGGAGTCACAATAGCTTCTCTGGCATCCTCTTCGCTGAGATCGATGTCGCGCGTGCCGGCTACCATCATCAGAGCAGCGGTGCCGATTTCTCCGAAGCTGTGATAGTTGTCACTCAAAGTTTCCACCAGCGAGTAGTGCAACATGGTGGAGAACCACAGCGGCAACAAATCCTCGCGCCCGCCGAGGGCCTTGCCGACCGAGCTTTTGAGAGCGGCGAGATCGAGCAGGGTCTCGTTAACGTCGAAGATGATGACTTTGGGATTGGGCATGGGTTTCTCCTGGTTCGAATCGGGGGCTTGTGCTTGAGCAGCGTGAAGGCTCAGTCCAAGGATGATCGCGGTGAGGCAGAGAGTCAGGTTTTTCATAGCGTTATCTTGTTAAACTCGCACTTACTTCTCCCAGGCAAATTGCTCAAAAGGCGCATCGACCGGAGTTTCGGCGATGTGGTTGACGTAGTTGCTCATCACTTTCTGCGAAAGCCCGAGGATGATATCGAGCAAGTGACGTGTCCCATAGCCCGCTGCGAAGAATGCTTCCTTTTCCGACTCAGTCAGGTGGCCGCGGTTGCGCACGATGGCGAGAGTGGTGTCGTGGAGAACCTGGAGTTTTTCATTCGGCATGGGTGCCCGGTTCCTGAGCGCTTCGGTGAGCGCCGGATCGACTTTCATCGAGTTGGCAATGTAAGTGTGGGCGGGGACGCAGTAGTGGCACTCGTGCTCCACATTGATCGTCTGCCAGACCACCGTGAGTTCCTCGGCGTCGAAGGAGGAATTCTGGAACAGACCGTGGAGCATTTTGTAGCCCTCCAACAGGCCGGGCGATTCCGCCATGACGGCATGCAGGTTCGGGATCATGCCAAAAGCCTTGTTCGAGTCTTCGAGCAGCGGCTTGCTGGCTTCAGGTGCGGTATCGAGATTGTGAAGCGTTAGTTCTTTCATTGGAGGTTCTGGTGGCGGGTTGATGATAATAATTGGTTGGGCGGCAATTCTAATAGACCAGTCGTCTATTCTTAGGTAATCTTACAAAGTTTTGGATTTTTTTCGAGTTCCCTACTTCTGGCTTCAGAAGTGCCGATTCAGGCAAAAATTCAGCTCAGGCAGTGAGCTTACAAGCGCGAGGACTCAATTCGTCGCACCCCCGTCCGCTTTCAAATGTTGTCCCGTCATCCACGCGCCGTCGTCGCTCGCCAGGAACGCGACCACACCAGCGGCATCATCGGGCGTGCCGAGTCGCTTGAAAGGTGACATCTGGGTAAATTTCTCCCTTCGCTCGTCGTCGCTCGCATCGAACATCCCTGGACTGGTAGCGCCGGGGAGGACGCTGTTGACGGTAATGCCCCGGCTGCCTACTTCGGCAGCGAGCGATACCACCATGGCATCTACGGCGGCTTTCGTTGCTGAGTAGATTCCCGTTTCCTCCATGGGTCGACGCGAGAGCTGAGACGAAACGGTGACAATACGTCCGCTGTCCGTCAGTCTACGAGCAGCCTCTCTCATGGTGAGAAACGCTCCGCGCAGATTGACCGCAACGGCATCTTCAAAGTCTTGCAACGTAGACTCTCCGATAGACCCGAAAACACCGAGTCCAGCTGAAGCGACGACGACGTCTACTTTGCCAAATTTTTCAATGGTTTCGGCAAACAACTTCTGCGTGTCCGACTCATCCGCCACGTTCGCCTGAATGGCGACCGCGTTGCCTGAGGCGGCGGTGATTTCTGCGACCACTTCTTGCGCTGCCGCCCGGTTCGATCCGAAATGCACGACAACGTTCATGCCATCACTGGCCAAACGGCGACAGATCGCCTTTCCAATCCCTCCGGACCCCCCGGTGACAATCGCGGTTTTTTGCTTCATGGCTGACGGCTTCAGTAAATATCCCGGCGTTCGCCGTAGCGAGGTCCTGCTACCGGCCTTGTCGTAGACAATGTCTATTTCGCCTTAGCCCGGGCCGCATCGACGGTGAACAAATCATACTTTCGCATCCACCAAACGGTCACGCATGCTGCTAACATAGGTATCGCAGCGTAGAAGAGGAGATTGGGATAAGTCCAAGGGTCCAGATAATTTTTGTAGGAGCTAAGTGTCGAAATCGCGTGAAGGACAAGGATCACCCCATAGCTCAAGGTGCGAAATAGGCCGATAATGAAGCAGACGATCAACAGTATTTGGACGGCACCGATCGCGTAGGAGATTCCGTTGCTAAGGTCAGAGATCCCGTAGAATTTTTCGAACACAGCCGCCGCGTGCTCAGGATTAACAAACTTGTCTACCGTCCACATGATAAAAACGGTGGCGACTCCCAGTCTCAGCCAGAGTAGACACCAGGCAAGTTGACGGCCCATTTTGGATTCTGTTTTCAGTTCGTTATTCATCTTAAATTTGTCAGATTCTATCCGGGGCTAGTCTCCGGGTACGAGATACCGGGGAACGATGATTCAAGAAACAGCTCCGAGGCGCTCACGAAAAATTGCCACGGCTTCCCGGAGCGGGGCCACATTGCGGCAGATCGTTGCCCGCTGTTGAGCGCCGGCCCAGTGGTCCATGATAAATGCCGCTTCAGAGGCGGTGTCGAAATCGGAGGGCAACAGTCCTTTGCTCACAGCTTCTTCAAGATTTTCCCGGAAAATCGCGATCGTTTCCGCAAAGCCATTCGCCAGAGCTTCGCGCATCGGGTCACTGAAATTCGAGACTTCTGCGGCAAGCTTCTGCATCAAGCACGGGCACTTACCGCCGGCTTCCTGCATCTTGCCGATCATCGACGTAAGCAGAGTGAGAAAGCGCTCCAGCGGATTCGGTTCGACATCGCTATCGAGCAGCATCTTGCGTCGAAACGCATTCGAAGTGCTTGCGTAGTGGGTCAACATCTCAACACCAAACTCCTCCTTCGACTTAAAATAGTGATAGAAGGAACCCTTCGGCACTTTCACCGCAGACAGAATTTGATTCAGCCCGACCGAGTGAAAACTCCGCTCGAGCATGATCTCTTCCGCCGCATCCAGAATGCGTTCTTTGGTCGCTGAATCACTCACTTCGCCAGAATACTAGACCAGTCGTCTAGGAAGTCAAAATGAAAACTTGAATCGACACCACAATGCACCGCCGCTGTCTACGCCGCGAGATGAAAATAGGCGTGGATGTGCGGCACGCCTCGGAAGTACCAGACCATGTCCGGACCTTCAATTTGCCAGGTGTCCCAGACCTTGTCACTGCCGATGTCGTACTCGCCGCCGTAGCAGGAGACAAACAGCTGATCGATGATGTTTTTGTCCTCGATCGTTTTCATCGTCGCCGCGACATCGTCCGGACGAAAGCACACCAGCATGCGGCGCATCGTCGTCAGCAACTTGGCCTGCTGGTCTTTGCTGAGGTCGGCACAAGCGAGCCCGGGTAGGTCAGTCTTTCGCTTCTCGATGACCACGTTCGGTCTCTCGCCCCGAGGTTCGCGACCGACCAGAATTTTCTCCTGCTGCTTGCCGTCGAGAGCACTGACAAACTCATTGAAGATGAGTCCCTGGTACCAGTAAGGATTGCCCTCGTGATCCTTTGTTTCATTGAATGACTTGGCAAAGTTACCGTAAAAAATCGGCTCGCCACCAAAGCCCTGCCCCGTGTCAGTATGCGCATTACAACGCCGCGTGACGTGATGACCTGTGTAGATGAATTCAAAACTTTCATCGTCCGGCGTTCCGAAAAAGCCGACCGAAGGCGTGTTCTTGATTTTGCCCATTAGGTCCTTCTCCACCTGCCACCTCATCTTTTCCCGATGCTCCTCGTGATGTAACGAATCAAAAATCTGCTGGACGAGGTCCTGTTGATCCTTGGTGTAAAAGGTATGCAGTCGCTGCTCGGGATTCACATACCACCAGTTGCTGACAAAACTGCGCTTAGCGTCGTCGACTGGCAGGCAGATCTTGGCGTGCTGCTCCTCGCTCAGACTTTTGTAAAACTGCATCGACAGCGAATCGGATTGCGTCGCAGGCGAAGCCGCTCCCACCCGCAGTGAAGGAAACGCGGTCAGCATCGCAGAGGCACCAAACCCACGAATGAGTCCGCGGCGGCCAATTGGCCTGTGGCCGTTAAGAGACAGGAACGAATTCATAACCTTAACTTCTCACGATTCCTGCGCAGCGGCCAGCGGCAAATAGGTGGCGGGAAGTAGGATGGATCTCTGATCCGTCCCCTGCGCGTTGGTTAATATGGGGTGATTCGCGCCGCCAACGCAACGGGCTCGGATCAGCAGATCCAAGCTACGCCTCAAGCGTGCGCCGGGAAGTAGAACGACAGCTCCAGCTTGGTTTGTGTTGCGTTGGCGAAGGAGCGAAACCGTAGCACTGCTGAACTGCCTATCGATTTTAATAAGACGAAGAGGCAAATCGTTTGCCCACTCCGATTCGCGCTTCGATGGTGATCCATGACCCAGCGCGCGTCTTTGCCCATATTTTGTCTTCTCGTCGCCCTCGTGGCTGGCGTGACAACTCACAACGCGTGGTCGGCGGGCGACGCATCCGAATCCAAACCTAACATTGTTCTGTTCCTCGCCGACGATCTCGGTTGGACCGGGCTGCGTTGCTTTGGCAGTGACTTTTACGAGACACCAAACCTGGACCGCCTCGCCGCAGACGGGATGAAATTCACCGCCGCCTACGCCGCCTGCACAGTGTGCTCTCCCAGCCGCGCCGCGCTTATGACCGGCATGTATCCGGCGCGTCTGCACCTAACCAGTTTCATTCCCGGACAGGATCGGCCGTTCGCGAAGATGATGGCTCCCGATTGGACCAAGGGTTTAAAACCAGAAACCTTGACGGTCGCGGAAACGCTGCAGACCAACGGTTACCGCACCATTCACGTCGGCAAATGGCACCTCAACTTTCCCGGCGAAGCCGAAGATCCGACGCAACACGGATTCGACTCCAGCGCCGACAAGCCGGACGGGACCAGTGGCTACTACCTTGCGGATAAGACCGTCAAAAAGCTCGGCAAGAAGACCAACTACCTCACCGATCATCTCGCGGATGTAGCGGTGGAACAGATTTCAAAAACCGGTGGCGATCCGTTTTTTCTCTACTTCGCCTTTCACGTTCCGCACACCCCGATCGAGGGTCGCGACGACTTGGTCGAAGATTTCAAAAACAAGGTCGACTCCGACGCCACCCACAACAATCCGACCTACGCCGCCATGGTCAAAAGCATGGACCTCGCCGTTGGCCGCGTGCTCAATCAATTAGAGACCCAGGGCATCGCCGGGGAAACCGTGGTCATTTTCACCTCGGACAACGGCGGGCTGACGCAGCGCAATGGCATTCACGATAACTTTACCGAAAATTTACCTCTGCGCCGCGGCAAAGGTTCCGCCTACGAAGGCGGCGTGCGGGTACCCACCATCGTTAAATGGCCCGGCGTCACCCAAGCCGGAAGCATCTGTGACGAGCCCATAATGGGCATCGATTTCTATCCGACGCTGCTCGACATAGCAGACATCGGAGAAGACTCGGAGCAGAGCCCCAAAGTGGACGGCGTGAGCTTTCGCTTACTTCTGGAAAATCCCGATCGCACGCTCGATCGAGATCTTTTCTGGCACTTCCCCCACTATCACGCTGGCGGCGACAGCCCTTACTCAGCGATCCGTTCGAAAAATTGGCGACTGGTCGAATTTCACGAAGACGGAGCGCTCGATCTCTACAATCTGAACGACGACATCGACGAATCAAATAACCTTGCGGTCAGCAATCCTGAAATCGCCGGAGATTTGCACACTAAGCTAAGTCGCTGGCGTCAGGATGTCGGCGCGCAAATGCCGAGCGCCAACGCGAACTTCGATCCCACAAAGCAACACGAGACGGCCAAGAGGACCAAACCGGCGGTTAGTGCCTTGTTCGAGTGATCTACCACCACCCGGTCAGCCACCGGCTTTTAATCGTTCGCAAGCGTCGCGCACCACCCAGGAAGATTCTTCCAGCGCGTTCTGCGCTGCTTTCTCGCTCGTGTCTGCCAGTTCGCACACGATGCGCACAGCACGGTCGCGGAGTTTGAGATTCGACGGATTGAGATCGACCATCAGGTTGCCGATGACTTTCCCCGAATGGGTCATCGCCAGCGTACTGAGAATATTAAGCACCAGCTTGGTGGCCGTGCCCGCCTTGAGCCGCGTCGAACCGGTCAGCAGTTCCGGGCCAGTGTCGGGAGCGATCACGCGATCGGGCAGCGAGTGCTCTCGATGCGCCGGATTAAAGGTCAACAATACCGCCGTCGCTCCGCGCAGTTTAGCTTCCTCAAGGCAACCCCATACAAACGGTGCGTGACCGCTGGCACTAATGCCAACGACCACATCATGGGCTTGCACGTCACGGTGAGCGATCGCCTGACGTCCCGCAGCCGGATCGTCCTCGGCCGCTTCGACCGCACTCCACAAGGCCGCGCGTCCACCGGCGATGATGCCCTGCACTTGCTCGGGCGACGTGCGAAAAGTCGGCGGACATTCACTGGCGTCAAGCACGCCGAGCCGTCCGCTGGTACCCGCACCGCAATAGATCAATCGACCGCCCTTAGCGAAAGCGGCAATGATCTTTTCCACCGTCCATTCGATCGCCGGAGCCTCGGCAAGAATCGCCGCAGGAATGGTTGCGTCCTCGCTGAGCATCAGCTCGATCGCGTCCGCGATCGCAAGTTCGGAAAAATCTGTCGAACGCGGGTTGCGCTGCTCAGTCGGCGATCCGGCTACCGTGGCTCGGTCAAAGGTCGACGAGTTCGGTTGCTGATCATTTTCATTTTCATCAGACTCGGCACTGATAGGCACGGCTTCGGGGATTTGCGCCGAGCGACGGGCAATCGCAACCGCTCCCCAGACACTCGGCCGCTCGAGACGCGTGACTTTGGCTTGCGGAATGCTTTCGCGCAGGCGCGCCGCGACACCATCGGCGAAGTTCGGATTTTTCAGCAGCACTGCGCCGTTAAAAACGAACTGCACGCGTTCGTTGTCGTCATGCATGATGTGCGAAGCGCAGGTCACGGCATCTTTAGCCAGCTTTTCGGCAGCGCGCTTGAGCACGGCAACGGCGATGCTGTCGCGGCGCCGCTCGACCGCGCGAAAAATGGGCACCGCAACACCCGCGAGTTCTGTTTTGTCCGCCACCAGTGACCACTCGATCAGGTCCTCCGGTTCGTTGAGTTGCAGATGCGCCAAAATGTCGGCGCCTAGATCCGGCCAGTCCGATTCCTGATCGTAGATCGTCATCACCGCGCGCAACGCGTGTTGGGCAATCTCGCAGGCACTGGCTCGGTCACCGAGGATGTGCCCTCGCCCGCCGATTTTGATGCTTTCGATTTCACCGCTGCGAGAATTGTGTCGCCGACCGAGAGTGCACGATCCCGTACCACTCAGCACCAGCACCTGCACCGGACATTCCGCGTCCCACTCGATCGCTTCGAGCGCCGTTTCAAGATCGTCGGTTGCAGCACAAGCGATGCCAGGCCAGACGCGTGCCACCGACTGGCGTAGACGGTCAAAATCCGATTCCAATCGAGCACCCGCCAGACCGATACCGATGCGCCCAGGAACCTCTGGCAAGCGAGCGTGGATCCCACGCAGATGATCATCGAGATCGTCCGCCGTCATCAGTCGCAGATTGGCCGGACCCGCAGTAAACTCGCTCACGACCTCGTCGCGTTCATCGGCGAGCAACACCGTCGTCCGCGTGCCACCGCCCTCGATGCCGAGTGTGTAGCCGATGGAGGATGGGGAAGACGGAGACGAAGAAGGCATCGGCGATAACCGGGTTAGCCCGGTGCGAATAACGATGGACGAAGATGCGGCTTTGCTCCACAAAAACCTCTGATTCTCCTGCCAATCGCTGACACTTTTTCGATTCCTATCCGAGCCGCGAGGATTTATTCTCCGCACATGAAATACTCCGTGCTGTCTACACTCCGATCGCGGAAAAAGCCGCCGTTGATCCTTTTGGCTACTGCCTGGATTTCGCTTGCCATGTTCTCATCCAAGACGACCAACGCGATCGCTGCTGATGGAGAAGGCACGGGCAAAAACGATGCTGCGACGCAGTATCCACCTCTGTCGCTACATCCTGAAAATCCGCGTTACTTCAAGTTCCGTGAGAATCCAGCCATTCTGGTCACGAGTGGCGAACACTATGGCGCGCTGCTCAATGGCGCGTTTGATTTCGAGACCTATTTCGCGACTCTGGCTGCGGATGGCTTCAACCTCACCCGCGTGTTCAGTGGCGCCTATTGCGAGCAGATCGGTGCATTCAAAATCGAACGCAATACCTTAGCACCGACGGAAGGCGAACTGGTGGCCCCATGGATGCGCAGCGATACGCCGGGCTATGCCAACGGTGGAAACAAGTTTGATTTGTCGCAGTGGAATCCTGATTACTTCGAGCGCCTTGAGGCACTGATGAACAGCGCGTCGCGTCACGGCGTGGTCGTCGAATTTGTGTTTTTCTGCCCTTTCTACCGCGACGACATGTGGCAACTGAGCCCCCTCCACCCGGCGAATCAGATCGATTCGCTACCGCTGCCGAAAGCTGGTAACGACCTCTGGAGCCTCGAGCGCAGCGGCCTTTATCTTGCCGTGCAGGAAAAGCTGGTGCGTAAAATCGTCTCGACCTTGAACGGCTACGACAACCTCTACTACGAAGTCTGCAATGAACCCTATCAGGGCGATCTGCCGATGGATTGGCATGATCACATGGCGGAACTGATCATCGCCACCGAAAAGGATTTGCCCAACCGCCACTTGGTGTCGTGGAACGTAGCCAATCACGGTGATGGTGAAAAGGCGATCGTACGCGATCCGCATCCGGCTTATTCGATTTTCAATTTCCACTACTCCAGTCCGCCCGCCGAAGTGGACAACAACTGGCATTTAAAGAAGCCCATCGGTGACAATGAGACCGGCTTCGACGGTCAGGAAAATCGCCCCTACCGCACCGAGGCCTGGGAGTTCCTGCTTGCCGGTGGCGCCTTGTTCAACCATCTCGACTATTCGTTTGCCGCCGGTGGTCACGAAGATGGCAGTTTTGCATACCCCGAGAAACAACCCGGCGGCGGCAATGCGACGCTGCGCAAACAATTCGCCGCATTGAAGCGTCTCATCGAAGAATTCGACATCCCAAAATTGGCACCGGTGAAGGCCGATGAGTTCATTGTTGAAGGTATTCCGAAAGGAGCCCGAGCACGTGTTCTTGCCGAGTCGAGCGGCGACGGTTGGCTAATTTATCTCAGCGATTGCGGCGGGCAGGACGAAGTGCGCCTTTCACTGAAGGTACCGTCCGGCGTCTACACGATCACCTATTTCGATCCCGTCGAAGGCAGCTCTACCAGCATGGCGGCGCGTTTGCACGACGGCAAGACACCGATGGTAATTGAGGGGCACGGAACCAGCGAAGATCTTGCCGTAAAACTACGCCGCGAGGATCCATTGATCCCCGGATCAAAAGCGCAAGAGTAAGCGCAAGCCTGACTAAACTCGCTCAATCAACCATCACGACAATGCTTCGGCGCGATGCATTCGCGCGATGGCGTGCAAGGTGTCAGCACCCACACCCGCTGTCTTAGCAAAATTCCCCCACTCCGCCACCGCCGCGCCGACTTCGCGCAGGACGGCTTTCGCTTTGGGCGGTTTCAGATCGGCGGCGCTGGCAGCCGACAGCAGATTCTCTAGAGAAAAATCGTCGCGTTTTCCAGCTAACGACATCTGGTGGCGACTGGTCCACGCTCCACTGGGATTGTAGCTGTAGATCACGTCGTAGGCCGGGGCCAGACGCCAGGTTCCCAAGCGATCCATCAGGAACGACAGGTTCTTGGTATGGTCATCCTGATTGCGGGCGACGATGTTAAAAATCGCCCGCCGATACAGTTCCACCAGATCGTTGTGAGGCAGTCTCAGCATGCGCGCGACCTGAAACGCCTGCTCGTAGCTGTAGGCACCGGCCTGATTAAAATCCATGTGATTGATCCCGCACAGCGACTGCTGATGCAGTTTGTCGCCGTCCGCCGTGCGATCGAAGCGCCGCGTCATGAAATGCGCACGACCATTTTCTTCGAAAAGCCGGCAGTCGCTCATGGTGATGCCGGCCGCTCGTGCCATCAGGTGATAGGCATATTCGATGCGTCCATAGCCCTGCGGATCGTTCGATTCTTTGTCACGATTTTCACTGACGCCATCAAATTTGATCAGCCACGGCTCGAAGCCGTCAGCCAACGGCACCTGACCGGAACGCACTTCGTTGCTCGCCGGATTCCAGGCGACGATCGCCTTCGCCCGCGCCCCGCCCGCCGAAGTGCCGACCCGAATGATGTCTGCCAGTGCGTCGTTTTTGCCCAGCTTCGCGTTCAATTCGCCGCGACTCGCCAGGGCTTGATTGGCGAGACCGACTAACTCCGCCACATCGATCTCGGCGGACGGACGTTCCTCGGTCACGGTGGGTTCAAATTCCAACGCACCCATCCCGCGTGAGCCGAGATAACACAGCCGCTCGACCGGATTAAACGACTTTGGCGTCCGCCCTAGTTCGGCGAGCCAGCGATCGATCAACAGATTGCCAAACTTGTCCGGCAAGCTGTCGGCGAGCAATCCGGGTAGTCCCTTAAAAGTCTCGCGGGACAGATCCGGAAACGAAAACGTTCCTGAACCAAGCGGCATGGTCAACGGCGCGATCTGAATCCCGCTCGGCAAAAAATCCGGGTCGTACTCGAAGATCCCCAGCTCACGTTCGTCATCCCACGCAACACTGGCGACGTGCGTTCCGAACAGCAACACTCTTGCGGTGGTGACAATCATTTCTCATCGCCCCACTTCCAGGGTTCAGCAGCGGTCGACGGCGAGGCCGTTTTCTTGCGCGCTTTGTAAGGGTACTTGCGCTCCTTAACCCGGTTTGCTCTACCTTCCGTCAACGCGATCGGGCTCGGCCCCGGATCCGGCAGCAGACGCTGCAGATCATCGAGCGCCTCGAGCGCCCTCAACAGGGTTACAAAAGTCGCCATCGACCCACCTTCACCCCGCTCCACCGAACTGACCGTGCGCCGGGCCACTCCCGCCCGTTCAGCCACCTCAGTTTGATTCAGACCGAGCTCGACCCGACGACGCTTCAAACGCCTGCCGAGTTCGGCCTCGATCTGCTCATTGTTGGCGATTTCGAATTCAATGCTCATATTCCTGCTCATAATGAAGGATTTACACTTATTATGCGCAGTTAAAATTACTATTTCAAGTTCATTCTAACCATATTGCGCACATAATTGCTCAATTTATGGGTATTTATATCATTATGCGCATTTTTTCTTTCATATACACGCCCACTTTGACTTCATTGCGGATTGCTGTGCCTGTGGACACCAGCTTCCGCAATCTCCGCAGGACCGGAACCATTGCTTGGCCTATCATTTCCAAAATGAATCGCCATACCCGCCACCTCGCACAACCGCTGCTGCTCAGTTCACTTTTTCTATCCGTGCTCCTATCCTTCGGAGCTCAATCCCAACAGGAGGCTTCCCCCACCGCCGAACCGACCACCGCCGAGGAAGCCTTTGCCCAGAAGGCCAAAGCCGCAGCTGAACTCGATAAAAAATATCTCGCTTACGTCGCCACTTTGCCCGCCGACGAGCAGACATGGGAACGCACCCTGCAGGACAATCTCGGCAGTTTTTACCTACCGATTCATCAACGCCAGAAATTGGAAGGTCAATCGAACGCCTGGGACTTCGTCCGCGACGATCCGCAACTGCCCCGCGTTCTCTTGATCGGCGATTCCGTCTCGCGCGGCTACACACAAGCCGTGCGCAAAGCGCTCGACGGCAGAGCTAACGTCCACCGCGCTCCCGCCAACTGCGGCCCGACCGCCACCGGCCTCAAGAAGATCGAAGTCTGGCTCGGAGATCCTCAGAAAAAGTGGCACGTGATCCATTTCAACTTCGGCATTCACGATCGCAGTACTCCCCTACCCGATTACACCGAGCGACTCGATCAACTCGTCGAGCGCATGAAAAAATCCACAGCACATCTCATCTGGGCAAGCACCACACCGATCCCGGATATGCCCGACGGAAAACAAACGGCCCAGTCCATCGTCGACCGCAACAACTCCGCCGCCGCAGTAATGAAAAAGCACGCCGTCGCCATCGACGACCTGTTTACCGCGATGACCCCGCACCTCAGTGAGTATCAAAATCCCGACGATGTTCACTTCAACACCGCCGGCTACGACTTTCTCGGTAAGGAAGTCGCGGAGTCGATCGAAGGCACCCTGCCCTCGAAGTGAGTCGAGCTACTTACTCTGCGCCCCCGTCTTTTCTGACCAAGTCAGCAAGATAGATCGCGGTGATAACATTGCCGTCCGCGTCTTTCTCGTGTGACGAGTACCACGAGACCAGCGCGCGCTGGTCATCGAAGGCGTGCAACCCCGGATAGGAGTTGTCGCCACCACTGGGCAGTGTGGCGAATTCGCTGAGTTCACCCTGCTTTTTATCGAGCCAATAGAGAGTGGTCACCGGCCCTTGATCACCGTTGCGTCGTCCGCCGACAAGATAATGCCCCGCCCAGCGGGTCAGCAGCGGGCCACCGATGTACGCGGGCAGTGTTGATCGCTGCCATTTTTCAAAAGGCGGTTCGGAACGAGCGAGATCAGATTTTCCGCCACCGGATCGGCTCAGAGCGAGCAACTTGCCGTCGGCTTCGAAAATGAAATCCGTCTCGTTGCCCTGCTCCTCCTGAAACAAACTACGGAATCGCCAATTGATACCGTCCGCACTCTCCAACAGCGCGCCTTCCATTATTTTGGTTCCGCCAGCGCCCGTTTCGAGTTCGCTGTAGCTCTGTTTCCGCCGCGCACAAAGATAAGCGGTTTCTCCATCGGGGCTGGCAATCGCCCGCCAAATGTAGTGCCCATACGTTCCCTCCAGAGGCTGCGGCTCGCTCCACGATTTGCCATCGGCGGTGAACACGCCGTAGCCGAGATGCTTGTTGATGTCGTAATCTTCGCGCGGCAGTTCGCCATCGCCCGACCACCAGGTGCCGGTGTAGATGAACAACTTGCCTTTGAACTCGAGAAAATGCGGATCTCGCACGTCGCGCCGGGCGACAGAGAATTCGTGCTCAGGCAGCCACGTTTTGCCCTCGTCCGAACTCGACAAGACTATGACACGCGACGTCGGGAACACCATGTGCCCGTCGGGACAGGAACGGAACGTCAGCCACAACTTTCCCTGCCACTCGATCAGATCGGTGAACGCATTGTGCTCACCGTTGTGGAACACGCGCCGAATGTTTTCGACTCCGATTTCAGGCAATCTCGAAGGTTCGGCAAAACCAGACGACAGCGTGGCAAAAGATAGCAGTACAAGCAGAAGCGTTCGATAGCGTGGAAGAATTCTCATCGCCATCATCCTACAAACAACGTGTTGGGAATCGACCTCATCCGCCCACGCAAACACGGACCTCTGAACTTCACCCGATACGTTGTCGCGTTCAAAAAACTTCGTTAAATCGCCAGCGTTTGCGGAGATAGTAGCTACAGAGCTCGCTTCCGGGCCAAAGTAGCTCCTCGAGATGTTCGTGCCGATGAATCTATTTCAAACAAATTCGACCGCCGCAGCGTTGTCGGGCAAGGGTCGAAATCTAATCCTCTGCCTAACGGCACTGCTCGCATTCATGCCGGTGACAAAAGCTGCCGAGAACGGCCAAGCAATCGATTTCGAGCGCGACGTGCGGCCGATCCTTCGCGAGCACTGCTACGCCTGTCACGGTGAGGACAAACAAAAATCCGGCCTGCGCCTGGACAACCGGGCCTCCGCGTTAAAGGGCGGAGATGAACACCAGCCCGACATCATCGCCGGCAAAGCAAGCGAGAGTCCGCTGATTCATCTGCTCAATTCGAACGATGCCGACGCGCGCATGCCCTACAAAAAAGAAGCACTGTCGGCGCAAAACATCGCGACGCTGACCCAGTGGATCGACGAGGGTGCGACGTGGCCAAAATCGGCGGACGATGTCGTCCTCGACGATCCCAAAGATCATTGGTCGTATCAGCCGCTGGATCGATCCACGCCATCGCAGCCTAAAGAACAATCGTGGCCGCGTGGTGACATCGACCGCTTCATTTTAGATCGGTTGGAGCAGGAAAAGCTGCCCCACGCACCGGAAACTGATCGCCTGACCTGGTTGAGACGCGTCAGCTTCGATCTGACCGGACTGCCGCCGACCCCCGAACAGGTGGCGGAATTTCTGAACGACAAATCGCCGACCGCTTTTGAAAAAATCGCCGACCGCCTGCTCGCCTCGCCCCGCCATGCCGAACGCTACGCACAGCACTGGCTCGACGTGGTGCGCTACGCCGATACGCACGGCTTCGAGGTCAACACCGAGCGGAAGAATGCCTGGCCTTACCGGGACTATGTCATCGAAGCCATTCATCAGGACACTCCTTACGATCAGTTCATTCGCGAGCAGTTGGCGGGCGATGCATTGGGCGAAGATGCCGCCACAGGCTTCTTGGTAACCTCAGCCGTGCTACTGCCGGGTCAGATCGGTAAAGACGAAGAATCAAAGCGCCTGGCACGCCAAGACGAACTCGGCGAAATCGTCATCAATACCGGCGAAGCATTTCTCGGTCTGAGTGTCGGCTGTGCGCGGTGTCACGATCACAAGTTCGATCCGATCTCGGCACGCGATTATTACTCGATGCAGGCATTCTTCGCGGGCGTCGAATACGGTAGTCGGCCACTGGCAAATCCCGATGCCGAAGCAGGCTTGGCGGAAGCCATTGCACAACGCCGCGCACTCGATCAGGAGTTTGCTCAACGGGTTCCACAGGCCAACTCCGGAACGATAAGACCCGCGGTCAACATTATCGAAAACGTCGAACGCTTTGAACCCGTAAAGGCCAAGCGGGTGCGCATCACCATCCTCGCCACTTGCACCGATAACAAACGCGAGCCGTTCATCGATGAACTGGAAATCTTCGACACTGAGGGCACCAATGTCGCACTCGCCAGCGCCGGTGCCGTCGCCAAAAACCCCGCCGATACCACTGCCGTTTCCACTCAAATTTTAAATTTGGTCAACGATGGTCAGTTCGGCAACGACAGCAGTTGGCGCAGTAAACAAATAGGTGCCGGTGCGGTCGAAATTGAACTGGAAAAGGAAACCAGCATCAATCGCGTCGTCTGGGGGCGTGATCGCTCGGGTAAAATCGGCGATCGACTGGCGACCGATTACCGCATTGAAATTGCTAACTCTACCAGTGGTGACAACTGGCTATTGGTCGCCGACTCTACCGATCGGAAACCCTTCGCCAACCAGTTTAAAACCAGCGCCGTCGACCTCGAATCACTTGCGGAAACCGACCGTGAACAAGTCGAGAACCTCACCGCCAAACGCCGCGAAATCGAGGCCGAACAAATGGAGCACGCCAGCGGCATGATGCCGATCTTCGCCGGCAGCTTCAGAACTCCCGAACCGATGTTCGTTCTGCATCGTGGCGACCCTGAGCAACCCAAGGACGAAGTGTCCCCCGCCGCGCCGGCAATTTTCGGCAAGATGCAGTTGGAGAAAAACGCCACTGATCAACAGCGTCGTCTGGCCCTCGCCGAATGGATCGCCGATGCCGATCATCCGCTAACCGCACGCGTCATGGTCAACCGCATCTGGCAGTGGCATTTCGGCATCGGTCTGGTGGAAACCGCCAACGATTTCGGCGAGATCGGAGTCGAGCCGACCCATCCGAAACTGCTCGACTGGTTGGCGGCGGAGTTCATTCACTCCGGCTGGTCGATGAAGCACCTGCACCGTCTCATTGTGCTGTCGTCGACCTATCGCCAAGACAGCCTCATCGAGCCCGAAAGCAACACGCGCGACTCCGACGTGCGCCTGCTGTGGCGCTTCCCGGCGCGGCGTCTGGAAGCTGAAGCGATACGTGACTCGATGCTCGCCATAAGCGGTCGCCTGAACCTGAAGATGGGTGGAGATGGCTACAACCTGTTCGAATCGCGAGGTGGCACCGGCGGCTTTCGCCCGATCACCACCTTTAAAGACGAAGGTCTGCGCCGCATGATCTACTCCTACAAAGTGCGCATGGAACGCGAAGCCGTGTTCGGCGCTTTCGACTGTCCCGACGCCGGCCAGAGCCAGCCGCGCCGCCGTCAATCGACTACACCGATCCAAGCACTGAATCTATTCAACAGCCAATTCACCATCGAGGAATCGGACGCTTTAGCTCTGCGCATAAAAAACGAAGTTGGAGAAAAGTCCGCGCAGCAAGTGCAACGTGTCTACCAACTCGCCCTCTCCCGCAACCCTGCCGCCGACGAACTCGCCGACGCATCCGCCGTCGTCGACGAACACGGTTTAGCGACCCTGTGTCGCGTCATTT
>JBBKXR010000165.1:0-6130 GCA_037969585.1 Verrucomicrobiales bacterium
CTGTCCGCCGTCAGCCGGTGCTCAGCGGCGCCATCGTCATCGGGATCGAGATCCCACGCCGCGACCTGCTGCTCACTGACCACGCCTTCTTCATCGTACGACAAACGCAAAAGTCGCAACTCGCCCTCACCGCTGACACCTTTCTGATCGAGCGTCTGCGCCCGGAAATCAGCATTGATGGAATCGCCTACGCGGTAGTAGCCCTGATCAACCCAGGCAAAAACTTTGAATGGCTGCCGCGCCACCAGCACCTGTCCGCTACCGTCGATGTTGCGCCGCGATTCGTCAGTGACCGTCACCGAGATCTCATAACGATGATCGCTGTCACCATGCATCGCCAGCGCCGCAGCCGTGTCGATGTCGATCGTCACCTCTCCCTCAGCGTTCAGTTCCGCCTCGCCCTCGACGACCACCTCCGGTGGATCCGGCGACCAATTGTACCACGACCAGATCGGCGCGATGCAGCCCCACTGATGCCAGCCCGGATACCAGTCGTAATCGTAGGCATACCACCAGTAGCCTTTGCCATACAGCCAGTCCCACGGACGCGAAGGATACCAACGCGCATCGTGCTTCGACCGCTTTACCGAATAGGTCACCGTGCCGCTCGTCACCGGCGCGCCAAAGTAATATTTCGCAGTCACCTTGGCCGTGACCAGTTCGCCCAGCTTTACCGGTTCGTCCGGGGCGTCGACAATGACTTCGAACTCCGGCTTTTTGTATTCCTCAACGCGAAACGTTACCGCGCCGATCTGGCTCAAATTTTGCCCACTTGGCCAGCCCACGCGCACCGAGTAGACGCCAAGCGTCGCCTCCCCTTCGAGCTTCAGCATTCCATCAATGCCACCGAATTCGTCGGCCACCAGATCCTCGGAGAACACCTTTTCATTCTTCGGGTCATAAACCTCAACCCGCATCTGAGCTTTCGCATATGCCGATTTATCGAGCGGCAATTCGTAGCCGATCTTCCTCGTCCACGCCTTAAACTTTACCTCCTGATCAGGCCGATATACCGGTCGGTCGGTGGTCACGAAGCACTTTGTCTGCTCGATGCTTGAGTCGGAGTAGGTCGCTTCAAAAAACCAATTTCCAAGATAGCGCCAGCCATCGAAAGCAAAGCGCCCGTCATCATCACTGACCGTCACCAAAGTCTGAAAATTGCGATTCTTCTCCCGCCAATCTTTCGGCGCCGCATTAAGCAGTCCATCCTCGCCCGTCGTGCCATCCCAGGTTCGCGTCACCGTGCGGTAGCGATTGCCATTGCCAATCTGTTCCTGGGCAAAGCCAAACAGTTCCACCCTGGCACCCGCCACCGGCGCACCCGTCGAAGCATCGGCGACGAAATACAGCTCAGCTTTTTCAACTTGCTTGGTGACCGCCACCGTGTCGGTTAGCCAGACCACCGTTTTGCACACGTGGCCGCCGGGCAGGGCCGCAGTCAGTAAATACGCACCGCCATCCGTCAACGGTGTTTCGACATCGACACGCCGATCCCAATGATTTTTCGCAGGACCCAGATCGAGCGACCAGTCGGCAACCGTGTCGCCCAGATACTTTTGCTGATCTTCCTGCACTAGACGTCGGCCAACATCGCTCAACTCAATCTGCTGACCATCGATCCGCTCCGGCTTTTTCTCGACGTAGCTGCGCACATCGGCGAGCAGCGTCTTCAGCTCGATATGCTGCGCCTTGAAGCTCACCTCGTGCGCATTTCGAAATACAAACCCAACCCGCGCGGCCTCGCCTGCCGGCTGCATTTCGGACGGCTCGAAGCGCCCCCAATTCTCAATAATCTGTGCCAACGCCCTCTCGCGACGAGTTTCGGCGCGCCCCTGATCGATCGATTCGATCGCCTGGCGGTAAACCTCCGCCGCTTTGCTGAACTGCCGACGATTTTCGAAAACGTTGGCCAGGCGGTCAGCCGCAGAGGAACTGGTGCTACCATTATTGGCCACCAGTTCGCGGTAGATGCGCACGAAGTTAAACTCGTCGGGTAGCTTTATCCGTTTCGGCCCTGGAGCGAGCCAGGCCAGCGTCTCAGTTTCACCCAGCGTGTGCAACTCGAAGCGCGTCGGATCATTCTCCGTCCCGCCCTCAGCTCCCTGAGCGTAGTTTTGCAGCCAGTTATTAAAACCTGGATAGTAAGCCAGGCGCTGCACGCCAAATTCTTCAGCCAGAAAATCCGCCCACTGACGCAGGACATCGTCCGCCATGGTTGGCTCGACCACCGCCTGTTGCGCGATCAGCCAGCGCCATCGCTCGCCATCACTGGTCGCCGTTTGCCAATTGGTCGGCATGTTATAAAACACCGGCTCGCCATTTCCGTCGACCGGAGCACCCCGGTTCGATCCTCCATAGCCCCAGCCTCGTCCCCGAAAACCACCGTACTGGTTGGCTTCTTCATACGGCGGCAACTCGGACAGATCGGTCAGCGATTGCAGGCGCCAACTCTCACCGTTGCTTTTCAACTGCACGGCAAATTGACGAAAAAAATCGACCTGCGCATTTCTCGTCTGCTGATCATCACCAGCCTCCGTCTGCACCAGAGGCAGAGCCTTCGCAAACAATTGCAATGCACGCACCCGATCGCGATCGACCACCGACACATAACGCCCCGACTGATTGCGCTGATCGCGCGAGAAAGTATCCTCGCCGGATACCCACCCCTGATGCGGAACATTTTGATAAACCTGCGCCGCCGCTTTCAACAAGTGCCAGTTTTTATCATCGGTCGCCACTGCTGCTTCGATCAGCTCGTCGAACTCGCCCCACAGCCCCAATTGCTGCACACACTGGAAGGCATAATTAACATCCTCCGCTCTCGCCTGCTCCGTGCCAATGCGTTGATCACCAGTCAACAGATCGCGATAGACGTCGAGCGCCTCCGCCCAGTTTCCATCCTCCCGCAGCTTGTTTGCCTTGTCACGAGACGACTCGTCCGCCGCCTGGGACTGCATCACCATTGACAATACCGACAGCGCAATTGCCACTGCCAACACCCCCACCAACCAGCTCTTCTTTTTCATCGTTATCACCAAATATTCTCTACTTAATACGCGTCACTGCTCGGAACCTTAGAAAAATCTCAATCGTCATCGCCGCCGTTGATCCGATGTTCGCGCTTCGCTCTCGGCTTTTGGCGCAGCGAATGGCGTCCGCCCGCCGTCTTCCGCAAGGGCGCAAAGATCGCCTCAGATCCGTCGGCCTTGGTGTGATAGACAAACTCCATCAACTCCCCCAAACGACCAGTCGGAAAGCCACCGCCGCGCTCCTGGAACCAGTGTAAATACTCATACGGCAAATCGTACACCGGCGCTCCCTCATAGCGACCGAACGGCATGCGATAGCGCGCAAGATCGTCAAAACGCCCCTGCAATTCCGCCATCCATTCGTCACCAAAACCGTCACTCATTAATTGTTCGCAGAATTAAAAATCAAACATCACGCCTTCGGCCACTTTGCCATTGTCACCAAAGATCACTCCCTCCGCTTCGAGTAAGCCTTGCTTGCGATCGATCTCCGCTCCCGCCTCCTCTCCCGCGAAGCCACCGATACTGCGATCCGACCGAACCACCCGATGACACGGCACGTCCGGAGCGTACGGATTTCGCCGCAGAGCCTGCCCCACCGCGCGACTCGAACCACACCCGATCGCCAAGCCCAGTGCCCGATAAGTCGACACCTGACCGGAAGGGATCATTCGCACTGCATCGTACACCTTTTCCTCGAAAGCCGTCGGTGCACGCTGCAAGTCATTCATTCCTCAAAGGTGCCCCAAGCCCACTCGCTTGCAAAGCAACGATTGATGGCATCCTATCGATTCCGCAAAGGCATTTGGCAGAGTGCAAATTGCATCAGCTGAAATTACAGCAAACACTGGTAATCCGCCGACAAGTGTGGGAAAGTTCGCGCCAATGAACCGTCTCGCCTACTTTTGCCTTGCCTGCATCCTGACTTGCGCCCCCAGCGTGATCAAAGCTCAGGAGAGCAACGACGGTTTCGATCTGGATCCCGATCGCGAATTGGTGGGCCCTCCGATTCTTTATAGCGGCTACCATTGGAATTCCGTAGACGACATCGACAGCGGTGGCAGCTTCAATGCCGATTCACTGCTGGTCAGAATTCCGCTTTTCATCCTCGGCAAGGACAAAGACTTCTTTGTCACCGGCAGCGCCAAGTATGAATACACCCAATTTGAGTTCAACGATTTCGACCTACTCCCGCAGAGCATCGATGCCCACGCCATCCGCGCTCGCCTGACTGGATATTGGGAACCCAAAGATAACAATTGGTTTGCGCAAGTCAGGCTCGAGCCAGGTCTGTACACCGAGGGCGGTGACATCGACGGCGACGACTATCAATCGCGAGGGCTCGGCGCAGTTGGCTATAAATGGTCACCCTCCCTGCGTTTTCTCCTCGGCGGCTACTACACGGAAACCTACGGCGACGCCAGCATCTACCCGGCAGCCGGCTTCATCTGGGAACCCAACGATCAATGGTGCTTCCACATCGCACCGCCTGAGCCGCGCATCACTTACTACCCGACCAAAGACTGGGCAATCCACTTGAAAGGCTCGGCCGGCGGCGGCAGCTGGAATCTCGATCCCGAGACGTCTGAAGACGTTGATCAGCTGATCCAACAGCAATTCCGCGTCGGCGTCGGTATCGAACGCCGCATCTACAAAGATCTGTGGGCGTCTCTGTGGGGAGGTGCCAACGTGTTTCAAAGTCTTGAGTTGCAAGATTCGAACGAGCGCGTCCTGTTCGACGAAGACGTCGATCCTGGCTACTACATCTACGCTGGATTCCACGTCGCCGCTTGGTAAGGACCGCCAAGGGACTCTCTAAACCAAGCCGATCGCGACCGCAATCGCACCCATCAGCGGGCACTTTCGCCCCAATCAATCGGGCCGAGATAAGTGCCTGACCAGCGGAGCTTTAGAAAAATAAGGCAAATTTCGCTCGATTTTTCGCGAGGCATTTACATTGTATGACATTCTCCAACTTTCGCGAAAGGCATTTGGTTTGGTAACGTCCGACCCCGAACCGTCAACGTAAACATTTGTCATTCTAACCGATATGGTCACCGTAGCATCCCGAAACGATTTCGATCTCGCTCTTGAATCAAGCGACACCCTGCTAACGCGGGCGAAAGCCGAAATTCTCCAGCTCAACATCGGCAAGCTGTGCAATCTCACGTGCACGCATTGCCACGTCAACGCAGGTCCTGCGCGCAAGGAAATCATCACCGGCGAAACGGTCGACAAGATTCTAGAATGGTTTGAGCGAACCGACATCCCGACTCTCGATTTGACCGGAGGCACCCCCGAAATGGTTCCGGACTTCCGTCGACTGGTCACCGCGGTGCGAAATTTCGACCAACCAAGGCGCGTCATGGATCGGCTCAACGCGACTATCATCAATGAGCCCGGCTACGAATGGGTCGCCGATTTCCTCGCTGAGAATGAGGTCGAGATCATCGCATCAATGCCGTGCTACTCGCCTGACAATGTCAACCAACAGCGCGGCGACGGCGTCTTTGATTCGAGCATCAAAGCCTTTCAAAAGCTCAACGAACTCGGCTACGGGCGCGATCCGAAGTTGACGATGAATTTTGTCTACAATCCGAACGGCGGGTTTCTGCCACCTGAGCAGACCGAGTTGGAAGCGGATTACAAACGGGAAATGAAAGACCATTTCGGAATCGATTTCAATTCGCTGTTCTGCATCGCCAACATGCCCATCGCGCGCTTCGCCAGCTACCTGAAGCGCAATAATCAGTTGCAGGACTACATGCAGACACTGCGCGAGGCTTACAATCCGGCGACCGTCGATGGCCTGATGTGCCGCAACACCATCAATGTCTCGTGGCTCGGTGAAGTCTACGATTGCGATTTTAATCAAATGATGAAGCTGCCGACGCGAATCCACGAAGGTAGCGACGGCGTAGACAAACACGAGTCGCTGTATCTCTGGAACGTCGATCCCGAAACGTTTGCAGAAGTACCGATCCGCACCGGCAATCACTGCTTCGGCTGCACTGCCGGCAGTGGTAGTTCCTGCGGAGGCTCGCTAACTTAAGTCCGTTACAAAAAGTATTTCATTTTCCCGGGAATAAGTTCCCACCCTC
>JBBKXR010000166.1:0-8715 GCA_037969585.1 Verrucomicrobiales bacterium
GGCCAGACACGAAAGCGCACGCTTCAACAGCCTCGCCCTGCACCCGGGCTTCCTGATTCCAGACACGCCTGGCTACGGAAAATTTTACACTATCGAACCCGAGATCGCCGCAACTTCCAACGCCGACTTCACCCCCGAATTCGGATCGCAACTCGGCGAACATCATCAAGATGTGCTTTACGAATACACCGCTGTCGACGCGACTGCGCGCGTGTTCAACGGTAAGCGTCGTGCCGTGCTACGCCTCAGCCAGCCGGGAGCCGAACACAACATGGCCGACCTCGATTTTGACCGCGCCGGGTTTTTGCTGGTCGCCGTTGGTGACGGTGCCGCCGTCGCTCCCGAAACTGACTCGCCATCTCGCAACGCCATGTCGCTGGCCAACCCTTATGGAAAAATCCTGCGCATTGACCCGCTCGGCGACGACGCTGCCAACGGTCGCTACGGCCTGCCCCGCCGCAATCCGTTCCGCAAGGTCAACAAAGCTCTCGGCGAAATCTGGTGCTACGGCCTGCGCGATCCGCGTCGCATCAACTACGACGACTTTCGCCACTGGTTGAGCATCGGCGATGTCGGTCAGGACCAGATCGAAGAGGTTAATCTGTCGACCACTGGCGGCGAGCATTTCGGTTGGGATCTGTGCGAAGGCTCTTACTTTTATCCACCTAAGACCGGCGCTAAGCCGAGTGAAGGCGTGACCGGACCCGTCGCCGAAATCGCCAAAGGCGGAAATGATCACGTGCTCGGTGGCTTCGTCTACCACGGCAACAGTTTCCCCGTACTGCGCGAAAAACTGGTGTTCGCCAGCCAACGCGGTCGCCTGCTCTACGCCGACCCGCACCGCCCCGGCGAAGCGGCCCGCGAGATCGTCATCAACAGCCGTGCGGAGTTCGCTCGCCACGGTATCACTGGGCTTCGCCCCGGCCCCGAAGGCGAGATCCTCGTACTCTGCGGCAACGGCAAGATTTACCAGCTCGACAAGGCCTCAAGCCTGACCGAACCGAGCCGCAGTCGTCGCCCACTGGTCTGCGCGATCGGCTTTTAGGGCACCTCCGGAAACCCAGTGATGGAGTACTGCGGTCATTCTTTCGTCTGGCAAGGCGCAAGGAAGAAGTCGAGCAAGCTCCACGACTGACGAGCAACGCTGCATACGGGAAAAGGGTCGTAGCCCGCAGGGGCGGGTTTCATAGCGTGCCGGCGGAGCCGTTATTCATTTCTGAATATCTTTTTCGATCATCTGTCGCGGGGTTGCCACAAGTGCCCTGTTAATCATAGCGAAACGTTACCGTCGCCGTGGTTGCGACATCGCTGGTCGCTCGAACCCAATAGGCGCTGAAGCCGGCCGGAAATTCATGCTCGATCGGCGTCCCGACCGCCAGGGCGAATCCGCGATAAGGAATCCACAGGCCAGTACCATCGACATCGACCTCCAGCGAGATCTTCGCCGCATTGGTCGAAGTCAAGGTAACAGCCTTGCGGTCGTAGCCCGTCATCAAATAGGCATCTGATAGCTCTCCTGCATTAACCTTTGCGTCTTGCCAAGGTCCGCCTTCACCACGTGGTTTACCGAGTTGCCAGAGATCATCGATCACTCCCGCCCAGACGGCGGCTCCACCGTCAGCACTTCGGAAAATGTGATCACTCTTCGTGTCGTTGTCGACGCCGGTGAAAAACAACAGTCCACTGTGCGAACAAAAATCCTGCACCGCCAGATTGTGGGTAGCGATTGGACGGACCTTGGCCATCCCCTGCGCATTGCGTGCCGGTAATTCGTAAAAGGTCCCGTGCACATTCAGTAGATCGCGTTCGGTCGCAGCTTCGCGGCAAATTCGTGCGGGACCAAATCCCTGAATCGACGCCACCGCGATGTCCGGCCGTTGCTCGAAAATCGCGATCTCGTAAATGCGCAGGAAGCCCGTGTTCTTCGCCGCGACACGGATATGCTGGGCAGTCACTGCCTCGGCGAGTTGCAGCTCAAACTCGATCTCGTGATTACCGCGCACTTCGCCCTGCGGAAGCGTTTGCCAATTGTCGCCGTTTTTGAGCTGAACGTCGAAATTCGATACCACAAACTGAGGATCCTTGTTCCAGCCGGAAACCACCCAAAGATTGCGAAAGGTTTTCTCTTCCCCGAGATCGATCTCGATCCAACCCGGTGACATTCCGGGAGCGATCCAACGTGCGTTATCATCGTCGAGTTTTCCATCGACCGCGTTGCTCGCCACGTAATCCTGATGCGTGGCACTAACACTGACCTTCGAGCCCATCGCCAAGCTTTGATCGAGGGCATCCGCCAGAGTCTTGCCTGATTCGACAACCGCTTCCGGCTTCTGCAGCGGTACGGCGTAGGCATCATTTTTTGGCAGCCGATAGCGTTTACCATCCTCAATCAGCAGCACCGACGCGTCATCCACCGAAACTGATTTCTCGGGCTGCCTGACCGCTCTCGCCAGATCGACCGCCGCAGCGTCATCGTCGATCGCGACGAACTCCATCTTCTCGTTGATTTCGTAATAGCGAATCTCATCATCGACTTCAGCCACTAAGCCAAGCCGATTGTGACTGAGACTGCGCATCACTCCAGTGGTGGGCGCAGACTCTCTGACAGTGGCAATACCGGCGAATATCGCCGCATTTTCCTCGCCGCGAATGTCATCGTTGCGATACTGAAAATGTGCCGTTACACCGATCGCGTCGGCGTCAGTTTTAAGGCGAACCCAGGCGCCTCCATCGGCTTCACTTTCGCCGAACACATGCGACAAGGCCTTGCCTGACGGCACTGAAAATTTACGCAACAACTGCCACTCGTTGTGCCCCTCGCGATCGATTTCGACCGTGAAAGTAACGGTACTTTCCGACTCGTGATACAGGTGCAATTGACGGTGATCGTATCCAGAGAACAGATACGGATCGCTGACCTCGCCCGCTTTTAGATCGTCGCGCAACCAGACCGAGCCCCGGCCAATCACTGGTCCGAACTGGTCGAGCTTTTCCGGTTCAACAAACCAAAGGTTGGAGTTCGATTGCCTGGGCGCGCCGTGCGCCGCCTTGAATGATCGAGTGTTAAGAAACTCTGCCTGCGCCGAATCGTCGCAGCCAAACACAACGCGCTCTCCCCAACGGCAAAAGTCGCCGATCACTTTCAGGTAGTTCGAACGGGGTGCGATGCCTGCCGAATTCGCTAACGAAAAGCTGGAAGGAAACCGCCAGAACGTTCCGTGCATGGTCGCCAAAAAATCCTCCCCGTCGCCAATCTCGCGAATGCGCGGCCACTCAGTGTTCCAACCGTGCGCGCCGTCGTAACTATGACTGCCTTTGGGTAATCGAAAATAGTGCCACTCCCCACCTTCGAGCAGCGCGAGGATGACCGACTTCGCGTCCCACCCCATCGACCAGATCGGATCGCTGTCGGGATTCTCGCTACCGTTGATTCCCCCCGGTCCTGTGACCTCGGTGAACTGATTTCGCCGCACCAACTGCCAGTCACCTTCGCCGAACCATTCTGCCAGCGCACCTGAAGTCACCGTCGGATCAACTCGCACCCGCGGACCACGATCGCCGTTATTGGCATACACCAATCGCTCCTGTCCCGAGTAGAGTCCCTTGCCATGGTAGCCGGGAAGTTCGCTATCGATTGCATTCGCCGGACTACCGCCGTTGCCATCCCGAATCAAGCATTTCACCTCGAGCGTGCTCAGGTCGACCTCATAGAGCCCCTCCTCCATGGTCGCGTAGTAAACCTTACCCTCCGGAGCACTCAAATGCCGCGCGTTTCCGGTCAATCGACCCGGCATAGCCGCAGGAGTGATCACCCGTATCTGACTTTGCGCATCGATCACATAGGGCCCGATCAGCAACTGTCGCGATTCCCGATGGATCATTCGATTTGCCGGCGTGCCACCGACACTGCCTTCGAAGATGTGCTGAACGTAATCCGGTGTGACGCGATACAGTTTATCCGATGAGCCTTTCGGCTGATGCGGCGCGTAAGTGATCGCCCACAATTGTCCCTGCCAGGGAACGACCGCACCAGTACCGCACTCGCCCTCTTCGTTCCACATCGTCAGGTGCGGATAGATTCCGGAGATGTTGATTGGCTCTTCGTCGGCTGCAAACGCGTGAGTCGAAAGCGCCAGAAACAGCGTGGCGGTGTAGACGGCAGTGCCAGATAGATTTTTCATTCTCTCGTTGTTGATGGGATCGGTTCGAACGCTGCAGCGCCGACTTGTTACCTTCAACACAAAATGGAAGAAATGCACGGCACGCTTAAAAAGCACCGTGGACCCGCTGGGACTGCTGGTTAACAACGCATCCCCGCGAGGCTCGGCATTTGACGAACCGCCACTGGTACGAGACAAACTGCGGTATGAGTCGCCACGCTTTTTCTCTCACCCTACTCGTGCTTGCCACGGTTTCTGGACTCCCGCTGTGCAGCCAGGCCGCACCCGGGAAGCATGTCGTATTAGTCGCCGGCACGACCCACTACGACGCAGACAAGACTATCCCACAGTTGGCGAAGAATTTTGACGCCGCCGGCTACAGAACTACCGTCATCGTTCCGCCCGGCAATCCGGAGATGGGCAAAAACAAGGTGCATGTGCCCGGTCTCGAAGCGCTCGCCGAAGCTGATCTTGCGGTTTTCTTCATGCGCTTCCTGGCCCTGCCTGACGACCAGCTCAAGCACATCACTGACTACGTGACTTCCGGAAAACCGATCATCGGTCTACGCACCAGCAATCACGCCTTCAACTATCCAAAGGATCATCCACAGGCGAAATGGAACCACGACTTCGGCGCTCGCGTTCTTGGTTCGCCCTACTTTGTGCACATTTCCGAGCGCACTGAAGTCGACATCATTCCCGCTCAGAAAAAGCATCCTATCCTCGGCGGAGTTCCCGCCGACTTCGAAGTCAACGGCAACCTCTACAAAGCCGAGCTCGCCAAAGGTGCAACTGCACTCCTCAACGGCACTGGACGCGGCAATAAACGGGTCGGCACAATCACCAATCAGTTCGGCAGCCACGAGTTAACAGAAACGATGACTTTCCCGATCGCCTGGACCTTCACCAATGAGTGGGGCAGCAAGGTGTTCATGACCACGCTCGGTCACCCTGACAACTTCAAAAACGAGCCCGTCATCCGACTGCTGATGAATGCGGCTGAATGGACACTCGATGAAAAGCCCGACACCTCGAAAAAAGTCAGTGCGTCGAAAAAGCAGACCGGCAATAAAGGCAATATCGGCGCCGGTAGCGGAGCTGATTTAAATCGAATGAAGAACGATCAGGACGCGAAAAATCGCTACGCCGAGAAAACCGCTCCGTCGAAGAATCCAGAACTGGCCAAGTATGGCATCTACGCCGAAAACGCCGCTAACCCGGAAAAAACCGAACCCGTCCCGACCACACTTCCCCTGAAGTTGAACAAGCGCGACCGCATCGCTTTTATCGGCAACACCCTGCTCGACCGCGCTCAGGAGTTCGCTCACTTCGAAAGCTTCCTGCACCTCGCCCACCCCGACCACAAGCTGGTCGTGCGCAATTTCTCCTGGTCGGCTGACGAAGTCGATCTGCAGCCGCGTCCCGACAACTTCGCCACGGTCAAGCAACACCTGACTCGGGAAAAGATCGACGTCATTTTCGCCGCCTTTGGTTACAACGAATCGTTCGCAGGCACCGAAGCCATCGATGTTTTCAAAGCCCGTCTCGCCACCTGGCTGATCGATCTCAAGACCAGCGCGTTCAACGGCAAGACTGCACCGCGTATCGTACTGATCTCGCCGATCGCCAACGAGAATGTCAAAGGTGTGCCCGCCGCCGATCTAAATAATGAACGGATCGCCGTCTACGCCAGAGCGATCGCTGAAGTCGCGGCAACCGAGAAAGTCGGATACGCCAATGTCTTCGATGTCACCAAAGCCGCGATGGCCAACGCTGACATCGACCTCACCTTCAACGGAGCTCACCTACTCGACGAAGGCTATCGCATTTTTTCCGAACAACTGTTTCACGAAACCTTCGGTGAGTCCGCTCCCGAACCGAACCGAGAATTGCGCGGCGTTCTGGTCGACAAAAACCGTCAGTATTTCCGCCGCTACCGTCCACTTAACACTTTCTACTATACCGGCGGACGTAATAAAGATCACGGCTACCTCGATTTCCTACCGGCGATGCGCAACTTCGAAATCATGACCGCGAACCGCGAGTCGCGTGCATGGGAGATCGCCGGCGGCAAGAGCTTCGGCGACACGCCGGTCGACGACTCCAACCTTCCGCCGCTCGAGGCCGTCGCCGACTCACGCGGTGCCAACGAGTGGATGTCACCCGCCGATGAACGCGCCGCCTTCCGCGTCGATCCCCGCTTCGAGGTCAATCTGTTTGCCAGCGAAGAAGATTTTCCCGACATCGCCTGCCCGATCTCGATGCGCTGGGACGCCCGCGGTCGACTTTGGGTCAGCTGCTCGACTACCTATCCCCACGTCTATCCCGGCGCGGAACCGAACGATAAGATCGTCATCCTCGAAGACACTGATTGGGATGGCAAAGCCGACAAATCGACCGTCTGGGCGGACGACGTCAACATCCCCCTGTCGTTCGAGATCTATGGCGACGGCATCCTGGTTTCCGAAGAGCCGCATTTCACCCATCTGCGCGACACGGACGCCGACGGCAAAGCTGATTACCGTCGCCATCTGCTAACCGGCTTCGGCTGCGAGGACTCGCACCACGCTCTGCACGATTTCGTCTGGACGCCCGACGGCGACATCATGTTTCGCGAATCGATTTTTCACAACAGCCAGGTCGAAACACCTTACGGCCCGGTCCGCGCCAAGAATTCATCCTGGTTTCGCTGGCATCCATCGAACCAGAAACTGACCGCCTTCGGCGCCTACCCGAACACCAATCCCTGGGGCGTCACTTACGATGATTGGGGCAATCACGTCGCCAGTCACCCCGTGTTCGCCAGCGCCTTTCACGCCACCAACCCACCCTATCCTGAGCAACATCCGAAAGCGGTTGGCTTGACCGCTTACTCCGGCGTCTGCGGTCACGAGTTCGTTGATTTTCCGATGTGGCCCGAAGAGCTCCAGGGTGGCTTCATCAAAAATCGCTACAAACCCACCAACCGCGTCGAGATCCACAAGTGGGTCGAGCACGAAGATCACTTCGATGAAGAATACGTTACCGATCTGATCTTTTCCGAAAACCTCAGCTTCATTCCCGTCGACCTGCGCTATGGGCCACGCGGAGCGATGTACATCAGCGATTGGTATAACCCGATCAAAGGCCACGCTCAGTACTCGTTGCGCGACCCCCGTCGTGATCGCAAATCAGGACGCATATGGCGCATCGTTCCCAGAGGCGCAACGCTACAAGACCCGCCGAAAATCGCCGATGCCACGGTCGATCAGCTGGTGCAGAATCTCGAACGTCGCGAATACCGCTACCGCTACTGGAGCAAGAGTGAACTGCGCGACCATCACGCCCCAGCCGACGTCGAGAAGGCCCTCGATAACTGGCTGGCTAAGCTTGACTCCAAAGCCGAACGCTTTCGCCATCATCAGCTGGAAGCGCTGTGGATGTTCCAAAGCATTGATGCCTATCGTCCCGAGCTACTCGGTGAACTACTCACCTGCGACAACCATCTGGCCCGCGCTGCAGCCACGCGCCAGCTACGCCACCACGATTGTAAGAATACAATCGCCCACCTCGCCCTCCGCGCCGAGGATGACAACGGCATCGTTCGCATGGAAGCGATCAATGCCGCTACCTACATTGGCAGCAAACAAGCGCTCGAGGCCGTCCTTCCCGTTCTCAAAAAACCCATGGGTAACTACCTGAAATACGCGGCGCAGTGCGCGCTCGGCTCCGAGGCACTCGGTCAGCATTGGAAGGATAAACCCGAATTTATCGCCGCCCACCCCGAACTCGAGACGTTCTCCAAATCCTGGCAGAAACACAGCAAGATCACCGAGGGCATCACCACTCGAAACTCTGAAGAGGCTCAGTTCGACAGTCAGAAGAACCTCGCCAAGGTCGAAGTATCCTGCCTGCCCGAGCGCCTGATGTACACCACTACCGAGTTTATCGTCAAAGCTGGCCAAGCGGTGAAGCTGACCTTCCTCAATCCGGATGCTACTCAACACAATCTGGTCATCGTCGAACCCGGCGCGCTCGAGGAAGTCGGTATGGCCGGCAATGAAATGGCCAAAGATCCCGGCGGACTGGCGAAGGGATTCATTCCCGAGTCCGACAAGATCCTCCACGCCACCAAACTGCTCAACCCCGACACCGGCGAAGTGCTGCGCTTCAACGCCCCCGAAAAGCCGGGCACCTATCCCTACCTGTGCACATTTCCCGGCCACTGGATCATCATGAAGGGCAACATGATCGTCGAGTAAGGTGGCGCAGATTTTCAATCTGCTTACAGAGCATCCGTCGGGATGAGGCTCGCGCGTCCACTGAGGCAGTTTAAAAACTGCCCAACAAACCTCACCCCTTCCCCTGCCCGTAGTAAGCACCCGGCCCGTGCTTGCGCAGGTAGTGCTTGTCGAGAATATGCCCGGGCAGAGGCGCCACGTCAGGATTCAGTTGCCAAGTGCCGAGGGCCATCTGAGCGCACACTTCGAGTGCGATCGAGTTTTTCACTGAGTCGACAGCGGTCTTTCCCCAGGTGAACGGCGCGTGATATTTTTGAAAACAGGCCGGCATTTCG
>JBBKXR010000167.1:0-10159 GCA_037969585.1 Verrucomicrobiales bacterium
CCGTTGCCGCTGCTTGCACTACATGAACTTCTTCGGCAACGTGGCGTTCTAGTGATTTGGCAATGTCGACAGCACAGGTTCGAACTCGGCGCGGGCGACGCGGGCGTTTTGATGGGTATTCTCAATGTCACGCCGGATTCGTTTTCCGATGGTGGGGCCTTTGTTGATCAGGAGGCTGCGGTGCAACACGCGCGGCAGATGGTGAGTGCGGGGGCAAAAATCATCGATGTCGGCGGTGAGTCGACACGACCGGGGGCGGGCGAGGTATCGATCGAAGAGGAAACTCGTCGGGTGCTGCCGGTGATCGAAGCGCTGCGCGAACATTGTCCGGATTGTGTGATTTCGATCGATACGTCGAAGGCGGCGGTGGCGTTCGAGGCGTGTCAGGCGGGCGCGTCGATCGTCAACGATGTCACCGCTCTGTGCGGCGATGTCGAGATGGCGGCGGTGGTGGCGGAATTCAAGGCGGGTCTCGTGCTGATGCACATGCAGGGCACGCCGCGGACGATGCAGAAGAATCCGGCGTACGGCGATGTGGTCGCTGAGGTGGCGGAATTTCTCGACGGTCAGCGTGAACTTGCTTTGGCGGAGGGGGTCGAGGACGAAGCAATCGTTTTTGATCCGGGTATTGGTTTTGGCAAGTTGGATTCGCATAACTGGCAATTGCTGAATCGCATTGCTGAGTTCGAATCGTTGCAGCGTCCGTTGCTCCTCGGGGTATCGCGCAAGGGCTTCATCGGGACGGCTCTGGATCGGCCGGATGCGGCTCAGCGCGCTGTTGGGACGGCGGCTTTGACGGCGTTGTTGCGTTCTCGTGGTGTACTCCTGCATCGGGTTCACGATGTTCGGGAAAATGCGGATGCGCTGCGCATCGCAGAATCGCTGATCGATGCAGGCGGTACATAGACCGGCGCGCAAGGCTGTGTTATTGTTGGCAGTCCCGCCGGCTGCCGCATGGTGCCATTGTTAGGCGGGATTTTTTCACTGCCTGGTTTTCTATCGATCGTTTCCGTCCTCCCGAGCGCACTTTCATGTTGGAAACTATCACACAGGCTTTGGGAGATGTTGGTGATTTCGTCTACCGGAATTGGCGGGACGGGCTGACCATTTTGATTCTGTGGGTCGTCGTATATCAGGGCTACCGCTTCTTTCACGCGACGCCGGGCGCGCGTATCCTGACCGGTCTGATTGCGGCCTGGATCGTGCTCACCTTGCTTTCGGAGATCCTCGAACTGACCTTGGTCAGTTGGGTTCTGAAGAGTGTGTCGGTATTCCTGGCGGTGGCGATGGTGGTAATTTTCCAGCCTGAATTGCGGCGCGCGGTGACGGAACTGGGCAGCTATCGATTGTTCTCGTCGTTCAACGAGGGAGCCAAAGAGGCGACAGAAAAATTGGCGGAGATTGTGCAATTGTTGTCCAACAAGCGCATCGGCGCCCTGATCGCGATTCAGCGCGGCATGGATCTGAAGTCGCTGCACGAGACGGGAGTCGAGCTCGACTGCCGAATGTCGGAGGCGATCATTCACACGATTTTTTATCCGAGCACGGCGCTGCACGATGGTGGCATGGTATTGCGTTTGAGGGATGAAAGAATCCTGGCGGCGGGTTGCGTTTTTCCGCTCAATCAGCGGGAATTTTCAGACCGAAGCATCGGCTTGCGCCACCGGGCGGCGATGGGGGTAACCGAAGAATCGGACGCTATCGCAATCGTTGTTTCGGAGGAAACGGGGACCATTTCGCTGGCGTTTAATGGCAACTTGGAGCGCCATCTAAAGGCGGAAGCTCTGCGCGAACGGTTGAACGAATTGCTGTTCGATGGCGATAGTGATTTCGACTCAGATGATGAAGAGGGTGACGATGGAGAGTCGGAAGTGACCGGTTGATGATGCCGCGATAGCGATGAAGGAACGAATTTTAAATCACTGGAAGGCAAAGATCGCGTCTCTGTTGGTGGCGGTTGCGGTCTGGTATCTGCTCAAAGGTCATGTCGGCAATCAGCAGGATCAGCGGATCGTGTCCGATCCGGGAACATCGATCGCGTCGGCGGCCGTTTCGAGCTTTCCGGGTGATGGTGCTTGGGGCGATGGCAAAGCCGCAGTGGTGTCGTCGGCTTTGATTGCTGCGGAGCGTCCGCAGGTCTCGCTGACGCGCCTGCACTGGGTCGAGTTAGGGGAGTTTTCTGCTGGTGTGACGGAGTTTTCGAGTTATCCGTGCGCGTAATTTTTTACGCTGGCATTTAGAGCGGCGTGGTGCGCCGATTCAGTCTTAGTATTTAGTTTTTTGGTTATGAGTGAATCGCAGCAACGCCGATGGTTCGGCACGGATGGAATTCGCGGACGCGCGGGGGTCGAGCCTCTAACCGCGACCACGATGCTGGCTCTTGGAGCGGCGGCGGCGGAGGTGTTGGTGCCGCGTTACGCGAAGGATGGTCGTTGGCCGCTGTGTGTGATTGGCAAGGACACGCGGCTGTCGGGGGATCTGCTGGAGCATTCAATTGCTGCAGGTTTGAGCGCGGCCGGGGTCGACGTGCGACTGGCCGGGGTGGTGCCGACACCGGCTGTGGCGGTGTTGTGTGGCGAACTCGGTGCGGCATTCGGCATCGTCATATCGGCTTCGCACAATCCGGCGGAGGACAACGGGGTGAAATTTTTTGGTGGTGACGGCTACAAGCTCGACGATGCGGTCGAGCTGGAAATCGAGCAGCGATTGATCGCACTGAGTGAGGCCGCTGGATCGCCGGGTAGCGCTGCGCCGAACAAGTTGGGTCGCATTTCGTCGATCGATGACGCTGCGCATCGCTACGAGCATCGAGCACTGGCTTCGGTGCACGATAATCGTGGCCTTCTCGAAGGTATGACCCTGGTGCTCGATGCGGCTCAAGGCGCTGCCTATCAGACTAGCGGTCGGGTGTTGAAGATGCTCGGTGCCAAGGTACTGAATTTTTTCGACGAGCCGAACGGACAAAACATCAACCGGGATTGCGGCTGCACCCACCCTGCAGTGATCGAGGCGCTGGTGCGGGAAAATGGTGCCGATGCGGGTCTCGCTCACGACGGTGATGCGGACCGGGTTCTGCTCTGTGACGAAACGGGGTCGGCTCTCGATGGTGACGAGCTGCTGGCGATCGCCGCCGCGGACATGATCGAGCGAGGAGAGCTCAAAAATGGCACGCTGGTGGCGACGGTGATGAGCAATTTTGGTCTCGACGATGTCCTGAGTGAGCGGGGTGGCAAGGTGCTGCGGGCTGGCGTCGGGGACCGATACGTGATCGAAGCGATGCGCAAGGGCGACTTCAATTTCGGTGGTGAGCAGAGTGGGCATCTGATATTTCGCGATCACAATACGACGGGTGACGGGCTGATCGCGGCGCTGCAGATTTTGCAGATTGCGCGGCGTCGCGAACTGCCGCTCAGTGAACTGCGCAAGGTGCTGACGAGATTTCCGCAAGCTCAACGGAATCTGAAGATTGATGCCAAGCCTCCGCTCGAAACCTTAACCGGATCGATGAAGCTGGTTGCCGATACCGAAGCCGAGTTGGGCGATGCCGGTCGCGTTTTGCTGCGCTATTCCGGAACCGAAAATCTGGTGCGCGTGCTCATCGAGGGGCGGAACGCGGATTACATCGAGAAGCGGGCCGACGCTATCGCTGAGTCGCTGCTGCAGGAAATCGAGGCTTCGGTATGAACGAAGAGAGCAAACGAGCAACGAGGTTTTTTATTACAGGAACGGACACGGGGGTCGGTAAGACCTTCGTCACTGCGGCTCTGTTGCGAGCTTTGAACGCGGCGGGAGGTCGAGCGGTCGGTTACAAACCGCTGTGCTGTGGCGATCGCGATGACGCGCTGGCTCTGTTCGAGGCCAGTGCCGAACCGGTGGCGGGCGAGCTTTCGATCGATACCGTCAATCCGTGTTGGCTGAAAACTCCCGCAGCGCCACTGGTCGCCGCAAGGATCGAGAATCGCGAGGTGGATCGCGACGAACTGGTGACCGCTGCGGAAACGCTGGGTAGCGACTTCGGCTACGAATGGTTGCTGATCGAGGGGGCCGGAGGTTGGGAAGTACCGCTCGCACCGGGCGGAGTGACCATGGCCGATCTGGCGGTCGACTTCTCTGCACCGGTGCTGTTGGTGATCGACAACAAGCTCGGCGCGCTCAATCACACTTTGTTAACCGTAGCGGCGATCGAGCGGCGCGGGCTGCGATGCGCGGGTATTTTTCTCAATCACTGCCGTGACGAGAGGGATAGCGCTTCGATCTCGAATCGGGTGATCTTGGAAGAAATGCTCCCCGAAGTGCCAGTCCTGGCAGAGTTGCTCCACGGAGAAACTTGGCTCGATTTCGGCGGCCGCTCGGCCGATCAAGTCTTACGGGGGCTGTAGGGGAGAGGAAATGCGAGGCTAGGCGGGCAAAAAACACTAAGCGGTCGAATTGTCTATTATAAAGGGACTGTCCCTTAGTTGTCAGTCCCTTAATCGTCGATTCCGTAGCGGGCGCTCGCTTTAAGGGTGCACTAGCCGTGGCGTCATAGATAAAGCCCGTGTTGCCGCGGTTCGATCGCGACTATTGGGCCTTGGGTGGAGTTTCATCATCGAGCGGCTAAATTTGCCGTCGACATTAACCGGGCTGGTGGCTCACGATGAATTGGGTATGAGATTTCAAACCAAGCTGATGCTGGCGGTGCTGCTGGCGGTTGTTCTGGTCACCGCGATGGTGATTTCTCAGACCGAGAAAAAGGTTCGGGCGACTTACTCGCGGTTGGCTGAGGAGGAGTTCGATGAGCAGGCGGATCGATTTTTGGAAATGCGTCGCTCTCGGTTGGAGGCGGTCGCTACTTCGGTGGAGCGACTGGCTCAACTACCTGAAATACGGCGCTTGTTCGTCGAAAATGACTTTGGCGACGATGCACTTAAGAATATCGAACCTCTGACGGAACGACGACGACGCTCTCAGGAGCGAGATCGAGAGACTGACGGGGGAAAGCCTGAAGAGGAACCGCCCGCTCCCTCAAGATTGCTGCTTCTAGTCGATGCGAACGGTAAAGTGCATCCCATTGGGGATCGACCGTTCACCATTCCTGATGCTGCGCGTGGGCCGCTTCGCAAACTGGGCGCTCCGCAAGGGCTGCGGTCGAGACAGGTTGGCTACCTTGTCATTCCAGCGGTAGCAGAAAATGACTCGACTGCGGCGGTGGAGGCGCAACTGGTCGAAGTCGTGGTAGCGCCGGTGTTTGCAGATGCCGATGCGGCAGAAGGTGCCGGGACGCCTCTCGGCGCGGTGGTCATGGGGCAAATCGTGGATCCGTCCGGAGCCGAGCGACGCAGCATGCCGTTACATAGTCGCCCGCCTTCTGGGGAGATGGAGGAAAATGCCCCGCCGGCCGGCATTCTCGGGGGCACCAGAAGGCGTCTGTATTCCGGAATTCTGGCGGATGAAGTGTTGTTTGCCGGCACGCTTCCCGTCGGCGTGAAATCTGAGGTTGAAACTTTGTTGGCCGAGCGTTTGCGGAGAGCAGTCAAGGCTAGGTCGGATACGGAGGGCGCCTATTTTGACGATGAGTTGAGCGTCGATTCCGCGGCTCGCGCGGCGACCGCATCGCGTGCAAATGGCGAAGATGGGCATTCGCACTACCGGGTTTTTTGCGATCTGCTCAGTTCGGGTGGGGCTCTGCCGCCGACATATCAGGTAATCTTGATTCCGATGAGTCAGTTGCATGCCGATTTGCGTTCGTTGCGATTGCAAGGTTCGGGCATCGGTCTGGCGGCGGCGTTATTGGGTCTGTTGTTGTCGTGGATATTTTCGAGGCGACTCTCGCAACCGATTCGAGATCTGGTGCGGGCGACGGAGCAGCTGCGGGGTGGCAATTTTCAAGTTCGAGTGCCGGTGCGATCGAATGACGAATTCGGTCAATTGGCTGATTCATTCAATGAGATGGCAGGCCACTTGGAGACCAAGGAGCAGATTCGCGACTTGCTTGGCAAAGTCTCGGATGAGGCGGTCGCTCAGGCATTGATCGAGGGCCAACTGGAGCTTGGCGGCGAGACGCGGACGGCGTCGGTTTTGTTCTGCGACATTCGCGGCTTTACGGCGATGACGGAGAGCATGAATCCGGGCGAGATTATCGCCTTGCTGAACGAGCACATGACGGCGATGACCGAGGTGGTTTACCAACACAATGGTGTCATCGACAAGTTCGTTGGTGACGAGATTATGGTCATCTTTGGAGCGCCAAAAAGCTATCCTGACGATGCTGGCAACGCCGCTCGTTGCGCGCTGAAAATGATTGAGCGAAGAGTTGAATTGAGCGCCGAAACCGGGCGTGAGATTCACGTCGGCATCGGTGTCGCTACCGGTGACGTCGTGGTTGGCTGTATGGGTTCCAACGACCGCCTGAACTACACGGTCATCGGCGAGCGTGTTAATCGCGCGGCTCGTTTGTGCGACTGCGCGGAAGGAGGCGAAGTAGTCGTCGACGAACAGACTTGGTCGGCAATCGAGGGCCGAGCGGTAGGCGTTGAGCGTCTTAGTTTTAAGCCGAAAGGCTACGCTCGTGATATTCGGGCATTCCGGCTCGATTCGATGGCGGGTGGTCGATCGGAAGCGTTGAGTGTGAACTCTGATTAGTCGCAGGGCAGGTCGATTATTTTGCGAATCTCTGCGCTCCGATGTTCAAATTCATCGTCGGCGATTATTGGTCTTGCATTGGCGATTTGCAATGAGTGATCCGCGGGCCATTCGCTGAGTGGCAGCTTCAACCAAGACCGGCAACCCCCAAAAGCTTTGCGGTTAGCGTCGGCGATCTGCCACGGGTTTGCCAGTCGTCGAACCCGAACCAGGGCGACACTGAGACCGGGTTCGTCACCCCACGCGAAACGTTCGCGGACCACGTCGGGCGTCCAGATGTGGTAGGGGCTGAGACTTTCGACCAGAGACCAATCACTGATGCGAGTTGTAGCTACCGTCTCGGTCCACAGATCGAGCGCGAGAGGCTGATCGGCGTTCATAGCAATAATTGACCGATCTCCGCGAACGCCTTCCGCCTGCTGATGAAACTGGGTTGGAAATAGTAAGAATCGCGAGTGCTGCCAGCGAAATCCCTCGCGGCCTTCGGCGATTCCGCCTTTGCGTAGAATCAGCATTTGCTCACCGCTGGCCAAAGCCGAGCACACGATCTGCCATTCTTTGAAGGCGGGAATCGTCGTTAATTCGTTGACCGTTTCTGACATGTCTAGGGTCAGGAAAAGTCAGCGTTCGATCGCGACCGGCTCGTTTCGGTGATCGTGGCCGACGAGGATCTCTACAGGCTCACCGAGCAGGCTCGGCTCGGTGTCGAGGACGTAGAGGTCGAGCACCGCCTTGACTCGAGCCAGATACTCGCGTGCCCTCGCCTTGAACGATAATTTGTAGTCGACCGGTTCGCTGCGCAGGGCGACGGCATCGATGCCTTCTTTTTTGGCGATAAACAATGCGCGAGCGACATGGAAATCGTCAGTGATGATGGTCATGCGCCGCAAACCGAACACACGCCGGGCGCGGACCACCGAATCGAAGGTCCGGTAGCCGGCATTGTCAGCGGTGATCGCATTGGCGGGCACGCCGAGTTCCATTAGCTTGCGCGTCATGTCGCGCGGTTCGTTGTAGTATCTGGAATCACGGTCACCGCTGGCCAGTAGATGCTGGACCTTGCCGGCATGAAAGAGCTTGGCGGCCGCTTCGAGACGATGCTCAAAGTGCAAATTTGGCTGATCGGGTGCTACCTTTTTCGAGGTGCCGAGCACCATTCCGACCGTGTTTGAATCGATGTCATCGACCGAGGAATAAATCTCGTCGCTGGTCGAGATGATCACCCAGAGGTTGCACCCGAGCACCATCAAGGTGAGCAGCAACAGGGGTCCCCAAAACAGATAGAAAAAGATGGAGCGTTTCTTTTTCCGAGCCATGTTGCCGTCTTCGATCGTTCGTTGCCTCTTTTAGAGCCGTCGCAGGTAGCTTCGACTGGGACACTGTCTCCGCAGACGTTGATAAATGCCAGCGGGGAATCCAGTGTTCCGTTCGCCAAACTCCACCATCGATCGATGTACAACCGCTGCAGAGCTTTGCGCGTCGGAAAAATACACGATATCGACATAATTTCACCGGGATTCCCCGGACGCCTACATGAAAACCATCCTCCGAGTCTTTGCCTACCTAAAGCGCTATCCCGGTCTCGCCACTGCCCAGCTGTCGTGCGCGATCATCATGACCGGACTGATGCTGGTGTTTCCTCAAGTGACCAAAGTCGTGCTCGGCGAGATAATCCCGGCTGGAGATACCGATCGGCTGTGGTCGGTGGTCGGTATCGCGCTAGCGGCCTTTGTCGGCACGAACTTGTTCAATGCGTTGCGCATCGTCCTCAACAACACCTTCGAGCAGAAGGTGATCTTCGATATCCGCTCGGACCTCTACCGCAAGATTCAGCGCCTGCCGATGACCTGGTTCGATAATAAGCGTACCGGCGACATCATGACCCGCGTAACCGAAGACGTCACGGCCATGGAGCGCGTGCTCATCGACGGCATTGAGCAGGGGGTGGTGGCAGTTTTACAAATCCTGGGATTTGGGGTTTTCCTGTGCCTGACCAATCCGGCGGTGGGTGCAGTGGCGATGATTCCGTTGCCTTTTCTGATCCTCGGAGCGATCGCCTACACCTACACGGCACCCAGTCGTTATCGGGCGACCCGTGTCGCGACCAGCGAGATGAACTCTCTGCTTCACGACAATATCGATGGCATCCAGCAGATCAAATCGTTCGCTCGCGAGCCTGAGCAGCACGCGCGCTTCAATCGATCGAGTGATCGGTTGCGCCTTGCGACGCTGCACATCATGCGCGTATGGGCGACTTACAGCCCGTCGATGGAATTTTTTCGAAACTTCGGCTACGTGCTAGTCATCGGCGTGGCAGGCTATTGGGCGATGACCGGACAGCATGGATTGTCGCCCGACGACGCGGGGCTTGCTGATATTGCCACGTTTCTAGTCGCCCTGGCGCTTTTCTATGAGCCGGTGACGCGGCTACATCAGCTTAATCAGATCGTTCAACAGGGGCGGGCCGCTGCTGAGCGTGTTTTTGAAATCGTCGACGCCGTGGAAGAAAAAAATGCCGACGACGGCGCCGAACTGAAGCAGCCGGTCCGTGGACATGTCGTTTTCGACAAAGTTTCGTTCACTTATCCCGAAGTGGCGCCGCTCGCCAATCGCGGCGGTGAAGAGGGGGATGACGGAGATGGACTCGCTGACGATCTGGATGATAACGAGGAGAAATCCACTCCCCGCCGCCCAAGACCGCAGACCATCGCGGGTATTTCGCTGACAGTTGAACCGGGAGAGACGGTAGCTTTTGTCGGTCACACTGGCGCCGGAAAGTCCACGATCATTAACCTGCTAACCCGATTCTATGAGTACGATGGCGGCGAAATCACGCTCGACGGGCTGCCGCTGAACACAATGGCAAAGCGATCGTTGCGCCGCGCCATCGGCTACGTCACACAGGAGTCATTTCTATTTAACGGAACGGTGAGCGAAAACCTACGCTTGGCGGACAGCGACGCGGATGAGGCAGAACTCTGGAGAGTTCTAGAAGCTGCGAATGCGAAAGATTTTGTCGAACGACTTCCTGAGAAGCTCGAGACAAACGTTGGCGAAAGAGGGGTGAAACTGTCGGTTGGCGAAAAGCAGCGCATCGCCATCGCTCGCGTCATCCTCAAGAATCCGCCAATCTTGCTGCTCGACGAGGCCACCGCCTCCGTCGACACGAAAACCGAGAAGCTGATTCAGGGCGCCTTAGATCGATTGATGACTGGGCGCACCAGTTTCGTGATAGCCCATCGCCTGTCGACCGTCCGCAACGCAGATCGGATCTATGTGCTCGAGCGAGGTAAGGTCATCGAACAGGGAAGCCACACCGATCTGGTAAAACAAAATGGCCACTACGCCCTACTCTGCCAAACCTCCCTCATGGCCACGCCTGTTCAAGAGGCGGAGTAGGTTAGGTAAGTTTCCATGAAAAAGTCAGTTATTGGTTTCTACGGGTTGTTGGAGGGCGCCAGGGGAAACCGGGAAAACTGCGAACTGGGGAAACTGCGAACTGGGGAAACTGCGAACTGGGGAAACTGCGAACTGGGGA
>JBBKXR010000168.1:0-20288 GCA_037969585.1 Verrucomicrobiales bacterium
GAAGTCGGCGTAGTGTCGCTCATATCGGAGTAAAAAACGGCGGTGGCCTCTAAAAGTGCTCCAGAATTGACGCAAAGATGGTGGTCTATCCGAAACTATTGTGTCAAAATGCCGTTCTATTTGATCTATGATATCAGTGAACTCGCGAAACGTCGTTTTGGTCTCCAGGCCTTGGTTATTGACCGCAGGAATCATCCTCATCTTGCTCTGTTTACTGGGTGTAAGGCAGACCCAAGCCGAGGAAAAAAGTGACACCGGAGATCACTGGGGCTACTGGCGCGGACCTGCTTCGAGCGGCGCGGCGCCGTCGGGATCGAAGCCTCCCGTAGAGTGGAGCGCGGAGAAAAATGTGAAGTGGAAGGCTGCGATTCCAGGCGAGGGTAGTGGAACAGTCGTGGTCTGGGGTGAAAAGGTTTTTGTGCAGACAGCGGTGAAGGCAGGGCAAGCGGGTCAGGGGAAAATTGTCTCCGGAGGTGACCCGAGTCTGGTAGCGCAGGCAGGAAGCGACGGTAACCCTCCGCGACGACCGGGTGGCGGAGAAACCGGTGGAGATGGCGGCACACCCAGCGACGCTCACCGTTTCATTCTCATGTGTCTCGACCGGAATAGCGGCGATGTCATATGGCAGAAAGTGGCCGTGCAGGAAGTGCCACACGAAGGGCATCACCAGACGCACGCCTTCGGATCGCACTCACCGGTAACCAACGGCCGGGAAGTGATCGGCTTTTTCGGGTCGCGCGGCATTTTTTGCTACGATTTCGAAGGCAACTTGAAATGGCAGCGGGATCTCGGCGAGATGAGTATGCGCAACGGATTTGGCGAAGGAAATTCCGCAGCGATCCATGGTGATACACTCGTCGTCCCCTGGGACCACGAGGGCGCATCGGCGCTCTACGCACTCGATGTCAACAGCGGCGAAACTTTGTGGGAGGCGGCTCGCGATGAGCCGTCGAACTGGGGATCCCCGTTGATTGTCGAACATCAAGGGAAAGCGCAGGTGGTCGTCACTGGCGAGAACGAGGTGCGCGCTTATGATCTTATAACCGGCGACGAGCTATGGTGGTGCGGAGGTCAGACCTCACGACCTGTGGCGTCGCCTGTTACCGATGGCAAAAACGTCTACGTGGGCAGCGGATTCCGCGGTAGCTATTTTGCAGGGATTCGGCTCGGTGGAAAAGGTGGGCTCGTCGGCAGCGATTCGATTCTCTGGGAAATCGATCGCAACACGCCGGACATTTCGTCACCGCTGCTTTCCGGCAAGCGACTGTATTTTCTCTCGGCGAAAAGCGGCATTGTCACTTGTGTCGATGCACCCACCGGAAAAGTGCTCTGGGGACCTGAACGCATCCCCGGCCTCGGTGATGTCTATTCGTCGCCGGTGGCGGCGAACGGAAATGTATATCTCGTCGGAAGAGAGGGGACCACGGTGGTATTTAAAGACGCCGATACTTTCGAAGTGGTCGCTACCAATCAACTGGATGATGCGATCGATGGTTCGCCGGTGGTGGTCGGAAACGAGATTCTCCTGCGCGGTAAGCATTTCCTCTATTCCATTGCAGAGCCCTAGTACCAGCCGGATCGATCCATTGCTAGAATGGCAAAGTTGATTTTTTCAAGTACAAGGAGTGAGAGTTGAGCGGGGCGAATCAGCCAGCCAAAGGCCGCCCAAACGGCGGAGTGGCAACGACAGTCAGTGAGCTGTGCGAGCACAGCGAAAGACGAACAACGCAGCGACTCGTCAGGACCGTTGTGTTGAGCAAAAGCCTGGCTGCAAACAGTCGAACCGAGTGCGCAAATCCGTGACTCGCAGCAACTTGGATTCGTAGGCAGATTGTCTGCCTATTGATCGCGTTTGTTCATTTTCCGATTTTGTTGCTGCGTGCGCTGGCTGCCAGAGTGCTGTCAGTAGCGCTGTTGATGTCGGTGACGACAGCGGTATCGGGCGCGGAAGTCGTCGCTGCGGTGAGCGCCGCAGTTGAGGGCGAGAAGGGCCCGGTCAGTGCGGGCGATGGCGGTGGCGAGAGCGAGAGCGAGGTCCCGATGTCACAATCGTATCCGGATAGCCTGCCCGTGCCGGTCACCCGCGACGACTTCGCTGACCTGCGCGAACGCTCGCCATTTTTGCGCACGCTGAATATTTCTCGCTCACTCATCCTCACCGGCGTCGCCCGAATCGAGGACGATACCATTGCCACCCTCTACGATTTCGAAACCCGCCAGTCCTACGTGGTGTCTCAGGAAGCCAGTCCTGAGGGCTGGCAGCTAGTCGAGGTGAAGGGCGATCGATCCGATCTTGAAACCCTCACCGCCCAAATCAAAATCGCCGGTGCCGAAGTCATTTCGATTCGCTACGACGAAGCGCCGGCGACGACTGCCGGGAGTAGCAGCGTGCAGGTGTCGACACGGATCGGTGATGGTTCCCGCGGCGGAGGCACGGGTCCACATGGCGGCCCCGATTCGCGCGTGCTGACGCCGGATCAGCTGGCTGACGCACGCAACGCCGCGCGCAACGTCCGCGAAGGCTTTCAGGCGGACGGTTATCGCGACAACGAAACCATTCCTCGCGAGGTGGTCGAAAAGGTCTCCCGCCTGACCGTCGATCAGCGGGAAGGTATCAATGTGAAGATGTTCGAACACCGCAACCGCGGGTTGGGCATGTCGGAGCGAAAGAAGATCTACAACGGCCTGCTGGATCGGGCGACGAAGGGGCGGTGAGGTTACCGGGAGCTTGGACAGCGGCTGCTCTAAAATTGGCGACACGTCGCGTGCCAGCGCTCCCCTGATCGCTGTCCTGATTGTGCTCGACTACCAACGGCCTACTTCACTTTATGATTCGGCTGATCGGTGCGGAAGATCGATGCCGGCAAGCCGTCGCCGTTGATCAAATTAGGGATCGCAACATTGCTCCAGGCGAAACGCACGACCCTTGGCTTGGCGACCTGCTTGCTTTTCAGGATCACTGAATCACCATCGATCGCAGCCTTGGCAGGGAAAAGATCGCCCGTATCGCCAGCGATCACGAACTCGCTTGGCGACTGACCATCGGGGGTTTTCAAACCGTTCTCGGTATTTTTGAATCGAATCCCAATCGAGTCACCTTCGACATTCATCGACCGGCAGATCGGTCCCGCGTCAGCGATTGACCTATCGTAGATCTCAGCCAGCGCCCACAGCGCCATACGCCGACCGACCTCGGTTGCGAGGTTCGTTGGGCAGCAGACAAGCAATGGCCAGCCATAAGGCCAGCATGCAAAAGTAATCGGACGGCCACCTCAAGGGAATGGCTGCATGGCACGTGGCGTAGCGAAGGCTTTTTAAAGCAGGGTCCACTTAATAAAGTTCCGGCAGTGATAGAAGTTTTACCAAGCTGTCAGGGGAGGTCACTGTTTTTAAGGGCCAGAACCTGATCGCGCATTTCGGCGGCGAACTGAGCTCTTACGGCCGTGGTCAACGTCAGATTTTCCCGTGCGAAAAACACCACCGTGATTCGATGGCGAAGATCGCGCAGCACGAAGTTGCGCGCGGACCTTGGCGCGCTACCGACTCCGCCATGAAACATCTCGGTGACGTCGTCATTCTCATCCTTCCTATCGTGGTCGAGTCTCCAGCCGAGTCCGTAATCGACCCGCTCGCCGTTATCGAGCATTCCGGGGCGAGACAGGAGCTGCGCAGTTTCTTCGCCGAGCAGCGTTCCATCCCACAGGGCGCGATCCCATTTGGTGAAATCCTCCAGTGTCGTTGACATGTTGCCGGAGCCATTAAAGCGTTTGCTGTCCGTGGTGTCGGCCATGCCGAGGACGTCGAAGATTCGTTCCTGCTGAAATTCGTGGAACGGCTTTTCGGCGACGACTTCGATGATACGTGCCAGCAGAACATAACCCGAGTTAGTGTATTCCCACTCCATCCCGGGTGCCCGGCGCAAAGGCTGGGTCGCCAACCACTCGGCATGGGTCCGGTTGTTGAGCCACTTGAGGCCGTGCTGCTTTTTGTATTGGGCGATCGATTCTTTTTCAGCACCATTGATAAAGTTCGCCAGTCCGCTGGTGTGCCAGAGCAAGTCTTGGACCTGTAGCTCCCGCTGTTTCTCCGGGGTGTGAAAGGGGAGATCCGGTAAGTGTTTCGACACCTTGTCCGTCAGTTTCAGTTTGCCTTCTTCGATGAGCAAGGCGGCACACATCGCGGCGAACTGCTTGCTGATCGAGGCCAGTCCCATTTCCGTCTGCGCAGTGATCGGGGTCTTTCCGTCTTTCAGGCCGTAGCCCTTTTGGTGAACGACTGTTCCGGCTCGAATGACGAGCACCGCCAATCCGCCCTCGGAGTCCGGTGGAAAAAACTGACGGACGACAGAGTCAATCTCCGCGGATTCGATTTCCGTCTTGGCATTCAGTCCTTTCTCCTCGTCTCGAGCCTTCACCGGCGAAGTAGCTAAGGATCCGAGCGCAATAGCGAGCAAGGTGAGGTTTTCGATGAGTCGTTGATTCTTCACTCCGAAGAGTATCGACCGAGTTCAAGCAGCAACAACAGCGAGCTTCATTCCCATTTTAAAATCGAGAACAGCAAGGCTGATTGGCCAATGCGACGAAGCCGGAGGGGCTATCCCCCCTGTATCGATCATCAGAGCATTGCGCAAATCTGACTCCTGCACGATGCACAGAAAACATTTTGGGAAAATCGATGATTTCTCCGGGAGACTGGGTGAAACCGACTACGCGCGGCACGCGTAACGTCCTCCCGATGACGAATTTGCCCATTTTCCTCGCCCAGGCAGACGGCGTGCCGGACACGCCGAAAGATGTCACCGGTGAAATCGACGTGAGCTCAGCCACCCTCTGGGAACGCATCGATAACATGATCGATGGCACGGTGAAATTACTGCCCAATCTCGCCATCGGGGTAGTGGTGCTCGTCTTGTTTTATTTCGCCAGCAAGTTTGCAGCAAAAATGCTGAGAAAGTCTTTCACCGGTGATCGCGAAAGCTTGGGCGTAGTCTTTGCCCGCCTGGCGAGGTTGGTTATTCTGCTGATCGGATTGCTCGTGGCCGCAGCGATCATCGCTCCTTCGGTGAAACCCGCCGATATTCTCGCCACGCTCGGTGTCGGCGGTGTTGCCATCGGCTTCGCTTTTAAGGACATTCTCCAAAACTTCCTCGCCGGTATCCTTCTGCTGGTCCGGCAGCCTTTCGAAACGGGCGATCAAATCAGGGTAGGGGATCAAGAAGGTACGGTGGAGAGCATCGAAACGCGCTCGACCTATATTAAGACATACGACGGACGGCGGATCATCATTCCTAACGGAGACATCTACATGACCGCGGTTGAGGTCAATACCGCCTTCGATACGCGACGCACGCAGTATGACGTTGGCATTGGCTGCAACGACAGTATTCCCGAAGCGCGCGAGATAATGCTGAAAGTTTTGCAGGATACAGAGGGGGTTGTTAGCGATCCGGCCCCACAAGTGCTAGCAGTGGCTTTGGCAGATTCGGCGAATATCCTGCGCGCCCGTTGGTGGACGAAGTCGGCACAAGCCGAAGTGATGCAAGTGCAGGACCGCGTCATAACCGCCATCGAGGCCGCTCTGACGGAGAACGCGATCGATATGCCGTATCCCACTCAAGTGTTTTTGCTCCACGATCAGACCGAGGAGAATGACGGTATCCGCTCGAAGCAACGCGAGGGTTGGCCGAGTGACGGCAACGACCCAAAGACCGCACGCATTGCTGACTCGTTGCGGGAGCGCCATTCAAAAACTGAGCAGAACCAAGACCGATAACTTTGTATCGCCACGTCAGATTCAGCTTCCGGAAAGCGTGAGTAGGCTGACCGAATGTCCTTGCGCGGTTGCTTCGCGAACGTGCGCGCAGTTTTCAGGCAGATGAATCGGGGCACAATCGTCGTTGGCGGTAGCTGAAGCAGTGCACCTGCCATGAGTGCAGCGACGTAGGTGGTTCTACGGCGCTCCTGACCAGACGGTTAAGGCGGCGCCGGCGAGCCGATGCCGATCAACCAGAGCAGTGCCGTCGAGATCTGATTCAGCGATCGGTCAGGCTTGACGAATGCGGCAAACAACTGTGAAATCGTGGCAGGCGAATGGAGTTAGCCCCTCAGCTTCAATTCGGTCCTCCGGATCGTTTCGATTCATGCCAAAGACTGGCCTGTTGCGGGAGGTTCGGTCAACACGAATGACCAGTGGCAATGCGTGACTCGACGACTCCAGGGCGAAGGCTTCGTATCGGACTCAAGGGGAGGATCTTCTTCGTCTTCTCCGCGGTTACTCTGATGCTCATTGTGTTGTCCACGGCGTACACCTATCGACAGGAGAAGAATGCCTTTATGGAGGGCATCGAGCAGAAACTCGTTGCGGCGGCTTATGCGGTGGAGGCGATCCTGCCGACGGACTATCACGAGCGGATCGAAAATGCCGAATCGATTCCGGAGGAAGAGTATCAGAAGTATGTTCGCATTTTCAACGCTTATGCCTGGCGCCTGAGGCTGAACTACGTGTATTCGTACATGAGTTTCGATGACCATATCTACACCACCTCCTCGAGCTTTACCGAGGCGGAGATGAAGGCGGAGGACGATACCAAGTTCTTCTATCTCTATGAAGAACCGAGTGAGGTGTTGAAGCCGCTGTTCAGTGGTGCGGAAATCGGCAAGGTGGTTTTTGACGAGTACGATGACCCTGAATACGGGCACCTGATTTCGGCGTTTATCCCACTGCAGACCGAGAGTGGAAAGATCTATGTGGTCGGTGCGGACATTGACATTTCTTACGTTACGCAGGCTCAGCAAAAGACTCTGGTGACCAGTCTCGCCGCGGGAGGAGCATTTCTTCTTCTCTTTCTTGTGGCGTCGTACGTGTGTATCGCCAGCATCTCCAAGCCGATTGTCAGCTTGCGGGAGACGGCTCGCGCGGTATCCGAGAGTCAGGACTACAGTCAGCGCGCAGAGAAGCTTACCGACGATGAAATCGGAGAAGTGGTCGATGGATTTAACCGCATGCTTGGTGAAATCGAATCGCGCGACCGGAAGCTGGCTCGCCATCGTGAGCACCTTGAGTCCGAGGTCGAAAAGCGCACCGCCGAACTGATCGAACTGAATCACGAGCTGGAGGAAGCGACTGAAACCGCCCAACGCGCGAACAGTGCCAAGAGTTCTTTTCTCGCCGGCATGAGCCACGAACTTCGCACGCCGCTCAACGCGGTGATCGGCTACAGCGAGATGCTCGAAGAGGAGGCGGAAGAAAAGGGCTTGGATGATTTTATTCCCGATCTCAAAAAGATCAACGGTGCTGGCAAGCACCTGCTCAGCCTGATCAACAACGTCCTCGACCTATCGAAAATCGAGGCGGGGCGAATGAACCTGTTCAACGAATGGTTCGAGGTGAAGGATCTGGTAGAAGAGGTCGTCGGGACCATTCAGCCGCTGGTGGAAAAATCCGGTAACCGTATCGAGATCGATTGCTCTGCAAATGTCGGCCGCATGTATGCCGATCTGACCAAGGCTCGTCAGTCGCTTTTCAACCTGCTCGGCAATGCCGCGAAGTTTACCAAAGACGGTGTGTTGAAGCTCAAAGTGTGGCGGCAGGGCGAAGAGGTAAGGCGTGCAGAAGTGATTGTCATGCAGATCAGTGACACTGGCATTGGCATGAGCGAGGAGCAGGTGGCGCGCCTCTTCACCGCATTCACTCAGGCCGAGGAGTCGATCAGCAGGAACTATGGCGGGACGGGCCTTGGCCTGGCGATTACTCGTGAGTTTTGTCAGATCATGGGCGGGACGGTGACGGTTGAAAGCACCGAGGGCAAGGGCTCCGTGTTTACCGTCACTTTGCCGGCAGTCTTCGACGACGCGTCGCCACCAAACCCTGCTGCGGATTTGGTGGCTGGCCCGGCGGAGGAAGCGATCCAGACTGCCGGGGAGACGGTTTCGGAAGGCATCGTCGCCAGCGTGCTGGTGATCGATGATGAAGAAAATAACAGGGACCTGATGATGCGTTCGCTGAACAAGGCGGGTTTTATTGTCAAGACGGCCCGCAACGGCAAGCAGGGGCTGGAACTTGCGCGCTCGTGGCGACCATCAGTTATTACCCTGGATGTCATGATGCCGGGAATGGATGGCTGGGCAGTGTTATCCACCCTGAAAGCAGACCCGGAACTGCAGTCGATTCCGGTGGTGATGATGACCATGCTCAACGACGAGCAGATGGGGTTCTCCCTGGGTGCATCCGAATTTCTGACCAAGCCCGTCGATGCGAAGTTGCTCGCCAAGGTCATCGGCAGGTATCACGAAAATGCCTGTCCTTATGCATTGGTTGTCGAGGACGATACGAGCGGACGGGAGCTACTCTGCCGGCACATGGAAAAGGATGGTTGGACTTGTCGAAACGCGGCGAATGGCACTGTCGCGCTTGATGTAATTGCCAAGCATGGCAGGCCATCGATCATTCTTCTTGATCTGATTATGCCGGTTATGAATGGCATCCAGTTTGTCGAGGAATTACGCAAGCGGCCGGAGCATGGTGATATCCCGATAGTTGTGATTACGGGTAAGGAAATTTCCCCTGAAGATCGAGCGGTGCTGAACGGGGATGTGCTGGAAATTCTCAGGAAAGGTGACCACGCCTCGGGCGAACTGCTTAAAGAAGTCCAAGGCTTGATTCGTCGCTTGGTAAAATCGGACTAACCTACTTGAACAAGCCTATTACCCGATAGCGACACTGCCATGGCATCCATTCTTCTAGTCGAGGACAACGATTTAAACCGAGACATGCTGTCGCGTCGGTTGGTGCGCCGGGGGCACACGGTGATTATCGCGGTCGATGGTGAGGAGGGGGTAAGGCTAGCTTGCGAAGTAAATCCAGACCTCATTCTTATGGATTTGAGTCTGCCCGGCATTGATGGTTGGGAGGCGACTCGGCGGCTGAAAGGCGATCCTGCTACTGCCTTAATTCCGGTCATCGCGCTCACTGCGCATGCGCTCAGTGAAGACGAAGGCAGGGCGCGCGATGCTGGCTGCGACGATTTTGACATTAAGCCAATCGAACTTGATCGCCTGCTCGGAAAGATAGCCGCGCTGCTTAAGGAATAGTCGGCATGTTGGTGTCAGCGACTTGACTTAAACTCAACTCCATCAACAGACACACCGTGGAAACTGTCAATTTAAACCCCGCCGATCAAGACGAGCTGAAGCACAAGCTTCGTACTGTGGTGCGCCATGTCATTGGCTACGCGGAACTTCTTCTTGAGAACGACGACGTCGCTGCCGCTTATCGCGAGGACGTGACTAAAATCGACGATAGCGCCCGCAATCTAGAGTCGATGATGGAAAGCTTTTTCATCGAGCTTCCGCTTAGAGATGCCGACAGCGTCTATCCTCTACTTCACGATCTACGCACGCCCGTGAACCACATCGTTGGGTATTCCGAGATGATCCTGGAAGAGCTCGAGGCGGCGGGCAACCAGAGCGCAATGTTTGCGGACTTGGAAAAAATTCGTGAGAACATAAAAATCTGGCTGGAGCTCATCGAACTTTACACGGGGGCACCCGTGCGGCCAGGACGGGACCGGCACCATGATAAAGGGAGTTCGCAATCAGCAGGGGCGTCACAGCATTTGGATCCAACTTCACCGGCATGGATATTTGCCGGGGTGGTGGGTGTGGAAGTCAGAACCACTCACCCGGGCCACATTCTTATCGTTGATGACGACCGGCAGAATTGCGACATTCTAGAAAGGCGCCTCAGACAATTAGGGCATTTGGTTGATTGCGTGGGCTCCGGGGAAGCTGCCTTCGAGTGGTTGACAAACTTTACGCCCGATTTAGTGCTGCTCGATATGCTGATGCCCGGAATCTCTGGACGCGATGTGTTGTCGGCGATGAAGAGCATGGGCAACCTCTCCGACGTACCGGTCATCGTCATTTCGGCACTCGGCGATCAGGCACAGATTGCCGAGTGCATCGGGTTGGGGGCGGAGGACTACCTGTCGACACCGTTTTACCCGGCGGTGTTGAAGGCTCGCATCAGCAGTTCGCTGGAAAAGCGTCGGCTGCGCAAGGTCGAGATCGAGCACCTGTTCCGGCTCGAAGAAGAAAAGCAAAAATCCGAGCGCCTGCTTCTGAACATACTTCCGGCTTCGGTAGCGGACCGGCTAAGGGCCGGTGAAACCAATATCGCGGACTACTTTGAAGATGTGACTGTCGTATTTGTTGACTTGGTCCACTTCACCGAGTTTGCCGCGCAGCGGGAGCCGGAGGCAGTTCTTGGCATGTTGAACCGTGTGTTCTCTTTGGTCGATCTGATCGCACAGAAGCATGGCTTGGAAAAGATCAAGACGATCGGCGACGCATACATGGCCGTGGCCGGCTTGCCTACGCCGATGGAAAGCCACGCGCAGGCGGTGGCTCGCTTTGCTCTCGATCTTTCCGGGGCGATCAAGCGAATGGCAAACTCGGAGGAGGCCCCCCTGGCGATACGAGTGGGTATTAACACGGGTCCGGTGATCGCCGGCATCATCGGCCGCAACAAATTTATTTACGATCTATGGGGGGATACGGTGAACATCGCCAGTCGCATGGAATCCCAAGGATTGCCTGGACAGATTCAAGTTAGCGAGAATACCTGGGAGCGTCTCAAGGACAGTTTTCAGTTCACCGAGCGGGGCAGCATTGACATCAAGGGCAAAGGTCAGATGAAGGCATGGATTCTCGACTCGTGAGGCGCCGATCCGAGTTCGTGTGGGTCAGGGTGACGGCCTGCAATTGTGACTTGTCTTGATCGAGTTGCGGCTTCCGGAATCCAACGAACGCCAGCACCTGTTGCGTTTGCTATTTTGCGCCACGGTTCGAACTGCTGCCGGGAATCTGCTTTTTCGACAGCTTCCGCCGTCAGCCCGCCTTTTGGTCAGGGTACAACGAGGCGCGATAACGCACGCATGATAGGGGACCTTGGCGGGTGCTCCCGCAGAGGATGCAGTGCAGTGACTGCTTGATCCTCATTAGTCGCCATACCTCAGGAAACTGGCAGAGAAGTGCAGCGCTGGACGCCGGCGTAAGGCATCTGCACACACCGACTTTGTTTTCGATTACCGCTCTATGGCGTAACCCGGGTAACTCTGCCACCGGTGGCGTCGGCGATCGCCTGCACCAGCGCCAGAGCCCTCGAATCCAGTTCGATTCCGAACACGTCAACCTTGATCCCGCGTCTGACCAGTTCCGCAAGCTGGGCGGCGTAGGGTGTTGAGTTGGGCCGTCCATCGGTGAGGAATACCACGGTCTGGGGCATCGGATCGAAGGATGTGACCAGGCCGAGGGCGGCCTGGTAATTTGTTCCCGAATCGTTCTCAACTCCCTGAATCATGTAGCTCATGCTGATCTTGTTGGCCTGGCTGGCGGGCTTGAGTTCGCCACTGCCATCTGTCCAGTGCACGCCGGCGTCAAACATTGCCACGTTGAACCTCTGGTCCGGATCCATCGCCCAGATCGCATTGACCGTTTCCTGGACCGCCGCGTCGAAACGTGACCGCCCGCCGAAACCTGCGTTCATCGAACTTGAGGCGTCGATGACAAACAGCACGGATCCAGTCAGTGGCTGGCCGAAGAAAGAAGCGCTCGTCGAAGCCTGCGTGTCGTTGCTATGCTCGTAGCGAATTGGATCGGTGGCCTTGGCGTAGGCGATAACTTCAAAGCCTTCCGGGTAGTCGTCGGCGCTGACGGAGAATCTGCCGTTGTAGGTTTCCCAGAGCTGAACTGAACGGTAAGTGCCGCCCTTCGGCTTGAGGTCGAAGCGGAGTGTCGACAGTCCGGCCGCGTTGCGATCGGTGATCTCAACGGCAATCGTCGAAACCGTGTCGCTGAAGGCGACGGCGCTCAGCGAAATGGCCGGCGCATCGAGTTGCATCAGGTCGGCGGTGTAGCTTTCCTGTCGGGCTTGGCTGTTGTGCCAACGCGAAGCATTGGCCGATACCGCCTTCGCCTGTACCGTGGCGCCCGGCGTGATGGTCAGCGCTCCGCGATACGGAAGCCAACCTTCGCCGTCCAGCAAGTATTCGATTTGCGACGATCCCGAAGGGTTAGGATTGTGCAGGCGGAGGGTGAGGTCGTAGTCCGCCATCGGATAGCGATCTCCCGGGATCGAAAACACCGGCGGCTGCAAGTTACCCGGGACTGGAGTCGGTTGAACGCCGGTCGGTGGGGTCACCGGGTGGGTCGGGATCGATGTTGGTAGGTTAGTTGCATACGGTGCGCTGTCGGAGCGGTCTTTGTAATCCCAGATCCAGCCGGACTCTCGGGCAAACTCCATCGAGCCTGAGGCGCGCTCTTCGATCTCGACCTGACTTGGAACGGCGGCGTCATCCAGCACGAAGATCTTCACACCGACACTTTCTCCCGAGGTTGCCACTTCAAAACGCTGGGCGCTGGAATTCCAGTAGGCGCGCAGACTGTCGCTCGCCGCTTCGCTCTCGGATTGCGGAACTGCCGAAAGGCGGGCGTCGATCATCGAACGGGTCAGCGGATTGATCTGGGTCTTGACACGCTCTGCCGACGACGTGGTCTTCAGGCGGGCCAGCACAGCTACCGGAGTGCGAGCGTTGCTCAGGTCGCCACCGCTGGCGAGATACATCGTGATCGCCCGATTGATCGTGCCAACATCACTGGTCAGCTTTGAATTCTTTGTCGCGGATGAAAGCGACCCGAAAACCTGAACTCCAATGGAAGCGACCATTGCCAGGACCGTCAACGCCACCATCATATCGACCAGAGACATGCCAGCTTCGGCGGCGCGCCTTAAAGTTTTCAAGAAACGTGGGCCGCAGAAGAACCGTGAAGAGCTGTGTTGAGCTGAAATCATATTTAAAACTCGTTTCTGATATGAATTGTAATTCTAATAATCACACTCGCAACTAAAATAATTGAAAGTATCAAAAATGATAATCATTGGCGCCGAGGTAACCATGGTTTTGTGGATTACGAGCGCTCACCTCGTGCCTTCGATTTTGCCGTCGTCGTCGATGGCGTAGTCATTGCTTGTCGAAGCAGCTCTGAAAGTTGCCGGCTTGCCAACCCCTGGTGAGCGCCTCGGCCTACTCCCAACCGTGGTCACGCCTCCGGCCGCCAACAAATCGTAGAATACTTTCTCAAACAGGCAGGCCGGCCGTTTGGTATTGGGGTCACAGCGCAGTTGAGCGACCCGGAGCCGCTGCCATGTCGAGGTGGTGCAAATTGCCTTCGCAGCTCTTCAAGCCGGAATCGATTTGCCGAAAGCTGTTGGCTTAGGCGAGTTGACAAAACAGCATCGAAACGAAGTGATCGCCAGCTGGCAAAGCCCTTGATCAGCGTGTTCGCGGTTTTTCATAGCCCCCGAATTCACCCTTTCACGGGAGTGCCTTCAATCCTTTTTACCACGACTGCGTTCAAGCGCGCGTCACTTCTCCCGCGGTGCGACGGCTTTATAGCTGCCGCCGGGTCCGGCGACCCGATACTCGTCGAAATAGACGACATTCTCCGGGGTGTCGTCGGACACGCTGTGGTACTGGCCGAACTTTGCATACGGCCCAAGTGCCTCGGGGTACTGGGTGACGATATCGCGTTCGTTGATGATCTCGACGCCGTCCTTCCAGATGGTCCAGTATCCACTCTGCTCTGCCGACCAGTGCACATGGACGACCCAATCCGTCCAGCGTCCCTTTTCGAGGGCGGGTCTGGCGAGAGTCCGACGTTTTTCCGTGGCGTCGGTGGTGATACGCCAGCCGGCCTGATTGACCCGGATCGCCAGCACAGGGCTGGGACCGCCTTGCTGGGTGTGCCACTGAAACAGCACCGCGTCCGAATTCTCTGGCGGATTGAAAGCCTCGGTCACATAAATGCTCAAGCCATACCAGTAGTCTCGATTCATCTCGATCTTCGTCGACCTTGCACCGTCAGAAAACTCCGCCCGCTGGCCTTTATTCACTTCAGGATCGGAGAATCGAAGCCGCGTTTTGGCAGCGAACTTTCCGGCCCGCACCGGTTCCGTGACGAGGCTGATCGCGTCCTCGCTTCCCTTTTGTTGGGTGAGCCTCTCGATCTGCGTCAGATCGCCGCTTTCAAAATCAACCTGGTTCAGTAAAACCACCGACGAATCCTCGGCGGACACCAAGCCACAGCCAAGCATCAGAAGCGAGCATGCGATGCAGCGAGAGAGATGGATTTGCTGAGTCATTCGATTTGAAATTATATGGAACCTTCGGTTTCCTGTCAGCCACTTTGATTTCCCGCAGCACGCAATTTCATCATGGAGCGAGGGGTATCGTCCGCGAACGATCTGGTGCGGTTTGTATTACTTACTTTAAAAAGCGATACCATGGATATCATCAGCCCGTGGCTCATCACTGCCGGGAATTTTATTCTGCAACCCTTCGCTGACCCCACAGTTGGAACGAGCCATATTCCCGGGGGTTCCAGCTGGATAGAACCGCTGAACGTCGACATTTCGGAGGGCGAAGATACGCTGGGTCCGCAACGGGTGCCTCGAGCCGTGAGGTGGTGACAAACGCGCACGAATGCGATGCGAGCGGCGAAGCCGGATTTTAGCTGCGGGCAAAAAAGAAGCCCCGGTGGGAGAACACCGAGGCTTCAACACACTGGGTGGTCCCGTAGGACTCCCTTACATGCGGTTTGGCGTTGCTCCATTCGTCTATCGGAGACGAATTGTCAAGTTTGGCGGAGTGGGGCGGTATTTTAAGTCCGCTGTCCCAATCTGTGAACGCCGGGATAAAACCGGTCGGCATCGGGCGGTGCCGCGGCGAGTTTGCCGGAACAAATTCTGCCGGAAAATGACGCCGCGCGACGAGCCGAAGTGCGTGCACTGCGGCCTGACGGCGAAAAGTGAACTGCGCTGGAAGATTCCGCTGATCATTTTGATGTTCTTGCTGGTTCTTGCTGGTTCTTGCTGGCTCTTGCGCTGGCGATCGTGCTCGAGCTGTTGAAGTAACCGCGATGATTGAGCAAGGATTGAGAATGGCAGCCTCCGGCAGGGCTGGAGCCTCCCGGCTCGCCGCGAACCGCCTGACGTTCGCGTTCGCGTTCGGGGCAGGGGGCAGTCGATAAATCTAGAAAATTCAGCTTATTCCATTTCCTCAATTCCCTGGATGTTGCCCTTTGGGGCGGTAACATTTTTTTATCGGCTGACCTCTTTCCTTGGATATTAAGTCGGAATGCGTAGCGATCCGCGTGGCTCAATTGGAGATCAAACCAACTCGCGGATGGGCTTGGCCTCTGAGACCGGCGTTGGTCGTCCGGAGCGGTCCTGAAAGAAACCGTTCGGATCGATCCCGAGACGATGCAGAAGGGTGGCGTGGAGTTCGGGGCCGCTGATCGGGCGCTCGGAGGGGTAGCCGCCCAGATGATCGCTCGCACCGATGACCTGGCCACCTCCGATGCCGGCGCCGGCGAGGACACCGCTGAAACAGGAACCCCAGTGATCCCTGCCGCCGTTTTGGTTGATCTTCGGACTGCGGCCAAATTCACCGAATACCGCCACGAGGGTATCGTCGAGCAAGCCGCGCGTTTTCAAATCGAGGATCAACGCACTGAATGCCTGATCAAAGGGAGGGCAGAGATTGTTCTTTAATCGGGCGGCGTTGTCACGATGAGTATCCCAAAGCGGATTTGGGGAACTGAGATCTCCCGCTTCCCGGGGAAAATTCACCTGCACCAGTCGGACCCCTGATTCGACCAGTCGCCGAGCCAGAAGAACGCTTTGCCCGAATTTGTGACTCCCGTATGCATCGCGAACTTCGGCGGGTTCGGCTTCCAGATCGAACGCCTGCCTTGCCCCTTTTGAGATCAACATCTCAAATGCCTGGCGGCGGTTCTCCTCAAGGCCTTCGAGCGAATCGCCAGGTTGGGCTGATTGCAATCCGTGGTCGAGGGCTTCGACCAATTTCCTGCGCGAAGCCAGGCGTTCAAAAGAAAGGCTGTCGGGGATGGCGAGGGTATCCGACAATCCATCTGCGCCAGCGGCCTTCGGTGCGCCCATTTTACAGAGAAACGGATCCCACGATGGCCCCATGAATCCTCCATCCTGCCCGGGCCAGAGGACTCCCGGATTGTTGACAATCGGTTCGGGTAAGGTGACCGCGCTCACCGGCGAACGGCGGCTCGGCTGAAATTGCGAAACGAATGACCCAAGATGCGGCCAGTCCTGTCGCGACGCCGGGTTGTCGGCTGTCGAAAAATGCGTGTGGCCGGTGAACATCTGATACCCACTCACTGAGTGCGAGCTCACCCCGGTATGCAGGGAACGAAGAATCGTCAGTTGGTCGGCGATTCTGGCGGTCTTCGGCAGAAGTTCGGAGAAATGCAGTCCGGCGACATTGGTCGGGATCGATCCAAACTCACCACGAACGTCCGCGGGGGCTTCCGGCTTAGGGTCAAAAGTTTCATGCTGAGGCGGACCTCCGACCAGAAAAAGGACGATACATGACTTGGCACGCCCGAAGGCTCCGCCACCGACCCGGTCCACCGCCGATGCCGGCTCATTGAACAGAGCCGATCCTCCCAGGCCCAGGCAGCTCAAACCGCCCACACGCAACCACTCCCGTCGCGTGGGGGTGTGAAGCTTCCTGGAGAGTTGCGTCTTCATGAGTTGCGCCGAACAGAACGAAGATGCTGGAATTTTGCGATTCGGGCAACGGCGCTTTCGTGGGAGATCCGAGAGGGGCCGGCTGATTAAGAGGGCCTGCCGGTGTCAAAATCTGGCAATCGCGTTTGATTGAAATGACCGAACCGCCAAGGTGCCGACATGAAAAAATATCTCACGGCTCTTCTATTTTTACTTCTGATCCAGCCAATCCAAGCTCGGGAAAATAATCCAGAGACGGCGTTCTCCTCGCCGACGGTCGACATCGGTATCGTCGCGGCAGACCTTGAAAAGGCGGCGAGCTTCTACGCCAATGCCTTGGGACTCACGGAAACGAAAGGCTTTAGCGCGACAGCCGAAAAGGCAACTGCGTTCGGTCTCACCGATCATCTAGGTGCTGACATCCGCGTATTTATACTCGGTGAAGGCACTGGTGCGACCCGGCTCAAATTGATGTCGTTTCCGTCGTCGCCTGGTGCTTCGCCGGACCAGTCTTACATTCATTCTACGATCGGCCTCAGCTACCTAACCTTGCGTGTCTCCGACATGGACGCCACTCTGGAGCGCCTCAAGAAAGCCAAGGTGGCGCTGCTCGGAAAAACTCCCGCTCTCTTGAGTGGCGAAATGTATCTGGTCACGGTCAAAGATCCGGACGGCAATTTCATCGAATTGATCGGCCCGATGAAAAAGGAGTGAATGCATTTCAGTGGAAGCACAGATAGGCCGGCACCGGGCATTCGGTCTTCGCTGTTTCAAAATCCCGAGGCAACGTCAGCTGCCTGTGGACAACTCTTGTTTCTAGGCTTCTCGGCGAACGTTAATTCATCTGCGCCGTTACAAAAGCACTTCGCCCACTGATACCATGCCCGTGAAATTCGAGATCAAGAAAGCCAGAAATGGCCAGTTTCATTTTAATCTTAAAGCAGCCAGCGGTGAGGTGAATCTCTCAAGCGAGATGTACACCACTAAGCGCAGTGCGAAGAACGGGATCGATTCTGTGCAGAAAAATGCGTTGGAGTCTGGTCGATTTGATCGTCGAAAGGCAAAGAGCGGAAAGCCTTACTTCGTATTAAAAGCCGGTAATCATCAGGTTATCGGGCAAGAGTGAGATGTACGAGACGGATCGGGCGATGGAGAATGGAATCAATAGCGTTCAGAAGAACGGCTCCGCGCCGAAGGTTGAGGATTTGTCTTAGTGGAGTAGCGGGTTGAATTTAGGGCGCCGCCCAACTGATGTGTTTTTCAAACGAGCGTTTTCCAAATGCTCCTGGAATCGCCGCCAACATCAATTCGCGTATTGAAACTGCAGCCCGACTTTTCCAGCCGCCAATCGAACCGAAGCGGCGGGACTCGTTGACGATTCCATGGCAGCGGGTTTTTCTCAGGTTCTTATACTCTGAGAACGCTTGTGTATGTCCCGAAACTCCGTGTTGGGTCAGGCGTCGGCTTAGAGTGAACGCAGCTTCTATCGCCATGCAGGCACCCTGACCGAGACTGGGCGCGGTCTTCGAGAGGCCGCGCAGTGGGCGCACTCGCTGCACGCTTCGAGTGGCGAGCGGAGCGCTCGCCCTACAACCGCCTGAAGGCTATGCAATGACGATAGGAACGCAGAGTCATTCGGCGCCGGTGAAAAATATCAACACCCGCCGGGCTGCGAGTCACCGCTGAAACAAAATTATTTCGAGATCTCCCGAGCCCATTTCGAGTGGAGATCCGGTGCTATGGAGTCAGCTAGCCTTGCTGGCTTCAAGTTCGGCCTCCAGTTCGGCTTCGAACTCACGTTGCTCTTTTTCCAACGCCCGTTGCTCAGGGGTTTTTGCGTCTTCAATGGCCTGTTTCGCAGCCGCCACTTCTTCGGCAGTTTTGGCAGCTTTGGCGGCTTCTTCAGCCGCTATAGCGGCGTCTTCGGCATCGTACTGCGCTTGGAGCTTCTCGGCTTTCGCGGCCTCGCGAGCCAGGCGCTTATCGAGTTTGCGCTGCTCTCGCTCGCGGCGTTTTTGGTCTTTGCTGGGTGTAACGGCCATGGGTGGGACTCCTTTTCTCTCGTGATAGGTTCATCTGATCCGCTTTCAGTGCGAAATCAGACTGTGATGGACGTGACCCATACATTTGGAACCTAGGCCGAATCAATCGATAATATGGCGAACTTGTAACCAAGTATCCGATTTCGCGGGTTGAAAGGGGGGGAGGGGCCGCTGTTTTCCTGGCAGCATGTCAGGTGACCGTGAGTGCTTTTGGGGATGGGTGGCGACTTTTCTCGATCAGTTTTGGGCGGTGGTATTGGAGAGTGTGAGGTAGTCATGGAGGGCAGCCAGTGTTTGGTGGCGATGGAGGCTGTAAGACTGCCAGGAGAAGGCGGCGTTGGTGGAGAGTTGGGTTTTGGCGATTTCGTCGAGGCGGCTGCGGGCGTTGGTGACCTCGTTTTCGTCGAAATTTTCGGCTCCACCGGCGACTTTGATCAGGGTCGGCCAGGCGGAGGGGCCGAGGTCGGCGAGGTAGTGGGTGTCGATGTAGAGGTGGTTGGTGTGGGTGGTTTTCCACAGTTGGGCGAGGTCGAAGTTTTTTTCGGCGACGAAGGCGCGGGCGTCCCAGAACTGGGTGGCGAAGGCGAGGGTGAAGAGGGCGGCTAGATTGGCACCGACGAGCCAGGCGAATGATTTTTCGCGGAGGATGCGGATGGCGAGGAAGAGGAAGCCGACGGCGACGAGAGTGAGGAAGAAGAAGAGGTAGAGGCGTTCCAGGGAGAGGCCGTAGCCATCGACGATATATTTGAAGTTCCGCAGGGCGACGCTGGAGGCGAGGAAGAGGTTCTGAACGATCCAGGCGAGGGCGAGGAGGCGGGTGATTCTGATGCGGGTGATGGCCGGGTGTTGTTGGAAGATGAGGGAGAGGACGGCGGCGGCGGTGAGGACGGAGAGGATGAGGTTGGCGGTGCCCTGGTGGACGAACTCTGCGAGGGTGAGGTGTTCAGGGAGTGCGGTGTCGGCCCAGAGGTAGATGACGTCGAGGGTGTTGGCGGCGAAGAAGACAGCGTTGACGCCGACGAGGGTGAGGACGGTGCGCCAGTGGGCGACGGAATGGTCGGCAGGGCCGGCGAAAGTTTTCTCCAATGCCGCAGTGATACGGGAGAGTGCGCGGGAGGGTTTGGTGCGCCAAAGCAGTGCGAGTGTCAGGGTGGTGACTGCGGCGACGAAGCCGACACGGGCGATGGAGGGGAATTCGTATGCGTAGAAAGCATCGCTGAGATGTGTGAAGAGGCGTGAGATGGCGTCGCCGAGGATGCTGTTGCCGAGGGAGAGGAAGACGACGAAGGGGAGGACGACGAAGGCGGCGGGGAGAATGATCGAGCGGGCGCGGCGGGTGCCTGCGACGGGTGTTGTCCGGGCGGCGGTGGTGCGGATGGCCTGGCCGATGGCGCCGGCGTGGCGGACGGACTGGAAGGGGCGGAGCGGAGCGGCGAGGATTTTGGCGATGCCTTCGAGGAGAGTTCGGACGAAGGGGAAGCGGTGAGGGGAGAGGAACGCGGCGGCGGCATAGGCGGCGAGGAGGGTAGAGACGAGCGTGCTGGTAGCGGAGGGGCGGAGAATGGTCTGGGCGACGGTGGCGAAGACGAGGGCGGCGAGGAGAGCGAGGCGTGGGGTGGACGGAGCGGTGGCGCGGTTGGCGGC
>JBBKXR010000169.1:0-15208 GCA_037969585.1 Verrucomicrobiales bacterium
AGTGGAACCAACGAGGATTTCTATCTGCTGTTCAATCTATACCAGAAGGCGAGGCTGAGCCTGGAAGTCGATGAACTGAATTTCGTCCGCGAGATCGAGCCGCAGCGGCGGCCTTATCGGGGCAACGTGGTCATGCATAACTTCACTCAGGCGGGCGACATCGCTTACGGCGCACAGACCGAGCGACTGAATCCTTCGATGTACAACGGCGCGAACGCTTCCATCATGTCGCAGCCCTTGAAGGGAGTCTTTCAAATTCAGGGAGTCCAGCGGATCGACGGCAATTGGGATAACAACGTCACCGACTACGACCTCGGCTACCAGTTCGAGTTGCAGGGCAAAGCGACGGTTTACGTGGCGGTTGATCCCAGGTCCTCACTGGAGTGGCCCGCGACAGATGGCTTCCGCAAAATAGATCAGACCATGGACGTCGGTTTCTGGACCTGGCCCTATCGTTACCAGAATCGGCCGCCGGTCAAAACGATAAGCTATGAGCTGTTCGCCAAAGAATTCCCGGCTGGCAAAGTGGTCCTCGGAAAGAATCAGCCCAAGGGGAACACCTACCCCTACATCGCGCTGGTTCAGCCGGCCTTGTTGGCTTACGAGAATTTCCATGGTGATGCCATCGGCAAGGCTCCCGATGGTTGGGAGATCGAATCAAACGGTGGCATCGTTCATGTAGTTGAGAATCCGGATTACGAGGGGGAAATCCGTCCGACCGTTTTCGATCTGCGCACCGTCCCGCGTTACACGCCGCTGGAACTGCGCAGCCTGCGCCTGGAGACCACCGCGGATTCGAAGGCAGCGGCGACAGCCAAGCTGCCATTCATGGCTCCGTCAGACGGAGATTTCGTCGTGCAGTGCCGGGTGAAGCTGGGGCAGCCCGATTGCCAAACGTCCCTGTTATTGGAAACTGCCGAAGGGCAGGCCGGGATCACCGTTTGGTTTGGCGAGGATGGCCATATCACCGCCGGCGGGTCGAAGGACTCGCAGGTGAAAGTAGGACCCTGCTCAGCGAATCGTTGGTATAACGTGACGGTCGACGTCTCACCAAAAAAGAAGCAATTCAGCGTGTCCCTGAAGGATGACCGGATCGACACGAAATCCACCGGCCCCCTCGAGTTGCCTGATTCAGTGAAGGGCCCGTTCAGCGGAATCCAATTGCGTCATTCCGGTGACGTGCCGGGGGCATGGATTGAATATGACGCTCTGTGGGGGTACGATCGATAGGATGAGACTTCGGATGGGAAGTGGAGGAGCCGCGCACAAAAAGCGCCTGATGGACGTGCTCAGTGAGACGGTGCAGTGGTGACTTGGAAAAGCTCACGCATACATTAGAATTAGTGCATGAAGACCATCACCGTGAATGTGTCGGAGCCCGTTTCGACGAATTTCGAGCCTACGCTGCCAAAGTCGATCGCAAGGCCTCAGAGTTGATTCATGAGGCGATGGAGGAATATCGACAGCGACACATGAATCGCCGGACGAGCTTGCGGGATTGACGACCGACGAGCATTGGCGGAACGATAGCGCCGGTCACCGGTGAGGATGATATCCTTGGCGAAATGCTCGATGAGCCGTCGGAAGCATGACTTACGGCCTCGCTACCGATTTTCTCGTGGCTAGCGAGATTGTCGATCATCCCTTCCACCAGTCAGCCGGTGCGCCTCTGCAAAAGCATTTGGCGGACGAACAGGTTTTTGCGCTCGCTCCGCAAACCTTGGCTGAGTTCATTCACATCGTGACCGATAAGCGGAGAATGCCGTCGCCCCTCATCGTAACGAACGGATGCGATCTCACGAGCGGAGCAGTGGTGGCAAGCCGCCGAAGTGGTGCGCGTATTTCCCGATGGGAATTTCGTTTCTGATTTCTTCGCCCGGCTCCGCCAATAGTGGCATGTCGAGTAGGCATTGGTGAAAAGCATGCCCTCCTTCGCCAACTGATCGATGGACGGAGTTTCATGAAAATCACTGCCGTAACAGCCGATGTCCCGCTGCCCCAGGTCATCGACGAGGAAGAAGACGATGTTCGGAGGGCGCTGTTCTGCCTGTGCAGCAGTTTGAGAATTAACGACCAGGATCGCCGGATGGATCGTTTACATCCTCGTTGTCCCGCCCTGGGCGATGATTCTGATCGCGGAGCGGAATTGGATCGCAGCCTCGATCGAAATCGGCGGTTTACCCGCGATGTTTTTCGGGCTGAGCAATGTTTACCAGCGCGTTAAAGTCCCCTCGCCCACCTTTGACCGGGTCACTGCCACGGAGCCTTATGCCTCACTTGCCCTCGGCCTCGGCTACAGCCTGTGGGACCGCAGCGGCATCACCTCTCTGTCTCAACTCCTGGAGTGTGGAGTCATGGTCGGTTTTCTGATGGGCAGCTACCTGCTCGCCAAACAGAACGTCAAGAGATGGATCTTTTTCATGCTGATGAACGTCAGTATGGCCATCCTGATGTTAATCCAGCACAAGCCGATTTCGGGATTCCAACAACTGGCGTCGCTGGGGTTCGTGATCTACGGATTTATCGTGGCGTCACGGAACGACAAAGCGATTCAGTCGACCCCGCCGCCGGCTTCCAGTTGATTGCTTTATGCGACTAGCCAATTTTCCAGTTTAGCGAGATTCTGAATGCGGCTACCCGCCAATCGCCCCAACCAATAAGGGACCGAGAGTACACCCACCAGGAATCGAACCTGAACCTGCGGCTCCGGAAACCGCCGTACTATCCATTATACTATGGGTGCAAATTTTGGATCGGCGGAAGGGTAGCACAAAAAGCAGAGCTTTACAGCGCGATTCAAGCGTCAAATAGTGGTGCCAACCGCGGCGTCATCGTTCCTGCGGAATCCACTATGAGAATTGTCATCAAAATCGGCTCCGGCGTACTCGCTCGCGACGGCGGAGTGACCCTCAATCACGCCCTCATCGCCCGCCTCACTCAATCGATCGCCGACCTCAACGCCGCGGGTCATCAGTGCGTGGTCGTCTCCAGTGGTGCCGTCGCCGCTGGCCTGATGACTTTCGGCCTCGACAGCCGCCCCGATGACATCGGCGCCCTTCAGGCCTGCGCCGCCGTCGGGCAGGCGCGCCTCATGCACACCTATGAGAGCCACTTCTCCCACTTCGGCCTCAAAGTCGCGCAGCTGCTACTGACCGGCGACGACTTCAGCGACGATCGCCGTCGCGACAATATCACCACCACCCTCGCCCACCTTCTCAGGTCCCCCGGCGTAGTGCCGATCATCAACGAGAACGATTCAGTCGCCGTGTTCGAACTCAAAGTCGGCGACAACGATCTGCTGTCTGCCAACGTTGCCAGCCTCATCAAAGCCGACCAATTGATTCTTTTGACCTCCGTTCCCGGCCTGCGCCCGCCAGGAACTGACGATCCCGACGACATCGTCGAAACCGTCGACGACATCGACGCCGTGCTCGACTTCGCCAGCAACGAAAAAGGTGCGCTCAGCGTCGGTGGCATGCGTTCCAAACTCGACGCGGTAAAAATCGCCGTGCGCGCCGGCATTCCCACCCTGATCGCCAGCGGCCTGAATCCCGAACAACTCGGCGAGTTGGTTGCGGGTAAAGGAAAAGCCACTAGATTCCCGGTCCCTGAAAAAACGGCAAGCTAAGCCCCCCGCACAGGTAGGCCACAGGCTAATAATTCAGCCTTGCGCCTTAATCCTCCATCCTTAGAAGCCATGAGTGACACGATCAAAGACCAAATCCTCGAAATGGGCCGTAAGGCGCTCGTCGCTTCGCGTGCACTGGCGACACTCGACAGCGATCAGAAGAATCGCATTTTGCGCAGCATGGCGGATGAAGTTCTCGCTCAGGAGAACGAGATTCTTGGGGCCAACGAAAAAGATCTCGCCGCAGCCCGCGACAACGGACTCAATACCGCGATGATTGATCGCCTGAGTCTCGATCACGATCGTCTCGCCGCCATCGCCGAAGGTATCCGCCAAGTTGCCGACCTCGACGATCCGGTCGGCGAAATTCTTGAAGAACGCAAGCGCCCGAACGGCTTGCTCATTCAGAAAAAACGCGTACCGATCGGCGTCATCGGCATCATTTTTGAGTCGCGACCGAATGTCACCAGTGACGCCGCAGTGCTGTGTTTTAAAACCGGTAATGCGACCATCCTGCGCGGCGGCAAGGAAGCTATCCACTCCAACCGCGCTCTCGCCACCGCCCTGCAAGCCGGAGGCGCCCGCGAAGGTCTCCCCGAAAACAGCGTGCAACTGATCCCGTTCACCGAGCGTGAAAGCGTCCAGCACATGGCGGAGATGGATCAATATCTCGACCTGATCATTCCGCGCGGTGGCGCTGGGCTGATCGAGACTGTCGTATCCCTGGCGCGGATGCCGGTCATCAAACACTACGACGGCATCTGTCACGTCTATGTCGACAAAGACGCCGACCTCGCCATGGCCGAGGCCATCGTCATTAACTCGAAGACGCAGAAGCCCAGTGTCTGCAACGCCCTCGAGACATTGCTGGTCGACGACGACATCGCCGATGAATTTTTCCCACGCATTGCCGCCAAACTGAGCGAACTGGGTGTCGAACTGCGCGGCGACGAACGTTTCGTCAGCAGCGCCGGGGTTTCTGTCACTGCCGCAACCGAGGATGACTGGAAGACCGAGTACCTCGACCTCATTCTCGCTGTCAAAACCGTCGCCGACGTCGACGACGCCATCGCCCACATCGGCCAATATGGCTCGAAGCACAGTGACTCAATCGTCACCGCCAACGAGGCGACCGCCGAAAAATTTCTCGCCGAAGTCGATGCTGCCGCTGTCTTCTGGAACGCTTCGACGCGCTTCAGTGACGGCTTCGAGTTCGGCTTCGGAGCCGAGATCGGCATCAGCACCGACAAGCTGCACGCCCGCGGCCCGATGGGCCTCAACGAGCTGACCAGCTACAAGTATCTGTTGTTCGGCAACGGGCAGGTGAAGTAGCCCACGCGCGCCGATCAAGCAGCAAGGTTAGCCTGCCGGTACGGGTGTTGTCGGCATCGTTTCGGTCGGGACCATTCCTGACGGCAGCATCATTGCTCCGACCACCATGATGACCACGGCAACCAGTGACCAGAGGAACGGCTTTTTGCACACCTCCCAGAATTTAACGATAAACACCAGCGAAGCGAACGGAAGGAACAAGTAAGCCAGCCCCCATCCCGTCGATTCCTTAAACGCCAGGATGATTAGTTGAATTCCGAAGATCAGCGAAATAATTACGCCGATCCCGACTAGAGCCATTCCTAAAATTGCCATAACGTATTGTGTTGTGTTTTAACTTTGTCAGCAGGCGATCCGCCTGCTGTTAGTCCGATGAAATAGACTCGCCGTCTCCTCGGCAACTAAAATCGTGATCTTCTGACATCACGATAAAGTTAACCTCCCGCCGTCGACGAAGCTATTCCTTCGCTTTTGCCTTTTTGCTGTATTCCGGCCACTCGATACGATCGCCTTCGTAACGGGGCCATTGCCACTCCGACCACCTCGGACTTTCCTCGCGAACTTCGAGATAGAGCTTTTCCATTTTGCTGCGTATTGCGGCGAAATGCTCGGGCTCCGAATCTTTGCGATCGGTCGTTTCCGCAGGATCCTCAAGCAGATTATACAAAGTAAACTCGGCGAGCTCGGCGGTATGGTTTGCCTCGTTCTCCGCCTCCGTGATGTCAGGTCTGCCTGCGATGTCGAAACCGCTGACGGTGGCACACAATTTCCACGGCCCTTCGCGCATGACGACTTTCACATCACTGCTCGCACGTAGAAAATGCCAGTAGAGCGGCGTTTTGCGCTTCAGCGGTTCGGCTTTTGCCAACGGCACCAGACTGGTGCCGTCGATCGCGCGATCCGTCGGCACCTCGACACCGGCGATCTCACACAGGGTCGGTAGAAGATCGACGCCGCACACCGGTTCTGTGCTGACTTTACCAGCCGCAATTTTTCCCGGCCATCGGAACATACCCGGCACGCGAATACCTCCCTCGTAAAGATGTCCCTTCTTCGCCCGCAAGTCGCCGGTCGACCCGTAGGGGTGGTAGCCAGTCCGTGCCGGCCCGTTGTCACTGGTGAAAAATACCAAGGTGTCTTCGCTGAGATTTTGAGCATCGAGTTCGGCCATCAACACGCCGAACGCCGCATCCATCTGCGTGATGTTGCCCAGGTAGGCGCGTTGCGCGGGATCTTCAAATTTCGCGTAGCGCTCGCTGTGCTCCGGCGCCGAAGCGATCGGTTCATGGGGTTCGTGAAAGCAGACGAACAGGAAAAAGGGCGCGTCCTTTTTTCGTCCGTCGCGCAGCCAGTCGATCGCCTCGTCAGCAACCAGGCCAGCAGCGTAACCCTCCAGTGGTCCGACTGGAATATCATTGCGCACAAAGTTCCACGGATTGCGATGATTCGGCAGCGCATTGTTCTGAGTCGAGAACCAATGGTCGAAGCCGTGGTCGTCCGGTTGCGGCTGCCCGGGCAGGTTAAAATTTCCGTTCAGATGCCATTTACCCGTGTGACAGGTCGTGTAGCCGGCATCGCGCAGCAACGTCGCAACAGTGATCTCATTTTCGCCGACATGCATCGGCGACAGCATCGGAATCCAGTTGTGAACGCCAATTCGCCACGGATTGCGACCGGTCATCAAGCCGGTCCGGGATGGTGAGCAATTCGCCGCCGCCGAGTAACAATGCGTCAAGCGAACGCCCTCACTGGCGAATTTGTCGAGGTTCGGCGTGTACACATCCGGCTCGCCGTAGCAAGCCAGGTCGCCGTAACCGAGATCATCGGCGAGCACCACGACAAAGTTCGGGCGGTCAGCAGCCGATAGCGGGAGTACGAAAGTCAGCAGAACAATCGCAGGCAAAAGAGCGAGCAGAGTTTTTCTCATCTTCCCCATTGTGTAGCAGAGCAATCCGCTTTGTCGCAAGACCGCAAGCGCGGATCGTTCGCCAGTTCCTCATTGCTTCTCTTTAAAAAAGAGAAGCGCCGCAGCCCAGGTACCTGCCAGAACCTGAACTGCGGCTTACCCCTCAACTCGGGTTGTAGCGACTGACCGCTTTCAACCCAGGGAGTGTTGTCGACCTTGCGGTCAGAAATTGATGCGTAGCCCGGCGCCGTATTGATTGGCATCGTCGGAGAAAAGCACTCCGCCGGTGACGCTGATGGTCGGTGTCAGGTGCAGCAGAGCCTTGATGTCGATACCCAGATCGCTGGTGTCCTGAACGTTGATGTAGCGAACCGTGCCGTTGATCTCGAGGTAGTCGTTGATGCCTACTCGGACCCCTGGAGCGACATACCAGCCGTAGCCGTCGGTGAGATCACCGAAGTCATTGATGCCGTCGACGTCAAGACTGCGATGCGCGAGACCACCCTCCAGCACCAGATCGAAGCGAGTCATCAGCGGAATACCAACCCCAACCCCAGCCTGCCAATCGAGATAATCGACCCCGTCGCCATCACTCGTGTCGGTTGATGCGTAGTTGGCAGCGCCTTTCAAAAAGATCGAATCGAGGATCGGAATCGACAGCGCACCGCCGAAACCGTTGGCACTATCGAAATTGTCCTGATCGAAATCGAAGAAGTAGTAGCTGGCGTCGAGATAGCCGTAGTTAAAATCCGACTGGCCCAGCAACGAGCCCATCGCCGTGCTACTGCCACCACTACCCGAGTCGGCGTAACCGTAACCAGAAGAAGCTCCAGCAGACGCACCGGCGGCAGTCGTCGAATTAGCGTCGCCCCAATAATCTTGAGCGGAAACAGTGCCAGCGAGCGAGAGGCTGGCAAGGGTGAGGGAGGCGGCAGGTAGAAGTAAGGATCTCATGACTATCGGAGAAATTTTAAATAAAAGCCCTTTCGATGATCAAGTTTACTAAACTTTTCGCTAATTCGCAAGTCTTTTTTGATATATTTTTAACATTTAAGAAAAGTTTTTTAATTTTTGCCGTTACATAGCCATTGCGCTGAGACTTCCAGCCTCCTAGCGTTATCACTCTGTCACATGCTTGCTTCCTCTCTTTCTCGCTCCCTCACTTGCTTAATGATTGGGATCGCGTTGTCATCGGGCAATGCTTTTGCGGGTCCTTCCACCGAAGACAGCATCGCTTATGAAAAGCAGGCCGCCGCGGTCCCCGAGTCGCCCAAGGTCGATTGGGAACAGGTGACCCTGTTCGGCGATGTTGGCGAAATTTTCGGCACCGCCTGGCATGCTTCGTATGGTCAACTTCAGCACGCCGATACCCTCACCACGCTTGGCCTCGGCGCTGCCATAACCTGGCTGGTCGATGACAACGACGACGCCTGGTTGGCCAGTTTGCAGGGTAAAGAATTTCTCACCAGCGGAAGCTTCGACGCGATTGGCGATCAAACGGCGCTCGCTCTATCCGCTGCGCCCGTCGTAACCTGGCTGATCTCATCTTGGACGAAAGATGAAAAACTGCGCAGCTACTCGATCGAATCACTCAGCGCTATCGTGCTGACTTACGCCGAGACCGAAATCATCACCAATGCCGTGCCCACCCACGAACGTCCCCGCAACGAAGCTGGTGACGAGGCGACCAGTTTTTTCGACACCGCGTTCCGCGGAAAATACTCTTTCCCGTCCGGTCATCTCATCGGCCCGTTCATCGTGACCATGAAAACATGGGACTACTACGGCTGGAAGGCCGCACTGGTGCCTGCAACCGTTACCGGGGTGTCGGCCTTCAATCGAATCGCCGATGGCTCCCACTACCCCTCTGACATTGCGGCGGCCGCCGTGCTGTCACTTTCCGCGCACTTCGCCACCCGGCGCGAAACTCGTGAACGCAACCATGGTTTCCACTGGGGCGCCGCACCGGTTGCTGGCGGCGGCATGATGGTCACCGGTGGATTCGAATTTTAATCCGATGCGGCTACTCGCCATCCTCGCCATTCTTTTCTCGGCAGCTTCGTGCGCCTCCCAACAGGGCTATCCCGTCGACTTCACCACCGACGGCTGCAGCACCTCGCCCGACGGAACGCTCTCCGATCGCGAACGATGGACACAAGCCTGTACGATTCACGACTATCGTTACTGGCGCGGCGGCACACCACTAGAACGCCTCGAGGCTGATCGTGAACTCGGCAACAACATCGCCGCCACGGGGAATCCACTGATCGCGCAAATCTACAAAGGTGTTGTCCGACTCGGCGGCAGTCCCTGGCTCCCTACCTCCTATCGCTGGGGCTACGCCTGGGCTTACCCACGCGGCTACGGTCACCTCAGCGAGGCGGAACAAGCCACCCTCGACGATCTCGAAACCGGCCCGCCAAAGTTGTAGGCGTAGCTGTGAGCGTCAGTGAGTGGCCCTCTGGACGATTCCCTCATCATCCACGCCCGCTCCCCCAACCACTCGCTGACACTCGCAGCTACCGCTCACCGACCGGCAATTTCCGAATCGTCAGCCAGTTCAGGCAGGTGTTGCCGCCACCTCTGTCACTGCCGATCGTCACCGTCAGTCGCCCGTCCTTCACCTCAACGGTCGTTTCCGCTTCGAGCCATTCGCCCGTCGTCGTGCTCTGATCTGTCACTAGCGCATCCCCTTCGACGGCAACATTTTGGCTCGGTTGTGGATGTCCGGAATCTCCCACACAGCAAGTCACCAGGTAGGTTCCGTTCTCCAGCGAGCACTCCCATACATCCTGCTTTCGAGTAAACAAAAACGAATCACGCCAGCCTTCAGCGACGGCATTTCGCCTCCTCAGATTGCCGCTCATATCCGCGAGCCAGCCGTAGCCACGACCATCCGAGAAAAGCTCGCCCGCATCTCGCTGCCAACCCTTCGCGGGTTTGCCGTTGTTCGGGCCAAAATCGAAACGACGTTCGCCCTCGCTCTCCTCATTCGGAATGCCATCCGTCTCCGGCGTAACAGGCACTTGTCGAACTTCCCAAACGATCGGCTCATTCGGGGTGAACAACATCGCGTCATCTCGATCGAGAATGCCATCGCCATCGAAGTCGTCGGCAAGTTTGCGCTCATCCCTTGCCACGATCGCCGTCGCCCCCGCCCATATATCGACTGCTCGATCGCCAAATCTGGCCACGAGAGCACCCGAAAAATCATCGTCGCTTATATCGGCATCAGGTGAAAAATCGACCACGGTCGGCTCGCTATCCTTCGGCAGAAATCCCATCGCAGAAATCCGATTCACCGCCACAAAAGCCGGATGATCGGGCGCCATGTCGCGCCAAGGCCATAGTAACAGCGGCACGCCAACCATTTCCTCGTGGCACAAACCGTCGCGGACTTTTTCCAACATGCTCCGGTCGTAGACCATCTCGCGCGGCGCCACCTTTTCCAGCAAGCTTACCGCCGCCGTCGCTCCTGCCGCCTGCCCGATGTGAACCCTTTGATCGTGCAAGCGAATCGCCGCGCTGACGATGCTGCTGTAGCCAACATTGCCCTGCGCTCCGAGCAGCCCGTCCATCGTCTCCGGAATCAAACTGCGCATCGGAAACAGCGAGCGATCACTGAGGAAATTGGTGTGCCGGTTGGCCTTGTGATAGTCGATCCACGGACCGCTCGTCCCCTCTTCGTTAAGATAGGTCCGACCCGTTCGATGAAAGTCGTAGTGAAACTGCCAGGCAAACAACCCATCCGGATACATCGCCTGAGCAAATCGCTCGCGCGCCTTTTCCTTGGTCACACTATCCGTGTTACGGGCGTCCTGCTCGCGCATCATGTACATCGCCTTCAACCGCAGGCCCTCTCGGATGTACGGTTTCGGCGGCAAGCTGTCCGCCGTGCCGAATTCCCCACTCAGGTGAAAATGCCGAAAACTGTTCCGTTTTTGCTCCGCTCGTTGGTGAACAAAATTCTGCAAATGATAGAGCACGCCGAGCGAATGACGCTTTGCATCCGCAAATACAATCGCCCGCTGCGCCCGCGTCATCTCGACGATATTTTTCTCCGAGGCGCCCGGCTCAATCGCTTCCAAAGCTTCGACCACATGATCCGGCAAACGCTCCAGCGGATAGTCCTGACCGTTCATGTAGTTGAGCAGGATCGACGTGCGCCCATCCTTGCTCTCGTAGCCGTCAACGATGCGCCGCACTGAATAAACGCTCAGCTGCCGCGCCGATGCCTGACCGTCCGCTGGCCAGTGATCGATCGCGCCCATGCCGGGATCCTTCACGTCCCACTTCAGCCCGCCAAATTCCTTGCGACTGAGATGCGTTGCCCGCGGATAATTGCGATCATCAAATCTCGCCGGCTTGGGAATCGGTGACTGCTCACCATTGGGCGATTCCTCGACAATCATCGCCCAGGTGATCGGATTCATTTCATTGCGCGGAAACTTGGCCAAATCCACCGGCGCACTCGGCTCGCCGTATCGCGACTGCGGATCCGGCCCACATTCATACGCCGCCCCCGACAGTTGAATCACCTCACCCCAGTCCGAAGCATCGAGCGTCAGCCGCGCCCGCACCAGCAGATCGTTCTCACCGAGCGTCACGCCATCCCCACCCAATGCGGCAAACTCCACCTCCGTCACTCGATTTTCCTCGACCCCTACCCGCACCGGACAGCGGCGCCAGAACACCTCGACCTGTCCCGACTCGACGAACGGCGAAATCATTTTTCGAAATACCGACTCCGCCTCCGCAGGTCGAAACGTCGACGGTCCGTGGTAAGGCTTGCCCGGCATCGGCGCACCGTATTTTTCCGTATTCAAAGCCTCGATGCCATCCATCAATTCCTTGAACAACCCGCTGCGATGAAACGAACGCTTCATCGGATGCCAATCGACCCCCCAACCGACCTTGCCCGTGCCCTTGTTCTCATCCACGCACGCCAGCGCCTGCTCAGTAAACTGTCCGCCATACCAGACGCCATCGTGAACGATAACGATCTTTTCCACCCCCATCCGCGCCGCCTGAATCGCCGCCGCCCAGCCCGATTCCGTCGCCCCGACAATTAAAAGGTCCGCCTCCCGCCGATCCTCACCCTGCGCCCATCCACTTCCCAAAATCCCACAAACCACCGCCACAACAATCCGCAGTGGACGAAAGTGTGATACCGGCGTCCCGCCGGTCAACCCTGGACGATCCCCTCTCACGACAAGCCCCATCGCTGGACGATCCCCCCGCAGCAAGACCGCCAACAATTTCCCAACCAGCCCGAAACAACTGAACACAGAACTCATCACAAAAAATAAAAACCTAACGAAACGGCAACACCAATGCACCGATCATCACCACCGCCAGCCCGGTAAACGCCATCACCAGCATCATCACACTGACCGTCTTGAATGTCTCCAGCGGCGTCATTCCCGTCATCCTGCCAATGATCCAAAAACCGCTGTCATTGGCCCACGAGATCGGCTTCGAACCGCAACCGATCGCCAGCGCCAGATACACTGGATGAAAACTCACCTCGTGGCCCGTCAACAAAGCCGCGACGATACCTCCCGACGTGATCATCGCGACCGTCGCCGATCCCTGCGCCGTGCGCACCACCGCCGTCACCCCGAAAGCCAGAGGCAACAGCCAGATGTCGTGTTCCGGCAGCGAACCGTGCATCATCGCCGCGATGCCGCTCTGCTTGAGCATTACCCCGAAAGCCTTGCCCGCCGATGTGATGAGAATGATCACCCCCGCACTCGACAGCGCCCGCCCGACGATCTCCGACAGCTCTTTCAGTTCGCTGCCACGCACTATCACCAGGATCACCATCGCTGCCAGAGCCGCGATGATCAGCCCCATATTCTGTTCGCCGATCACCTGAAGCCACGGCGCATCCCAGCCAAAACGATCCGCAAAGCTCGCGCTGCCGATCAGAACCAGCGGCAAAAGAATTGGCAAAATCGCCAACGCAAACGATGGCTGCCGTCGCGGTTGCGAATCGTCGTCACCACCGCCCGAATCGTCCACTGCCATCTCGTCTAGCACTCCCGGACGATCCATCGCGATGGTCCACTTCCGGTTTGCCCATTGAGCATACAAAAGTCCCGCCGCCAATGTGAAAACCCCGACGATCACCCCGCCGATCATCATGTCGCCGATCGACACGCCTGGCAGATCGTTCGCCACCTGTGCCGGCCCCGGAGTCGGCGGCACCAAGGAGTGCGCCATCGTCGCTCCCGCTACGATCGATAAAATGTAGAGCAGATAATTTTTCCCCGTACGCAAGCCCATCGCCTTGCCCAGAGGCATCAACAAATAAAACACCGTGTCGAAAAACACCGGAATTCCCAGCGTGAACGCGCTCGCCGAGAACGCAATCGGTGCCCGCTTTTCACCGAACACCGACAGCAAGGTGTCGACAATCCGCTGCGCCGCCCCGCTCTCCAACAGACAGATGCCAATGATCGCCGCCATCGCGATCAGGATGCCGATACCGCCACAGCCATCGCCGAACGCCACCGTCACTCGCTTCATAAAAAAGCTGCCCGCCTCTTTCTCCGCCGACACATGCGCCGCGATTTGCTTCGTCGTCCAATCCTCACCCACCTCCGTCGGCGGTGCCTGCGCCAGATCCGTGCCCCGCTCGACCGCCTGCGGTTGCAGCGCGACCACTTCGGCCTGCCCCAGCGACGCCCAATAAATATTTGAAACCGGCGTCAACGCCGCCACCACCAGCGCCGCCAGGATCAGCGCCAGAAAGGCGTGCATGCGCAACGCCAAAATCCCGCCGACCACAATGGCCATGCCGATGATGAGAAGGACGAACGGATTCATGAAGCGCCGACTCTAGCCACGGCGGCGAGTAGGTGACCAGAGGAAATATCGTAGGTGCCGGCTCTTTTTATCCTGCTCATTTCTCCACCCAAGGGGCGCGCCCAAGGCAGTGCAGCGAATACCCCATCCGAATACGATTTCTAATTCCCCGAAACGGCCCTCTAGCGCGACGCCGAATCCGCATCCAATTCAATCGCGACATTCGCGTTGGCGTCGATAACAACGCCTCCTTCGATCGACTACTTACTCAGTAGGTTGATTTCCATTTTAATAACCAAGGAAACACGCCTGTCCTGCAGTATGTCGAGGAACCTGCCTTTAAAATTTCCCTCTTTCATGTCTTCGAGTGCCGTAAACTCCCAATCTCGGATGCCCTCCGTCTTGCCCTTGAATGCGGCCGGCTACATCCCAATCCGATCCTATCCGGACTTCGAATCGACGGACTTATCTTGGTCGGCAGAAATATCTTCCGGTTCTGGTCGAAGATTGCTTGCTGTAGAGGATGTCCCGCTCATCGACTTCAGCCATTTCCGGTAGCGATGATTTCGTGTCACGGAATGGTTTGCAGCGAGCGAAAACCACAACAGGAGAAACCCCGCAACTGTCAACATCACAAAAGCCAGGAAAAACTTGGACGCGAAAGGATTCCCTCCTGACGACCCGTAGGTATACGTATACCATCCAATAAACCCGCAGGGTGCAGCGACGACGAGGCTGAGAACCCCCCAAATCCGGAAAAGATTCTGCATCGATAGTTTCTTTGGCCCGATCGTCGAAGGTGTGGCAGCGCCTACTGGGGGCGCACCTTCGACTGCGGTTTAAGGGTTGGAATCACGTAGATCATTTTGACTCGGGCGCGGTAGGCGCTTGTCCAGCACCGTCTTGTTCTGCGTTCTTGTCCGGAGGGGTGCCAAATGGTTCGGACAATCCTCCAACCGCACCTTCTCGAACTTGGACATGCGAAATTCCGTCTGGAAGGGGAATGCTGACAAGCACCCAGGAAGAATACTTCATGCCGTCAGCCGGTTTGCGTCGCTTCAATTTCATTCCTGTATCATGCAAATCGAAATAATAATAGTTACTGTCTTGGTGCGCCTTGTGAGAAAATCCATCACAAAATGCTTCTGTTAGATTGTCGCTGAACGCCATTACGAAAACATGGGTATCGACGAACGCCAGTTTAAGCCCTGCAACTGGGAGTCGATATCGATCAAGAAATTTCTGCCATCCCTCCGCGTCCCAAATGATGGCCGAATAGAGCCTGTCATCGCTATCACGCTGAAAGGAATGACCCGACACTATCTGCGTAAACTCGACATCTAGATCTCGCCGCTCATCTGTAGCCACAGCAAGGGCGGTCGTGGATGCGACGAGCAAGACTATGAGGGATAGCAGTTTCATTTTTTTGCACAACGTTATAGGAATGGCGCACCGGAGAAAAGATCCAAATTGATCAGACGGCTTCCTCGGCGTCGCCATCTCCGACTTGTTCTGCATCTTGGATTGTCTTG
>JBBKXR010000170.1:0-53285 GCA_037969585.1 Verrucomicrobiales bacterium
TTGCCTTGCACAGCCGGATGCCATCGATGATCGACGCGTGATTCAATTCATCGCTGATCACCGCATCGTCGGCTCCCAGCAGCGGTTCAAAAACGCCACCATTGGCATCGAAGCAAGCCGCATACAAAATCGTTTCCTCAGTCCCGAGAAACTCGGACACCGCCATTTCCAAGTCGCGGTGAATCGCCTGCGTGCCACAGATAAACCGCACCGAAGAAAGCCCGAAGCCCCATTCTTCGAGCGCCTTACCGGCCGCTTCGATCAGCTTCGGGTGATTGGACAGTCCTAGATAATTGTTAGCGCACAGATTGATCACCTGTCGGCCGTCCGCCAGTTTGATCTTCGCCGACTGCTGACTGCCGATCACCCGTTCCTCTTTGAAAAGGCCACGCTCACGAATACCGTCCAATTCGCCCTGCAGCTCTGCCTGAATCTGAGAATACATCCGGCTGGAAGCTTAGCACACGGTAAGGCAGCGTATGCCACGTATCTGCGTCATTAATGCGCAAGGATTCGCTTGCACCCTGCCACCCCCTGATTTCAAATGGCAAAGCACAATTCCCCGGTGGACGACCTCTGTTCCCAGCCTTCTGACCTCTGATCTCTTCCCCCCATGGCCGACCTCCTCACTCTCGCCTCCCTCATTGTCCTGCAGGCAGTGCTCGGCATCGACAACCTGCTCTACATATCGCTGGAATCTCGACGCGCCCCCGCTGACCAACAAAAACGAGTGCGTTTTATTGGCATCAGCCTTGCGATCATACTGCGCATCGTTTTGCTGATCGTGCTGCTCAAGGTCATCGATTTTTTCAAGGATCCGTTCTTCACCTTTCCCGACAACAGCTTTGTGAGCGGAGCCTTTAATGTGCACAGCCTCATCGTTTTGCTCGGCGGAGCATTCATCATCTACACCGCCGTCAAAGAAATCTCGCATATGCTGCTGCCGCACGTCGACCACGCCGACGGCGAAAATAAGCAGAAATCGGTCACCGCCGTCATCACCGCCATTGTCGTGATGAACCTTGTATTTTCCTTCGATTCCATCCTCGCCGCCATGGCCTTGACCAAGGTCATCTGGGTGATGGCGACCGCCATCGTCATCAGCGGCGTAATCATGGTTTGGCTGTCGGAAAGCGTCAGCAAATTCCTCGCCAAGAATCGCATGTTCGAAGTGCTCGGGCTGTTTATCCTGCTCGTGGTCGGTATCATGTTGCTATCCGAAGGCGGCCATTTGGCCCATTTGAAATTCGTTGGCCATCCGGTCGAACAAATGAGCAAAGCCACCTTCTACTTCGTCATCGGCGTGCTGATCATCATCGACATCGTGCAAAGCCGGTATCAGAAAAAACTGTTCGCCGCTGCCGAAGCCAATTCTAAAATCAAGTCCAGCGAATCACACTCATGAACTCTCTCTACCGATTTCCCCTCACGAACTGCCTCACGCTAACCCTTGCGTTCGCGATCGCCCTCGCGATCGGGCCTTGTTCCGTTTTTTCGCAGGACACCCCGGTTGAAGAACCGACAGATTTCCCCGGTGAGCTCCAACTGTTGCTGCCGGAGAAAATCCAGGCCGTTGCCGGCGTCCCCACCAACATCTATTTCGACAACGCTGTGTTGGTGATCAACCCCGCGAACTACGCCTTTGACATCACCTGCCGACGCGGCACTCAACTCGACGATCGTTGGACCTTTAATCCCAAACCCGAAGATGTCGGTGATCATCCGCTGGTACTCGAAGTCCGCGATCAGCAGAACGCTCTCATCGCTCGAGCCTCAACGGTCGTCGAAGTAGTCGCACCCGACGCTGGGAAAGATCGGGAAATTTCGATGCTGATGATGGGCGACAGCCTGACCAACGCCACCGTTTACGTGCAGCAAGTCTACGACCGTTGCCAGTCAACCGAGATGGGCAATCCCAAGCTAATTCTGTTTGGAACCCGCGATACCGGAATCGAAGGCGTCACCCACGAAGGTTATGGCGGCTGGACCGCGGTCCGATTCGCGACGCACTACAGCGGCGTCGCCCGCGGTGGCCCCTACAAAGAGAACGGCAGCCCTTTCCTCTACAAACCGAAGGATCCCGATGGACTTATGATCGCCGGGCAGGGCGACCCCGACGAAAAGGCTCAAGCCGTCCTCGATTTCGGTCGCTACTGCAAAGCCTTCAACAACGGCAAAGCCCCCGACTTCGTCACCATCCTACTCGGCTGCAACGACACCTTTCACGGAACCCCCGACGACATCGATACACGCATCGACGCGATGTTCAGCCACTACGAAACCCTGCTGACGATGATTCACAAATTCAGCCCCGAGACAAAAATCGGCGCGCTACTGCTGGTCCCCGCCGCCGCTACCCAGAATGCTTTCGGCGCCAACTACACAAGTGGTCAAACCCGCTGGCAGTACAAACGCAACCAACACCGCGTCGTCGAGCGCATGATGCAAACGTTTGGCGGCCGCGAAGACAAAAACGTCTACCTCGTCCCCGCACAGCTCAATCTCGACTGCGTCAACAACTATCCAATCGATGCCATCGGCCGCCAAAACAACGGCGTCCACCCCGCCCCCGCCGGCTACCAGCAAATCGGCGACAGCATCTACGCCTGGCTGAAATCGCAGCTGGCAGAGTAGCCGTTGGAAGTCTACTGCCCCGTCGCCGCCTTGCGGAAACGCAGGAAGTAATTTTCCTTCAATCCGGCGACTTCCACTTGTTCGACGAATTCGAGCCCGGCGTCCGCGATCTCTTTGCGAAACACTTCTTTGCCCGCCCGAACGTGGCCCATGGTCCACTCGCTCGACTCACCCTCGATGCGTTCAAAGTCAATCAGGATCAGTTCGCCACCCGGTTTCAACGCAGTAGCGATGCTGACCAGCGATGGCGTGGGAAACTCGAAGTGGTGGTAGGTGTCACACAGGAACACCCGATCAACGCTGGATGGCGCCAGACTGATCGAATCCTGCGGAGCGAGCACACTGGTAATGTTGGCCTGCCCTTCGGCCTTCGCGCGTGTCTGAATGTGCTCGAGGAATCTGGCATTGATGTCGACGGCATAGACCCAGCCATCCGCTCCGACCGCCTGAGAAAAAAGCCGGGTATAAAGACCGGTTCCAGCACCGACGTCGGCAACTCGCATGCCCGGCTTGATAGCGCAGGCTTCGACGACAGCATCACGGGCATCAAACACCTCACGGCTCTCAACTTCGAAACGTTTCAGCCATTCCGCCACCTTCAGATTGGGATCGAGAAACTTCTCGTTAATGCCCGGCTTGACGCTCTCCTGAGCCTTGGGCAACATCTCGACCTTTGCATCTTGAGCCGTCGAAGCGGCACCCAGGAAAGCTAGCGCAGCAGTGGCAGACAAAAAAGCGAGCGCGACGGCTGAAGGATGGAACGGTTGCTTGGGTTTCATAGTCGTCTGGCGTCTCAGTTTTTTTAAAAAGGGCTTCGTCGGAATCAATGTTTTCCCGCTTTGCTCGAGATCGAAGGCGCAGGTGCATCGGCCGCTGGTTTTGAAAACCAGAGGGTTTCACTGATGACAAAAACCGCAACACCTGCCATCGCAACCGCGAATGTGCGCCTCATTGCCAATCCGCTGAGACGAGTCTGTAAAAGCCCTCCTGTAAGCATACCCAGACAACCACCCACGACGAAGGTCAGCGTCAAACGCCCCGGCAATCCCTCGCCACCGATTAGATAGGAAGCGACGCCGGAAACGCAGATAAGCGTGATCACCAGCAGAGAAGTTCCCACCGCACGATGGATCGTCACCCGACCGAACAGTACCAGTGCAGGAACGATGACAAAACCTCCGCCGACCCCGAAGATACCAGTGATCAGTCCGACGATAAATCCGATACCGATCAGTCGCAGCAGCTCGCTGATTTTCCAGTCCGCTTTCCGATTCGAACTGGCTTGCATTTGGCGAGGACTCTTTTCCTTCACCGGTTCCGCTTGGCGCCACATACGAATTCCGACAAAAAGCATTAGCAGAGCGAACGGGAAAAGCACGCCCGCCGCCGGCAGGAGCCCACCGATCCACGTGCCCAGTGGCGTAGTCAGCATACCCGCCACCGCGAAAACTAATCCGACCCGATAGTCAATGTCCCTGCTGCGCAACCGGGTGACAACACCGAACGCCGAAGTAGCTCCAACTGCCGCCAGTGAAACGCCGACCGCCGTGCGCACGTCGACGCCGAGCGCGTAAATCAGCAAGGGCACCGCGAAAATTGATCCACCGCCGCCGGTCAGGCCCAGGGCGAAACCAACGACGATACCGCACAGCGCCGTGAGAATGTCGTGACTCATTCCTGCGTGGTTCAACTCTGCACTCGGCTTTCGGCTCAGCTGCCGGTCGCGACCTCGGACGCCTGGTCCTTCCACTCGCCGAACCTTCCATCGGCGTAGGTCACTTCGTAGCCCATGCGTTCGAGAATGCCGGTCGCCAGCGCTGCTCGAAGACCGCTACCGCAGTGAACGGTCAGTTGGCCGACTTCGGGCAACTGGTCGCGATCGGCGACCAATCGGGTGTGCGCGAGGTTGGCGGCACCCGGCACATGAGCTTCAGCAAACTCGCTGGCCGAGCGCACATCCAAGACTCGATCATCCGTTGTGATGTCCGTGATCTGAATGGTTTTGGTCCTTGTCAGGCTGTCCCGGCAATTTTCATCGCCACAAATTTCCCCGATCAGCGCATAGCCCCGGATCTTATCAAAGCCGATGCGGATGAGTTGCAGCACGCAACTCTCGATCTGGTCTTCACTCTCGACGAGCAGGATGATTTCGCCGTCATCAGCGATATAGCTGCCAACCGATTCGGAAAATTTGGTATCAAAGGGGGCGTACACGGAGCCTGTCAAATGCTGTTGCATAAACGCCTGACGATCGCTCCGGATATCAACAAAGAACAGGTCGGTCGCCCCGTCAGCGTGCAGTCGGGCGACTTCGTCGGACGCCAATTGCGGCGGCTCGGGGATGCCTTCAAGGACGTCTGCTCCCGCCCGGTTGGTCTTTTTCATCCGCGCGAAATACATCGGTGGTTCCGGCTGGCCATCGAGAATAGCGGCAACGAAGGCATCTTCGCCTTCGTCGCGGGCAATCTTCACCGCTGCGTTGAAACGCAGTTCGTAACCTACCGTGGAAAACGGGATTGATCCGAGAGTTTTACCGCAGGCGCTGCCGGCCCCGTGCCCGGGAAGGACCACCAGGAAATCCGGCAGTTCGGCAAATTTCTGAATCGAGCGAAACAGCTGCCGGGCGCCGGGCTCTCGCGAACCGACCTGGCCCGCCGCGCTCTCGAGCAGATCGGGGCGACCGACGTCACCAACAAACATGAAGTCACCGGAGACGATCGCCATAGGCTCGTCCGCGCCTCCGCCGTGATCTTCGACCAGGAAGCAAAGATGTTCCGGCGTATGACCTGGAAGGTGAAGCGCGGTGAGTTGAATATTGCCGATGGAGAAATGATCGCCGTCACCGAGCAGCGTGACCATTTCGTGATCTTGCGCCCACTCATACTGCCAGTCCTCACCGCCTTCGTGGGAGAGGTAAGCCTGCACACCGCCATTGCCTTCGACCAACTGACGGGTGCCGCTGAGAAAATCGGCGTGGATATGCGTCTCCGCTGCCACAGATAATTTCAGATCGTGCTGTTTCGCAATTGCCAGATAACGATCGACATCGCGTTCAGCGTCGATGATCAGGGCCTCGCCCGTTTTTTGACAGCCAATCAGGTAGGCGTACTGGGCGAGATGAGGATCGTAGATTTGCTTGAGAAACATGGGGGGTTAACTGGGTTGGGGGTTCGAATGCTTTTGCGGACTGAAAGATGAGTCTTGCTTGAGGGCTTGCTTAGCCGGCGATGCTTGGACTAATCTCTCAAACACGTGTAACGATTGCTTATATCGTTATATGGTTATATATTCCCGCAAGTTACCACAGTCAAACCAGCATTTCTCCCACCATGAAGAAAATCCCAAAAAGCGTGGCGCCTTGCACGCCATCGACCGTGGCCAAAAATCGGGCTTCATTTGAAGCCATTGCCGAGCTTTTCCGAGTCTTTGGCGATGCCACCCGGCTGCAAATTCTCCAAGCGCTGAGCCAAGGTGAAAAAAATGTCGGCGAGTTGGTCGATTCCCTTGAGATGACGCAAGCCAATGTCTCCAAACATCTGCGGACACTGCACGACGCAAAAATTCTGCGCCGCGAAAAACGTGGAACCGCGACCTATTATCAGATCGATGACGATTTCATTCATCCGCTCTGTGAGCTGATCTGCGACAAACTCAACCGCAACTACGAGCAACCAGTCGGCAGTTTTTCATTCTCTATCTGAATCTCTGCCGGACCATTTCCAGCCTTTCACCATGAGCTCCACGTCAGTGGTATTGGCCACACCCAGTTCCCTTTACACTAACATTTCACCAACGACATGAACTTCATCGAACCACTTATCGGAGGGGCCTTGATCGGTCTCGGCAGCCTTCTGGCAATGGCTGCCTCGGGCAAAATCCCCGGGATCTCCGGCATTGTCGCTCGAATTATCCGTCCGAAGGCGGGCGACGTCGGCTGGCGAATCACCTTTCTCGTCGGACTGATTATCGGCGCTGGACTTGCCGCATTCCTAAACCTCGGTTGGCAGGGCTACGCGCTGCCAGCGGGACGTGGACTCGCGGTTTTCGCCGTTGCGGGTCTGCTGGTCGGTTTTGGAACACGCATGGGTGGGGGCTGCACTTCCGGCCATGGCGTCTGCGGCATGGGCTCCGGAGCTCGCGATGCCTTGGTCTACACCCTGGTCTTCATGGCTGCCGGCGTCGCCACCGTTCTGGTCTGGAATTTAATCTCGCCGGGAGGAGTCGCAGCATGAAACTATTTTTGATCTTACTATCGGGCGTGCTGTTTGGTGCCGGCCTTATCATTTCGGGCATGACCGATCCCTCACGAGTGATCGGCTTTCTCGACGTCTTCGGCAATTGGGATCCTGCGCTTGCCTTCGTGATGGGCGGTGCCGTGCTGGTTTTCGCCTGTGGCCTGATGTTGCTGCGCAAAACCGGAACTCGGATTTGCGCGACCCCGCTGCCAGACACCTCACCTGACCCGGTTTCTAAGCGAATGGTGATCGGCTCTGCCATCTTCGGTATCGGTTGGGGCCTCGGTGGCTTTTGTCCTGGCCCAGCCTTAGCGAACCTGTCCACTCTTCGCATTGAAGCGCTGCTGTTCGTACCGCTGATGTTGATTGGCATGTTCATCGCGCAGCGCACTTTCGACTTGGATCGTTAAAAATTCTGCACCCACCGTTTCGTCCGATGAGGCTCATCACCTACCTACTACTGCCTTTGTTCGTAATCGGCCTGAGTATGCCAGTATTCGCCAATCCACAATTCGAAAACATGCTCGACGAGCTTCTCGAACGTAGCGTGCCCCAGATCACGACCGATGCCCTCGCGGCAGAACTCAAAACCAGTAAGAAGCCACCGACCCTGCTGGACACCCGGCCAGAAGAAGAATACGCCGTCAGCCATCTCAACGGCGCTCGTCGGCTTGGATTTCGCGATTTCACACTCGACCGATTGGCCGGTATCGACAAAGACGCGCCTTTGATTGTCTACTGCTCGGTCGGCAAGCGTAGCGAATTGATAGGTGATAAATTGCTGGCGGCAGGATTTACCAACGTCCGCAACCTTCGCGGTGGCATTTTTCAGTGGGCCAACGATGGACGACCACTGGTCGATGCCAAAGGCGCGACTAAAGCGGTGCACCACTACGATCGAAAATGGGGGCAGTGGTTGGATGCCAAGGTGCCGACCGTGCGTTAGTGAGTGCTTTCAAAACGAAGTAAGAAATCAACGAATATGGTTCGCTGGTAGCGCCTCATTTCACGTTGTGCTCGATCTCCAAGCCGCGCAGCCGACCTTCGAAGGCTTTGCCTTTCCATGCGGCACCGAACACGGTGAAGCCAATGTTGCTCGCCGGTTGCGCGAGCGGATAGGACTCGAATTTTTCACCGACCGACAGAGTGATTTTTTCGAAGTCGCAGCGAACCTCGACCTTTGACCAGGCTCCCGGCGGCACGGGAAGTTCGGTTGGCCAGCGGTGCGAATTCCACTCAGCATCGCGAAATGAGGCGAGCAGTTTGCCGTCCTCAATTTGCAGCGCGAGACCGTACTGCCGCGTCACGGCGCCATTGATCATAAGGTATTGGTCCTCCGCTGTTTTCGGCTTCACCTCGAAGCCGAGAGTGAAAGCGCCGCGTGACGGGATCGCCTCGCGCGGCAATTCCAGGTAGGTTCCCTCGCCGTCAAACTCGAGACAGGCAATTCCGTCTTCGTCGACCCATGCGGGATCGGAACGATCGACAGCCGTCGGATATTTATCCCCGAACAGGCCATTCACGGTGCCGCGTCCGGTGGTGGTGTTGGAAAATCCGCCCAGCGTCGCCCAGAACGGACGACCGGCGTCGGTCAGCAGCACAGCGCCGTGATCGGGAGTGAATTTGTAATGCAGGGAAGAAATGCGTGAAGCGGCAACTTGGACATCGACTGGCTTCTGTTTCGCCTCGGAAAAGATGCGCAGCATGGTGTCGCTGTCCGCTTCGGGCCCCGGCACCATCAACGGCCGCGAGCGATAGCTTCTTCCTGAAGCGCTGGTCAGCCTGAGATGGAACTGCTCCGTGTCGATCTCCGGTCGAATGCCCACATCAAACGACGCTGCTCCGATTTGCATCGAGGCCGGCATGTCGAACTGCCGGTGGTAGGCTCTGATCGATAGATGTATCCCACCGTCGAAACCGCGAGCGACCATTTGCTTGTCGACCACCTCACGCAACGGAACACTGAAGCTTTCTTTGTCGAAATCGAACTGCAATTGCCCACCAGGCAAATCACTTTTTGGGATCGCTAGATAGATCTGACGCTGATGCACTGAAACTGGGCGAATCAGACTCACCTTCTGCGAGTTATCCGGGTCGTGGTGCAGCGGTCCGCCGTTGGTGAACCAATCCGCCGTCGCGCTCTTCAAGGTCAGCGTTCCGTTAACCGTCTGATTGTTGATCGATCGGAATTCGATAATCAGCCGTTCTTTGTCGGTATCGCTCCGGAAAAACTCATCCTGCGGATCGTAGCTGTAGACTTCGTCATCATCGCCGAGCACCTCAATCAGGCTCAAAGTTTCGGACGATTTGACGTCGCCATGAATGATCAAAGGCGCGCCATCGGCGGTCTTCTTTCGCCATGAAAATATCGCCTGGTCAGGCTGCAGAAGATCCCGCAGGGGTTGCTTCACAAACAAGTGATCCCAGTTCCATGTGGAGCGCACGGCGACGTGGTGAAAGCCTCCATTGTAGTCGATGTCCTTGCCATTAAATCCCCTCACCGAAAGCGTCGGGATCAGGGCAACAACTTGAGGGAAATCTTCGGTCGGCAAGTAGAATCGATGTTCCTCCAGCCGATCGCCGGCGAAATTCACCTCAGGAAAAGTGTGCACGACCTGACCCAACGGGTCCTCCAATTTCAACTCAACGCTGTAGCCGTTGGCATCGGTCGAATCAGGAACATTCAGCAACTCGAACAGCGCCTGCTCACCCAGCGTCACGACCTTTCGCGAGCTGAGAATGAGATTCGGAACACTCAGATCATCGTCGGGAATCGGAGTCGGCGCCTTGCCTTTGATCTGGCTCATGTAGTAGCGAACGATGCGCTCAGTGGTTCGGCTTCCGTAAACGGTCGGGCGAAAACTGGTGTTCTCGTTCTGCTCGTCCCACTCGGGCAAAATGATCACGTCCGGTCGGGCATTCATTGCCGCCTCGAACGATAGCCGCAGCGTCCGCGTGCCGTCCTCGTGCAAGCTGTTGCCGCGCTCAGGCGACATGTGTGAACGATAGGCACTCAGGCCGAGATACTTTTTCCGGTAAGCCGGCTCACTGAGCACGCTCTTAAATACCGGAATAAAAATATCACGGTAGAACGCGTCGTCGAAGCTGTGATCCGTCCTCTTGAACGCTGCCGGGTAGTTGAAGTAAATGCCATCGCAGACGTCGAGGTAGCTGCGCAGAGTTGCCTGCTGCGTCTCCACCTCCGACCGGGTGATCGGCTCACCATCTATGAACGGTTTTCGGAGTGCCGCGACATTGGCCAGAGTCGGCAAAAATATGAAGGTATCGCCGACCTCCGCGTGCAACCTACCTAGCAACTTTTTCCAGCGCTCCGGACTGAGACTCTCAGCGGCGTAACTGGTGACTAACACTTTGCCATCGATGCGCGGCACCGCGGGATGCTCCAGCGCCAGTTTCAGGATTTCGAGTTTCGCTGTGACGGCGGTCTCGTCATCCGAGGGGAGGAATTCCGGTAGCAGACTCACCTCATCAAAGCCTGCTTCGCGGTGGGCCTCGAACATACGGATGCGTCGCGTCGTCTCCGGAAAAAATGCCAGTCCGTCAATATCGTATTTAACCACTTCCTCGAGGGTTCGCTGATAGCTGGACAACGGCGTCGGATAGTTCGATGCAACACGGTAGTTTCGATCAACCAGCAACGGCCGATCGTTCCATTCGTGGTAGTAATTCCTGCCGAGCGGATACTTCATCTGCGAGCGCGAGAAAACCAGCGGACGAGGCGTCAGCGCTTCGCGAGCGTCGGCGGCAGCAGAAATCTCAGCCATAAGTTCGGCCGTCTGAGCCATCGCCTGCTCATGGGTCAGGGGTTTTCCCGTTGGCGTGCCGAGAAACAGTTGGAACTCAGAAAAACGCAACTCCCCTGTCAGTTCGGTGACAACAATAGCGACACTCAGCGCGTGAGTTTTAGCCCCGGTCATGATGATCAGTTCGCGCGAACTCGATTCACCAGGCGGCAGCGGGCGAACACTGGTTTGCGTCCGGTGATACGGCGTGAACGGTGCGACCCCTTGTGCTGAATGTTCACGTATCATCAGCGAAACGCCGGCGACTTCTTTGAGTGCTGTGGCTTCAACATCGACCCGCGCCCGATAGACCAACTCGGGCTGCACCGGCATCGACCCCAGATCGATACTCAGCGCTGCCTCTGAATCGACGGTCAAGACCGAAAGCCGCTTACCTTCGTCGACCATTGCAACCGTCAGTCCTTCTGGCTTCGGCACCGCATACGCCGAAGCCGGAACCGAATGAACCAAAGGCACGCCATTTTCCGCCGATTGCGCTGGCGAAAAGCCGCCGATGATCATGACAGCCAAAAGGATGGCTGCCGACAAGTGGCCTCTCATGGGTAAAAATTTACGCAACTTAAACGATCAATCTGACCGCCCACGCTTTCCGGGTATTACCCACCCATCAACGCCTTGAACGCCACGGCACCGATCACGCCGCCGATGATCGGTCCGACGATCGGAATCCATGCGTAGCCCCAATCGGAAACGCCCTTGCCCGGGATCGGTAGAATTGCGTGCGCGATTCGCGGACCCAGATCCCGCGCCGGATTAATCGCGTAGCCGGTCGGACCGCCCAGCGACAAACCGATCGCGAACACCAGTAGGCCAACCAGTAACGGTTTAAAGCCGGTCGCCCAGCCACCGTCGATACCTTCTGCACCACTCGCACCGAAGTTGGCTTCCTGACCGATCGCCAGAATGCCAAACAGCAGCGCCGCCGTGCCGATGATTTCGGTGAGCATGTTGGCCAGCGTGTGACGAACCGCCGGCCCCGTCGAAAACACCGCCAACTGAGCCGCCGGATCTTCGGTTTCCCGCCAGTGCGCCAGATAACTCAGCCAGACCACGACCGCTCCGGTAAAGGCTCCGGCGATCTGCGCCACGATATAGCCGGGCACCAGGCCGATCTCAAATTCACCGATCGCCAACAGGCCCAACGTCACCGCAGGATTCAGGTGCGCGCCGCTAACCCATCCGACCGCGTAAACCCCCATGGTGACGCCCATTCCCCATCCAGCCGTGATCACGATCCAACCCGAGCCATTGCCCTTGGTTTTCGAAAGCACGACGTTGGCGACGACACCATCACCGAGGATGATGAGGATCATGGTGCCGATAAATTCTGCGAGATAAACTGACATAGTTAGAGACGGGTTGAAGTTCAACTGACGCTAGCGACTCAACCGCCCTCTTGTCTATCCGAAATCTCCGCACGCCACTTGACCGGCACGCGAAATGCGACGACCGGCAATGCCAGCGATGCCAGATTCCCCCAGCGACCCGACCCGACGCGCGTGGTCGCCCGATTACCCCTTCGCTCCCGCGAACTCACCTTTCTTCTACGGATGGGTCATCGTCGCAGCCGGCACGCTCGGGATCGTGTTTTCCATCCCCGGTCAAACCATGGGTTTCAGTGTTTTCTCGGATATTTTAATCCGTGAACTTCAGCTCACACGCGTGCAATTGAGCATGGCCTATTGCATCGGCACCGTCACCAGCGGCTTCACCCTGCCGATGCTTGGCCGCGTGTTCGATCAGGTAGGAGCACGAAAAATGATCGTCGGCGCAGCCGTCGGAACCGGGCTGGTGCTGTTCTTTCTCAGCCAGACCGCACGCTTGACCGACGCACTGAGCACGACTTTTAACGGTATCTCACGCACGGCGATCGCGTTTACCCTCATCGCCATCGGCTTTTACCTGATCCGGCTCGCCGCTCAGGGCGTTCTGACAATGACCAGCCGCAATGCCATCGGCAAATGGTTCGATTATCAACGCGGCACCGCGCTGGCGATCAGTGGCGTGGTGACCTCGTTCTCCTTTTCGATCGCTCCGACCTTTCTCAATGTAATGGTAAAATGGTTTCGCTGGGACGGCGCATGGATCGCTCTCGGAGCGCTCACCATCGTCGTCATGGGCGGGCTCGGCTGGTTACTGTTTCGCGACAATCCAGAGGAGTGCGGTCTGACCATGGATGGCACCCTGGATGCCAGCACTCGAAAAAAGGCGCACGCCGATTCGCTCACCCATCGCGACTTCACTCGCGCCGAGGCTCTCCGCTCGACGCCCTTCTGGGCCTTCAACCTTTCCTTCGGGTTCTTTTCACTGTTCTCGACAGCCGTCACCTTTCACATCCTCGACATCGGCAAAGAAGCCGGAATCGAGGGCGACAAAATCCTGCTCTACTTCGTGCCGATCGCTTTCGTCGCCGTACCGACCAATCTGGTTTTCGGTTGGCTCAGTCCCCGAGTAAGACTCAAGTATCTTCTCGCGGTCATGAATCTCGCCGCGCTGACCACCGTCCTCGGCACCATCTACCTACCGAGCGAACGCATCTGGTTGCACGCCGGTTTTCTCGCCTTCATTATCGGCAACGGAGTCTGCGGCGGAGCATTTTCGGCGCTGAGCGGCATTGTCTGGCCGCGATTTTTCGGCCGTCGATGGCTTGGAGCGATCGCCAGCATCGGCATGTCGAGTATGGTCATCGCCAGCGGCCTGGGCCCGATCCTGTTCAGCCTTTCTCAAGCCCGACTCGGTAGCTATCAGACGATCTTCTGGATCACCGCCGCCATTCCCGCATTGCTGGTGATCGCCAGTTTCTGGGCTGATAATCCACAGCGCAAATTTGCGCCAGTGGCGCTATCTTAGTCCCACCCGATGAACAAAACCGACATCTTGGCGGCCCTCCGCACCGAACTCCGCGCCAGCTACACTCGCGCCCAGGCCGCACTGCAGGCCGCCACCGAAGCCGCCACCGGCGACGACTCCAAGGCCGAAGGAAAATACGACACCCGCGGACTTGAAGCTTCGTATCTGGCCGCCGGACAGGCCGAACAAGCCGATGAACTGGCGCACAACCTGGAACGCTTCGAATCTCTGGACCTCCCGGCATTCGACAGCGATGACACCATCACCGCCGGTGCGCTGGTCGAAGTCGAGATCGATGACGAACTCAGTTACTACCTGCTCGCCCCCTGTGCCGGCGGCCTCTCCTGCAACATCGAAGCCAGCGACGGATCGCCGTCCACCGTCACCGTGCTCGCACCGGAATCACCACTGCGCGAAAAACTCATCAATCGCCAGTCTGGACAACTGACCCGCGACCCGGAGATGATGATCCTCGATCTCTGGTAAGAGCTGACAAGCGCTCATAAAAGCAGTTGCGAAATCCAGGCATCGAACGCAAACTGTCGGCGTTCGATAAAACCGGCCATCTTCTTCCCGAGGCCAACATTTTTTCGAACACCGAGTCCGCTTAATCGGTCGATCGGTTGATCGATCGAGTGAGCGGTTCGTCAAGTCGGGCTGTAGCGCAGTTTGGTAGCGCACTTCGTTCGGGTCGAAGGGGTCGCAGGTTCAAATCCTGTCAGCCCGACCATTTCCCCCTAATGAAAGAGCTTCGGGCGGACACGCTGGGGCGAGCCCCTCGAATCACCGGCGGGATTTTGGCCAACGGGTCCGTCTGACTTAGACCAATAATACGCCGTCCAGGCAAAGCAGGCAAAGCAGGCATCACGAGGGGAAGCCTTCGCCAGCTCGTGATCTAGCTGCCTCCATATCAATGTCGGGCGACGTTGCCGTGAAACGCGCGCTCGGCTCGTCCCGCCAATCTCCCCTTCTCGAATTTTCGTGATGATTATGCCTAAACGGCGCGGAGGCAAAATCCCTTAACGTCCGGAAGGCTCATCATAAAAAACGAGCACGAAGACGCCACTCGCCGGCAAATATCCCTTGTCTTTCGCATCACAAACGCGTCACAGTGAATCACGTCCGAGGTTTTAATTCTCTCTACCTCCGCTTACAAAACAACATGCGACTCACGATACTCTCCCGAGCCCCCAAGTGCTATTCCACACGCCGCCTTGTGGAGGCAGCCAAAAACAAAGGCCACAAAGTGCTCGTCCGAGATCCCTTGCGGTTTGCGATGGACATGGAAGAAGGCAAGCCGGATTTGTACTATAAGGGCAAGTCGATCCAAGTGCCGGACGCTGTCTTGCCACGTATCGGAACGTCAATCACGCGCTACGGAACCACTGTCTTGCGTCAGTTCGAGCAGATGGATGTTTACACGCCGAATTCGTCCAATGGTATTGGCAATTCGCGGGACAAGCTGCGCAGTTTGCAGATTCTATCGCGCCACGACATCGGCATTCCGCGCACCGCCTACGTCAGTGACAAAAGCGACGTAGCTGATGCGATCGATCGAGTCGGAGGAACGCCGGTCATCATCAAATTGATCGAAGGCACGCAGGGCGTCGGAGTGATTCTGGCTGACAAACCCGAAATTGCCAAAGCCATTATCGAAACGCTGCACAGCGCCAACCAGAATGTGTTGATCCAGAAATTTGTCGCCGAAAGCAAGGGCAAAGACGTGCGCGCTTTTGTGATCAACGATCGCGTCGTCGGTGCCATTCGACGGGTTGCTCAAGGACAGGAGTTCCGCAGTAATGTGCATCGCGGAGGTTTGGCCACGGCCATCGATCTGGATCCGGCCTATGAAAAGGCTGCCGTGCGCGCCGCGCAGATCATGGGGCTGAAAGTGTGCGGCGTCGACATGCTCGAAGGCAAGGACGGCCCGCAAATAATGGAGATCAATTCATCGCCCGGTCTAGAGGGCATCGAAGGGGCTACCGGTCTCGATATCGCCGGCGAGGTGATCAACTTTATGGCTGAGCAGGCAAACATGCCCGAAATCGACCTGCGACAGCGTCTCACGGTGAGTCGCGGCTACGGTGTGACCGATATTCATATTCCGAGCGGCAGTGTTTTTATCGGCCAGACCATCGAGCAAACGGGTCTTCGGGAAAAGGATGTCGTGGTGCTTACTCTCAAACGTGGAGCCTCTGTGATTTCGAATCCGAAATCGTCCCGTGAACTTGAAGCCAATGACACCCTGTTGTGCTACGGAAAAATCGAGAACATGAAATCCATGATTCCCGACCGGCCGAAGCGCAGTCGTAAGCTCAAACCTTTGCCAGTCACTCCGGTAACCGAAGGCTCGAACCTTGATGAAAGCGCAAGCTCATGAAAAAGGCTGCGGGACGCAAAAAGCGCCGGATCGACACATGGGGTAGAAGAAAGGTCGCTCCCGGCGAGCGTGCACTTTTTCGTCTTCAAGCCGGGGAAAGCTTTACCGGCGTAAGTGTTCGTCTGCCGCTGATGGTGTGGCGCGGCAAAGATGATGGTCCAGTACTTAGTATCACCGGGGCGGTCCATGGAGATGAAATTAACGGCACAGGTGTTATCCGCCGACTGATTGAGGAGCCTCCTATCGAGTTAAAACGAGGAACGCTGATCCTTGTCCCCGTAGTCAATATCATGGGTTTCGAGCGCCACAGCCGCTACACCCCCGATCGCCGAGATTTGAACCGCACATTTCCAGGGAGCAAACAAGGTAGCCTGACAGGTCGCCTTGCCCACTTGATCATGAATGAGGTGATCAAGCGCAGCGACTACCTCGTCGATTTGCACACCGCAGCGGTTCGACGGACCAATTTTCCAAACGTTCGTGCGGATATGGAGGATCCAGGCTGTAAAAGGTTGGCCAATGCATTTGGCGCCGAGGTCATCGTAAACAACTCCGGTCCGGATGGATCGCTGCGCAGGGAGGCCTGCAAGGCGGGATGTCCAACCATCATTCTCGAAGCCGGTGAAGTTTGGAAGGTCGAGCCTTCGGTGCAGGACATGACCCTGCGAGGGCTCACCCACGTGATGGCTGAGCTCGACATGATCGACATGTCAGATGATACGCGCCCCGACACTTCCCCTCACCAAATGGTGGTCCACGGTTCCAGCTGGGTCAGAGCGGGCAATGGCGGATTTTTAAAATTCCATGTAGGCCCGGGTGAAACCGTGCAGAAAGGTCAACCGCTTGCCACCAACACCGGCTTGCTGGGAGAGGAGCACGAGACGATCGTCAGCCCACATCACGGCATCGTGCTCGGTATGACGACGATGCCCGCCGTCTCACCCGGAGACCCCATCATCCACATTGCCTTGCCCGATACCGGCAAGCAATTCCGCTCGCTTGAAAAAAGCGTGGATAGGATGCATGGCGATGCCCTTGAGAATCAGGTCCGTGATCACCTTGCTACCAGTATCACGGTGCAGGAACATATAGTGATAGAAGAATACGACGTGATCGACGTAGAGGAAGACAACGCAACATGATCGACTCCGAGATCGTCGGAGGGAGAGACTGGGAGTCTATTATAGGCTGGAAGAATGCTGGAACTATTCGGCTACGGTTGAACCACTCGGCTTGTCCCCCGCCGTCAGCGGCCAGCGCGTGATGACCTCGACCGAAAGACGTTCGGAGGCGAACAGCACGACGGTCGTCAGTAACAAAATGAGGACTATGACAATCTCGGCGGTCATCGACGAAGAGGGTCGGATAAACAGTACCATCGGATGCTCGATGACATGCAGTGTTTCGATACCCGTTGGTCCTGTCAGCCGCTCGGGGTCGCTGCCAAATTGCTGTTAACGAAACTCAAATAGTGCTTCGAAAGCCCTCCCAAATAGTCACGAAAATTCGCAAAGTTGAAATGTGACAATTCGCTATGCAGCGCGCCCAACGCAGCACCGAAGATCAACAGCCCGGCGACAGAAAGCAGGCGATGCTAGCAACTTCTTTTCGGATGATCCACGTCCCTCATTCGCTTGGCTTTTTCCTACGCGGACCGAGTTCCTCAAGAAGTTCGATCTGCACCTGCTGAATTTCCACCAACCGCTCCCACTGATGCATCAGCAAGTGGTCGAGTTTTTCGTGGAGGTGACGAATCTCAAGTTCGGCTTTTAGGTTGATCTGGTAATCGTGCTCTGCCCTGATCCGGTCTTTTGATTCCTGACGATTCTGGCTCATCATGATCACCGGAGCCTGGATCGCGGCGAGACACGAAAGCAGCAGATTGAGCAGGATAAACGGAAAGGGATCAAAAGGCTTTGTAAGCAGGACGAAGGAGTTGATTCCGATCCAGACGACAAGGACGGAAAAAAACGAAATCAGGAAAGTCCAACTCCCTCCGAAGGTCGCGATACGATCCGCCAGCCTCTGTCCCAAAGTCAGTTTGCCTTCAAAGTCGTTGTGGACCTCAGACGACATGAGCTCGTGTTTGCGCATGCTTTCTACGACCCCTTCCTCTAAACTTGAGAGTTCGCCTTTTTCTCTAACCAGCAATTCTTCAACATGCCGCGTGCGATAGACCGAAAGATCCGGCTGACAGATGAATCCATTAAGATCTAGCCCGGGATGATCTGCTTCGATCTCGTGGAGCACACTGGGTCGAATCAAAGCCAGAGGCAGCGTTTTTCCTGCGTTGAAGGACTTCCCGCAGATCGCGCATAATCGTTGCGGTTTTGAATTGGCCATAAGAATCTTTTTGAGCGGCTTGAATTAGTTTCAGTCGAGGAAATCACCAACACCGCCAATGAGATTTCAAAAAGTTCTTTCCCGACAGTGATTTTGAGCCTCCTCCGTCAATCCTTTCGCCCCTCAAAGAGGATGCTGGCAGTAAATTTTCCATCCGACAAAGTATTACTGATCTCACCTCCGAGAATTCGGATGTAGAGCCCCACTAAAGTCAGCCCGAGACCGAAGTGGTTCTGCTCGGTACGAGATGAGTCTTTTTGCCAGAAAGGTTCGTCAATGCTACTGAGATCGCTGTCGGTGAGATCGGACGATTGGTTTTCAATCATCACGCAGGTATCACTAACGACAACCCCGATCGGTGACCCCGGCGGCGAATGCGCGATGGCATTGCTGAGCAGGTTGTCAAAAATCGCACGTAACAACACCGGGTCGGTGGTCAACTCGTTGCGCTTGCCAACCGTAGCGACGGTCAAAGAAACCCGTTCCGTTTGGTCACTTTCGAGAGAAGCTATTGCCTCCTGCAAAATGGCGTCGAGGTCGACCGGCTCTTGAGCCAACTCGATTGCATGACTCTGGCCACGATGAATGGCGATGAGCGTCTCAAGGATGGTATTGATTCGTTCGGTAATCTCCCCGCCCAGCCGATAGATCTCCCGAGGGTCTTCCAGACTCCCCGCTTCGACATCGGGGTAGTTGCTCAAGGAGCCGAGTTGCATCAACAGATGCAATTCCGAGGCCGGAGTTCGCAGCTCGTGGGCAATGTCCATGGAGAATCGCTTCTCGCGATTGATGGCATCGTCAACTCTCCCGATCAATTGGTTGAACTGAACAATCAGCGGACGCAATTCCGAGGGAATTCGATCGGTCGGCAGTCGACTACCAAGATCGTTGGTGTCAATGGCGGCCGTCATCTCGCCCAGTTCTACGATTGGCCGACATGCCTGGCCGACCAAGAGCCGAACCAGCAAAAGAGTAACTCCGCCCAGCACACTTCCGGTCACTGCCAAGGTCGCACCAAGGATCAACAACGTTCGAGCCAGGCCTTCTGTACTCTCCGCAATCGTTAAACAAATTTGCTCCGATTCTTCATTCGAGGCGTCGCTCAACTTTTTCGAACCGGCGACCTCGATCTCGGCACCGCTCCCCTCGCTTCGTTCCTGCTTCGGTGTAAAGCACACATACAACGCGCGCCCGTTGCGACCGTCGGGTAGCCCCATTGACAAAATCTTTTGCGGATGGCCTAGCTGCGGCACAAATTGCAACTCCTCGTCCGCTGGCAGCGACGGCGATTTGAGAATGATCTTACCGTCTATAGTCCTCAGCTCGTAGAATGCACGAGGGCCGGCAGGGCCGGCCTGGTAGTCTGGCAGGTCAAGTTCGTGATAGTCTGACTCGATGCTGCCGTCTTCGAGACGGGAAGTTTCTGCGATAAAATCCTGGGCAACGCTTTTTAAATGTCGATCCAACTGCGCCACCAGGACTCGTTTCATGAACAAGAACGTTCCGATCGCGCTGAGCGCGAAAAGGCCGACCACGGAAACAGTCAGCCACAGCCGAAGGTGATGCTGTAGCGACTCAGGACTTTTTTGCATGCTCGTTGGCGTCCGATTCAAGGAGATATCCCCGCCGGGGAACCGTTGTAATCATGCTCTCGGCACCGGCTTCACTGAGGTGCTTTCTCAGAATACAGATTGCCGCATCGATGGCGTTGCTTTTCAAATCTTTTGCGTGGTCGTAGATGTGCTCAAGGATGTCGAGCCTGCTGACCAGTTTACCGGCGTTGAGCGTGAGCAGCTCAAGAATGTCGAACTCCCGGGAGCGTAACGCCAGCTGTTTGTCGTCGTAGTAAGCTCTGCGAGTAGCAGTTTCCACCCGGAGTCTGCCGACGTTCAGCGTACTGTCCTGTGAATCAAATTGCCGGCGAATCAAGGCTCGGGCTCGAGCGAGAAGCTCACGGATGTCGAACGGCTTCACCAAATAGTCATCGCAGCCGACGTCGAGCCCCTCGATCCGCTCTTCTACCGCCAGCCGAGCGGTCAGGATCAGAATCGGGGTTTTGTTTCCTTCCGCCCGCAGTGTACGCAGAATCTCGATGCCGTTCATGCCAGGCAACATGATGTCGAGAATGATCAGATCAAAGCTGTCAAACTGCGCATACTCAAGACCTTCCAATCCATCGCCGGTGGCGGTGACAGCGTAGCCTTCTTTGCGCAGCGCCAGCGACACGCCTTCGCGCAAGGTTTTTGAATCTTCGACATAGAGGACCTGCATTGGAAAATGAATCGAGTGTGAATTTGAAATTTCACCGAGTAACCGTCGCTCGAAAAATCTCCTCTCAAGTACGGCAGCCAGACATTACCGCGAGATTATTTCATGACCCACATCGAACTTTTTTCGCGGCAAAAATTCAGGTGATCGAATGACGCTTAATTGGATAGAGTCGCTCCCCCCCACTCATCTATGGCAGTGGTATGGATTACCCATGTTCAGATTTCAACCACTGCTGATAAGACAAGTGTTTCTCGCGGCAACAGCAATGTTGCTAAGCGGATGCACTTCGGCACGCCCGGTGACAAGGCCCACCGCAGCCGCGATCAGCGTCGGAGGAACACTGACCGATACCGAGGCCGCGCGTTTGGCGGTAGTGAACAACCCAGCATTTCGTGAGCTGGCCGCCGATCTCGGCATTGCCGAAGCTGAGTTGTTGCAAGCAAGCGAGCTGCCCAACCCCGGCCTGTCGGTTTTATTTCCTCTCGGTCAGAAGCAGCTTGAGTATGTAGCCAAGTTTCCGCTCGAATCCCTCTGGCTACGTCCGCATCGTACCGCTGTCGCCAGGCGCAACGCCGATACCATTGGTCAGCGCCTGATTCAGGATGGGCTGGACCTGATCCGCGACGTGAAACTCGCCTGCGTCGAGCTTCGGCTTGCCGAAAGAAAGAGCGAACTCGCCCGCGACGAAGCGAAACTACTGCAACGATTTTCTGACTTGGCAAGTGCGAGGCTGGAAGCTGGCGACATCAGTGAGCTGGAGGTGGACACCGCCGAAACCGATGCCTTGCGCTCACGAATTGATCGGGATCGATCACCTCACGCAGAAATAATGGCCAAGGAAAAGCTGCGCCACCTTCTGGGAGCCAGCAATGGCTCCGCCAACTTCTCGCTGGCTAAGGCACCTGCGCTGCCCTCGATCAGCCAAACTGAAAATGTGGTCCTCGAACGGGCCTTTGCCGCACGTCCCGATCTGCGAGCTGCTGAACTGGCGATCGAAACCGAGGGCAAACGCGTTGGTCTGGCGCAGAACGAAGTTTTCCAGTTGATCGCGATGTTCGATGCCAACGGTTCCGGATCGAATTTCGAAGCCGGACCGGGTATCGACGTCACCTTGCCTATTTTCAACCAGAATCAGGGGGCGAAAGCGCTGGCGGATGCGAAGTTTAAAAAGGCCACGCTGCACTACGTCGCGGTGCGCGATCAAATCGCTCTCGATGTTCGCTATGCGCTGGCGCGCTACCGGCAGTCCGAAAAAGATGTGCAACGCCTGCGCAGCGAACTGTTGCCGGCGTTGGATCAAGTCATCGATCGAGCCGAACGCGCATGGCAGGGCGGCGAGGTCTCCTATCTCTTCGTACTCGAATCCAGTCGCAAAGTGCAGGCCGCCCGTCTGAGTGAGGCGGAATTGCTTGCTGAGTGGCAGCGCGCCGCAGCCGAACTGGAGCGTGCAGTCGGCTCTCCCAAGGTGGCGAACATTGTTTCGAAAAATTTACGCTGATGAAAATTCTTTTTCCAATTCTGGGCCTGTCAGCCGCGCTACTAAGCCTCACTTCGAACGCGGCCGAAGAAAGCCAGGCAGTGATCAAAAACGGCGTCAAGGAAGCCAGCCTGGCTACCGTCACCCTGACGCCGTCGGCGGAAAAGCGACTGGCGATTGAGACCGAGCCGGTGGAGAAAAAATCGATACCGTCGACGCGCTTGTATGGCGGTGAGTTGGTGCTCGCGGACTCCGCCAGCGGGGATGGGCAGTCCATTTTTTCGCTACTTTCGCAAATGACTCCCGCCGATCGGCTGCGCCTCGCCGAAGAGCAGATCAATGCCGACGGTGTCATTAAGTCCGCCAAAGTTGAACAGGCGGCTGCAGATGTCGCCGCCAACCGCGCCGAGACGCTGCTGAAAAGCAAAGTCGGCAGCGCACGCTCGGTCGACGAAGCGAAAGCCCGATACGATCTCGCCAACTCGAACTTGGAGACCGCCAAGGCAAAACGCGATCTACTCGGACCAGCGGTCCTCGCAGTGAAGCCTCCGGCAGTGTTGTGGGTAAAGGTGCCGGTGTATGTCGGCGATTTGGAAAACATCGATGGCGCACAAGTCGCCGCAGTTGGACGCCTCGACGGTCGCAATGATGCCAAAACCCAATCGGCTAAACCCGTGTCGGCTCCACCTTCCACCAATGCCGCCGCTTCGACAGTGGATCTGTTTTTTGCTTTGGACAATCCGGACGGCAAACTGCTCCCCGGCCAGAAAGTCGGAGTGACCATTTCACTGAAAACCGAGAACGAAAACCTGGTCGCACCGCACGCCGCGATCCTCTACGACATCCAGGGTGGCACCTGGGTTTATCAATCACTCGGCGAACAAGTCTACGCCCGCCACCGGGTTCAGATCAGCCGCGTCGTTGGAGATAGAGCAGTGCTCGTGTCAGGTCCCGAACCCGGGGTGCAAGTCGTTACCTCAGGCGCTGCGGAAATTTTCGGCACCGAGTTCGGCGTCGGCAAGTAGTGATGTGCTCGAGCCAGTTTTCTCCCTGACAAAACACCATTATGCGCTGGCTCATCGAGACATCCCTGAACATGCGCGTGCTGGTGATCGCGCTGGCGATCGCATTGCTGATCGGTGGATGGCACACGGTTAAGGACGCGCCGCTCGATGTGTTTCCCGAATTCGCCCCGCCGCTGGTCGAAGTGCAAACCGAAGCGCCCGGACTTTCCACAGAGGAGGTGGAAAACCTCATCACCGTGCCGCTCGAAAATGCCCTCAACGGCACTTCCTGGCTGAAAACGATTCGCTCAAAAACGGTGCTCGGCCTGTCCTCGGTGGTGCTGATTTTTGAAGAAGGCACCGATCGAATCAAAGCTCACCAACTGGTTCAAGAACGCGTCGCCACGGTGGCCAGCCAGTTGCCGAGTGTCGCCAACACTCCGGTGATCCTTCCCCCGCTCTCGTCGACCAGTCGCGCACTGAAGATCGGAGTGTGGTCGGAAAAACTTTCCCAGATGGAACTGACTGAACTGGCTCTGTGGAACATTCGCCCGCGGCTGATGGCCGTTCCCGGCGTAGCCAATGTCGCCATCTGGGGACAACGTGATCGACAGTTTCAGGTGCAGGTCGATCCCGAGCAACTGCTCGCCCACGGCGTGACACTCGACGAAGTGCTCGCCGCTGCCCGTGACGCCTCATCGCTCGGTGCGGGTGGCTTCATCGATACACCGAACCAGCGACTCCCGGTCAGTCACGTCGGCAGCATTCGCTCGCTCGAGGACTTGCGGAAAACTGTGGTGCGCTTTTCGAATGGCAGTCCGTTGTTGCTCGGAGATGTTACCCAAGTGGTCGTCGATCACCCGCCACCAATCGGTGATGGCATCATCAACGACGTGCCCGGCCTGCTGTTGATCGTCGAGAAACAACCTTGGGGAAACACCCTCGACGTGACCCGCGAAGTCGAGGCCGCACTCGAAGCTCTCAAGCCGGGACTCAAGGATGTCGAACTCGATTCGACCATCTTTCGGCCGGCCACCTTCATCGAGGACTCGCTGGCCAATCTGTCGCACGCCCTCGCCCTTGGCTGCCTATTGGTTGTGGTCGTACTGATCCTGTTCCTGTTCGACTGGCGCACGGCTTTCATCAGTCTCACCGCCATTCCTCTATCCCTGATCGCAGCGGCGGTCGTGCTTTACCTGCGTGGCGGAACCATGAACACCATGGTCATCGCCGGACTGGTCATCGCCGTCGGCGAAGTGGTCGATGACGCCATCATCGATGTCGAAAACATCACCCGCCGCTTGCGTCTGAATCGACTGGCGGGAAATCCAAAGTCGGCTTTTAAAGTGGTCCTCGAAGCCTCGCTCGAAGTTCGCAGCGCGGTGGTTTACGCCAGTCTCATCGTCGCCCTGGTGTTCATGCCGGTGTTCTTTCTCGACGGACTGTCCGGCACCTTTTTCCGGCCGCTGGCACTGTCCTACGTGCTGGCCATCATGGCCTCGCTGTTTGTCGCCCTGACCGTGACTCCGGCGATGTGCCTGATGCTGTTGCGCAACGCTCCCGAGCGCAAAAAGGAATCGCCGATCGTGCGTGGATTGAAGGCTATCTACCGTGCCATCCTCCCCCTCTTCGTCGGGCGCCCGGTCGTTGCCGCAATCATCCTGATTGCCGCAATGGCCGGCGCGGGCGTGATCCTGCCACGACTCGGCGAAGAGTTTTTACCGAGCTTCAAGGAACGCGATTTCCTCATGCACTGGTTGGAAAAACCCGGCACTTCGGTGGAGGCAATGACCCGGGTGACCATCCTTGCCAGCAAAGAACTGCGACAGATTCCAGGCGTGCGAAATTTCGGTGCCCATGTCGGACGAGCCGAAGTCGCCGACGAGGTGGTTGGTCCCGAGTTTACCGAACTGTGGATCAGTCTCGACCGCGATGTCGACTACGACGAGACCGTCGCCAAAGTTCAGGAAGTCGTCGATGGCTATCCCGGCTTGTATCGCGATCTGCTGACCTACTTGAAGGAACGCATCAAGGAGGTGCTGACCGGCGCCAGCGCCACCGTCGTGGTGCGCACCTTCGGTCCCGATCTGGATGTGCTGCGCGAAAAAGCGGACGAGATCTACGCCAGCGTGCAGGACATCGAAGGCGTCGCCGATTTAAAAATCGAGCAACTCCAGCTCGTGCCCCATGTGCAGGTGCGCCTGCGACCCGACGCAGCGGCAAATTTTGGACTCACCGCCGGGCAAGTGCGACACGCAGCAACAACTCTGGTCAGCGGCCTCACCGTCGGCCAGGTCTATGACGAGCAAAAGGTCTTTGATGTGGTCGTCACCGGCGTGCCGGAAGTACGTTCCAGTGTACACGCCCTTCGGGAACTACTGATCACTACACCCGGAGGCGGTCAGGTGCCGCTCAAGGATGTCGCCGACATCGCCATCCTGCCGACACCGAACACCATCAAACACGAGGGCGCTTCACGGCGCATCGACGTCACCTGCAACGTCTCCGGTGCTGATCTCGGCAGTGTCGCCCGCGCCATCGAAGAGCGCGTCAGTGCGCTCGAATTCCCGCGCGGCTACCACCCGGAATTTCTCGGTGAATATGCCGCCCGTGAAGCATCGCAAAAACGCCTGCTGATACTCGGCATTGCTGCGCTGCTGGGTATTCTAGTACTGCTGCAGGTTGATTTTAAATCGTTCCGACTCATGCTCATCGTCGCGCTTACCTTACCGTTCGCCCTGATCGGCGGAGTGTTCGGGGTCTACTTCAGCAGCGGCATCTTGTCGCTCGGATCGCTGGTAGGTTTCGTCACCGTGCTCGGTATCGCCGCCCGCAATGCCATCATGCTGGTCAGTCACTTCCGCCATCTGGAAACCGAGGAAGGCATGGAATTTGGCATTCCACTGGTCATGCGCGGCGCCGAGGAACGCCTTGCGCCTATCCTGATGACGGCACTGACCGCTGGGCTCGCGCTGTTGCCTCTGGTCATCAACGGTGACAAACCCGGCCACGAAATCGAGCACCCACTGGCCGTAGTAATTCTTGGCGGACTGGTGACTTCGACCTTGTTGAATCTATTTCTTCTACCGGCATTCTACGCCGTGTTCGGTCGGGTGAAACCCGATGTCGATGCCACCCTGGCTTGAGCCTTACTAAGCCTTTTCAAACTCAACTCACGGCAGCACCCACAGCAGCCCGACGCGCTTTTCCTGCTCAAACAGTTCCCAGTCACCGTGCTCCGGTGCCGAGTGCCACGCACCGTTCTCGTCCAGATCGAATCGCTTGATGTCATCTCGCCCGGAATCGGCTGGACGGGAATAGACGTCGAAACCGTCTGTCGAAGCATGACCGAGCAACAGGTCGGCGATCTCGCCGATCTGAAGGCTCGCCAGGCAGCCTTCAGTGGTCTGGCCACCGTGAATTCGAAACGCGCTGCGTCCGCCGCCGAGCTCCCGCTCACCGCCATCGACGCGGTCATTGCCCACAGTGCCGTCGATCGGATCGAGCACGAACGCATTCTGACCATCGTAAGTCGCCTGGCCCTGATCGCGGGTCAGCACCACGTAAGCTCCTGGCGGAATCGGTCCACGATTGCGTTTGCCGATCGATTCGATATTTCCATCACCGCTGGTCACATTCGCAAAAATTCGGGTCCGTCCATCCGGCGTCTGAATGCGCAACTGCTGTTCGCCGATCCGGTAAACGAGGAAACACGAACCTTGGTCCGCGATCGGACTCGAATCTGAGGCCAAATGGCCGCGCCAACTCCACGCAATGATCGAACCCAAAGCGATGGCAACAGCAATCACCGCGATAAGGCGAAGCTTGAACTCTTGTTCGGTCGTCATCTCAGCGAACTACTTTTAGAAAATCCCGCTCTATCCAAACGCTATCGTCACACGCGTTGTCCGAGTTGAGCCCGTATTCAGATATCCACAGTTCGGCCATTCCCAAATCATTGATACCTCGAACCGTAAAGGTTCCGCCGAGCGCCTCGGTAACGAGTTTCCAAGTATCCGGAAACTGCTCACGGTCAGCGATGATTGCGGCAGGCATTTCCAGCAACCGCACCCGGTCTCCCATTTTCAACGCTACCGGTATCGATGAATCATCCATATTCCTTCAGCCAGCCGGTCAGCACCGCATGATCGTGGCGGATCGCTGCTATAGATTCTTTCTGGAATGCCGGATCACGATGGTTGACGTATTCCATGGCCACGCAGATTGGCCCCCGATAATCGGATTTTTTCAGCAGACCGAGAAACTGCGGGTAGTTGAGTCGCCCGGTGCTGAGCGGCACGTTGCGCGGACGTTCGACGCCTTCATCCCACACGAAATCCTTGCAGTAAACGACGCCGATATAGGGCCGAATCAGTTGCAGATCGGTCGGCCACGATTGCCCGCCCTCGACATTGGCATGGCGCACATCAAAGGCGACACCGGCGTGCTTGGGGTCGAAATCGGTGAGCACCGAGTGCACGTCCCAGATCGCTGCACCGAAGCGCTCTGCACCAGCGTGATTTTGAACCAGCGGTTGCAGACCGAGCGGCGTGCAGAATTCGACCAGCCGCGTCATCGTCGCGCGAATTTCTTCGATCTGCTCCGGAATCGCCCGATCTTTCGCGAGCTTGATACCGCCCATGCGAAACATTTTTACACCGAGCTCAGCGGCGATTTTCATCACTCGCTGATTCAATTCTGAATCGGCGTCTTTGATGTCTGTCGTCAGCATCGTCATCTCCAGCCCGTTGGCTTTGAGCGCCGCCAACTGTTTTGGCAAATCTTCCTCGACCCGCTCCGGCTCGACGTGTCCGTCTTTGCGCACCGTGGCTTCGACGCCATCGAAACCGATCTCTGCGACCAATTCCGCCTGCGCGGCATAAGTCATGTGTTGCAGTGGCTTGTTGAACACGCACAGATGATTGTCAGCCAGCGAATGTGTCGCCGCTAGACCACGATCAGCAAGCGCCAGGGCGACACCACCACCGGCACAGGTTTTGATAAAACCGCGTCTAGAGTTTTTCATCGCTCGATCAATCATTTAATTAATTAATTATCTTTCGCCTTCGTCTTCTTCAAAACTGCCAGCAACTTGGCTTCATCATAGCTACCGGATTTCTCCAGCTCGCCGCTATCCTGTGAATGCAGCAATTTGCCATCGGCGTCGAGAATGAACAGATGCGGGTAGCCGTCGATGGCCGGGTAGGGATTCAAAAATCCGGTGTTCGAGGTCTCATCGCTGACGTTCACTTTTTGAACAACAAAGCCACTCACCAACGCGGCCCTGACCGATTCACTGTCCTCAATATATTTGGCCAGCTTACGGCACCACGGACACCAATCACCGCCAACCAGCAGCAAGATCTGCCGACCGTCGCGTTTAGCGATCGCTTTACTCGACGCGAGATCCTTGTCGGCATCAGCCTTCGGATCATACGAATCCGCTGAATAAACAATCTTCCCGTCGTCGTTTGCCATGACCGAAGGCACAACAAACGCCGCGAAAAACAAAAGCCAGGTAAGCAATGAGATTTTCATAACGATCAAAAACAAACACCAAGGAGAAACAAAGAACAACCAACCAAGAACAAAGAACCTACAGCCGCGGTTTCGGTGGTTTCACCGGAGCCGCCCACGCCTGCACACCATGCATCTGCGTGTTGCGCTTGAATACCTTGCCACCGCAGGTCGCGTAGAGAACATCATCAACGAGCACCACGTTCGACGGATGGCGCTCCCCGGCGGGTGTCGGCACGATCAAATGCACGCGCCCCGGTTGATCGCAGATTTGCACACCCATGGCGGTCGCCGCCAACAGCCAGCCATCTTTGTCGACGCACATGCCGTCCGCCTGACTGCGGGAATCCACCGAACCTGGCGGAAGGTTAAGATGGTAGTAAGGCTGAATGTTGCTCAGGCCGCCATCGGCTTTCCGCGATGCCGACCAGACAAAGCGCCCACCGAAATCCGCCGCAAACACCTGAGTCTGATCGGTGCTCAAGACCACCCCATTCACCCCCGAGTAACCTTCCCCGGCGATGCGTGCCTCGCCGCCGCCCGCCGGAATCATCCAGATCGCTTTGTTGCGCGGTTCGGAAAAATACACGGTGCCATCGTGAGCGACGACGACGTCGTTCGGCTTGACCTTTTCCGCCAGCACCCGCATTTCCCCACTGTCGATGTTCCACGCCACCAGGCGTCCCGGCTCGCGCTGGCATCCGTAAAGGGTCTTGCCGTCGGGCCCAAATGCCAATCCGTTGGTGCCACCGGTCTGGTCTTTAAACAGCGATACCTCACCGTCTTTCGCGACACGCCAGATCTCACTCTGCTCGAGGTCCGAAAAGAACAACTCCCCTGCCGCATTCACCGCCGGTCCCTCCGTAAAGCCGTGGCCTTCGCTGACCAACTCCCACCCCTCACCATCGATCAGAAACTGGGTCGCATCGCTGCTCGAGCGATCGTAGTGCGTCCTGACTTCAGGCTGCGTCGCCCAGTCTTTCCACAGCCAACGCATCGCCTTCGGGAAAACTGCATTGCCATGTTTGCGATTGTGTCCGCCCTCACCCCACTCGTGTTCGACTTCGTAGCCGGCCCACTGAAACGACGCCAGCATGTCCTGGTTGGCCACCCACCAACTGCCGCAGTAGAGATTGTTGTCGTTGCTGCCGTCCTGCAAAAACACCCGCAGCGGCTTCGGCTCCAGCTTGCGCACCAGCACCGGCAACTCGTTGCCACCACGCAAACCAACATAAGTCCCCACCGTCGTGAACACTCGACGGAAAGCATCGGGCCGATTCCATGCGGCGACGAAGGCAGCAATTCCTCCCGAGCTCGATCCACACAAGCCGCGCAGGTTTGGATCGTCGCTGACATTCAGGTCTTTCAGCGCCACCGGCAGCATTTCTTCGAGAAGAAATCGCGCGTAGCGGTCATCGACGGCGTCGTATTCAAAAGATCGATTGTATCGAGCCTCCGCCTGATCGTTCGCCGCCGGCACCACGCCCGGATTGATGAACACCGCGATCGTCACCGGCATCGCCTTCTGGTGAATCAGATTGTCGAACACCGTCGACACCATCGCGTGATAACCACCGCCGTCCTGAAACACCATCAGCGCCGCTGGTTGCGAAGCTTCGTATTGCGCCGGCACGTAGACCCAATAATCGCGCTCCGTTCCCGGATAAATCTCACTCGCCGAAAACTGCCCCTGCGTCACTGCCCCCTGAGGCACACCCGCCTGTTTCTCTGCGTCGGGATCGATCGCATAAGGCCCCTCCTCAACCGTCGGCTTCTGTTGAGCGAGAGCCGGCGAGAGGAAAAGAAGGCAGGTGGCGAAAACGGCAGAGAATTTCATCGGACCACAGTTAAGGCCAGCCTTCGCCAAATGAAAAGCTACCGATCACAGACGCGATCACGATCGCACGACCGGGTGTCGGTGCTTGCATGACCTGCGGCGGTCTGATTGATTTCTACCATGAATCGCCGCCACTTTATTCGCAACAGTTCTGCTGCCACCGCCACCACGCTGCTTTCCACCGTTGCCGGTTCGGTGACCTTGTCGAAAGCGCAGGACGCGGCCAACGATCGCATCAACATCGGTCTGATCGGTTGTGGCAAGCAGGGCATCAGCGATTTCACCAAGGCGATGCGTTTTCCTCAGACGCAGATCACCGCGGTCTGCGACGTGGTCGGTTCGCGCAAAGAGAACGGCGCCAAGGTTGCTAACGATTTTTACGCCAAGCTCAACAACAAGCCGGATTACGACGGCGTTCAAAAATACGACGACTTCCGTGAGTTGCTCGCTCAGGACGGACTCGACGCGGTCATGGTGGTCACGCCCGATCACTGGCACGCGATTCCCGTCATTCAGGCGGCCAAAGCAGGGCTCGATATTTACTGCGAAAAGCCAATCTCGAAAACCATCGAGGAAGGCCGCGCCATGGTCGAAGCGGTGCAGGCCAATAAGGTGGTATTTCAAACCGGCAGCCAGCAGCGCAGCGAGTACGACGGCAAGTTCCGCATCGCTGCCGAACTGGTGCGCAACGGCCGCATCGGGCAGATCATTTCGGTGAATATCGGCATCGGTGATCCCAATGTGCCGTGTGATTTGCCTACCGAAGACATTCCCGAAGGTACCAACTGGGACATGTGGCAGGGGCCGGCTCCCGAGCGTGGCTACAACGAAATCCTCTGCCCGAAGGGTGTGCACACCCACTTTCCGTTATGGCGCCGCTATCGTGAATACGCCGGCGGCAGTGTCGCTGACTTTGGCGCGCACCACTACGACATCGCCCAGTGGGGACTCGGCACCGATGATACCGGTCCGGTGAAAATCGTGCCTCCCTCAGATCCCGAGGTGAAGCGTGGTTGTCGCCTCGTCTATGAAAGCGGCATCGAAATGCATCACGGCGGTCCAGGTGGTACGACCTGGGTAGGCACTGAAGGCATCATCAGCGTCGACCGCGGTCGACTGGAAATCATCCCAGGTGATCTTCAGGAGAAAAAGCCAATCACCGACAAAGACATTCGTCTCGAGAACGCCGGTGGCCGCAATGGCACCAGCCACATGAGCAACTGGATGTCACGCATGGAAGATCGCGGCAAGTGCATCTGCCACGAAGAAATCGGCCATCGCACCGCGAGCATGTGTCACCTCACCAACATCGCCTACGAATTGCGCCGCGAGCTGAACTGGGACCCGAAGAAAGAAGTTTTCGTCGACGACGAGGCCGCCAACAAACTCATCGGCCGGCCAATGCGCGGTGATTGGAAGCTGGCGTAACTTCCCTACTTCAGTTTCTCCATCACCTCGACGGGCGGTTTCCAACCGTAGTCGCGGTCTTCGTTGGGGACGTAACCACAGGTAACGACAACGGCGTCGAGCGATTGAGTTTTCGACGGTGGCAGATTGATCTGCACCTGACGATAGCCATTGCCGAGCCAGGTCTGATAGCCATCTGTTGGCGACTCTTCAATCAAGTGACCATTGACGCGCATGTCGACGATTTCGGCGTTCTTGTAGGGTAAGCGAAGGCGCATCCCCAAGCCGTTCTCAACTCGTCCGTCCGCCAGCAACGATCCACGACCGGGAGGCTTTTCCATCGACAGTTTGATTTCCGGACCGGCTTCGAAGAAAGCACGAATCGCGTCTGCATCGAAGGCTGGATCCGCATCTAGACGGGCAAGGACTGCTTCGGTTTCGCCGTCGAGCAGAGCGACACCGGCCTCGTTGAGGCCAATCAGATAGGTGTCGCGCCCGGCGGTTTGCGGGTAAATCAAACCCTGCGACATATTCGCCTGACGTTGCCACAATTCGACGCGACTGGCTCGCCGCTCAGCAGCGTTACCGCCGGTCCAGGAAGTCACATAGTGACCGATGAAGCCCTTGACGCGATCGACTGGATAGCCCTCAACATTTTCAGCGTCCCAAACACCGTTACCGATCTTTAAAAAGCCACGGGTGCGAGCCAGTCCACTCGCTTCCCAACCGATCTCCAGCGCACCGATCATGGTGTGATAACGAAGGTAGCCGTACTGCGCCGCGTAGAACTGTGGACGCCCGCGCCAGAACTGTCCCGCCGAAGCGTCCATTCCCGGGCCGATGTGCAACTGCTGTGCGTCGGCCTCGAAGCGATCGCTCGGATAGCCTTCAGCATTTCCGGCGGCAATCATCGCTTCCGTCACTCGCCAATCCCAGGGACGCAACGAGCTGTTCGAGTACGCCGACCCCGTGATCTCGCACATCGTCTGACCACGGTAGCGCTGCCGCTTGCCGAGCTTGTCCTCGGGGTATTCCTGCAATCCTGTGCCATGCAAATCAAGGTGAACCTCCGGCTGATACTGATCAACGACTTTGAGAAATGAAGCCATTTCCGGCGAGCGCTCGAGATCTTTAAAAGTCTGTGATTCAAAATCCCATGCCGGAGTGCTGCCTCCAGTGTACGGATCGACTTTAAGCGAATTTCCAAAGCGGTCGGTAACGAAGTAAGCGTAGGGGTTCGGAATCGGCATCAGCAGCACAATTTGTTTGCGTCTGATCTCGACAGCCGCTTCGGAATCGCCGAGCAACCATTCGCTCAGCGCAAGCGTCGTCGTCGTTCCCGATCGCTCCGGACCGCCATGCAAAGCAGTGATCAATGCAATCTGCTTGTCCTCGTCCGCGACCGTTGAGTCGGTAACTTTGAGTAGGAAAATACCCATCTTTTCCACCGACTCGCCGACCTTCTCAACCGCCAGGCGATCTTTGTGCTGTTCCGCCCAATGTTCCAGAGTCGCCTCGTATTCCTCGCGCGTCAGCCGATGCATCGGCTCCTGCTCCCAGACCTTTGGGATGGGCTCAAGGCGAGCTTTCACGTCATCGGCAGATTCTGACTGCGCACCAAGCGGATCGACGCATAATACAGAAAAGGCCACAGCGACAAGCATGGCGGGCAGACAAAAGTTTTTCATTCGATGACTTGAACCCACGCCGCCCCCCCCTGACAATAGCGCATTCCCGAACTGGCCGGGTTTCGTTGGCAAGCTGTCGATCTCTCCCGCAAACAAAAGCAGAAAATTTCATGGGCTGGGGCAACGAAAAATATCGATCGCGCATTCACGAGGGGTTGAGCGTAGCCCTGGACGAAGCGCCTGTAGAAACCCATCAACTCGACGATCTGCGACTGGTGGTGTTCTCCGATCACCATCGCGGCACCGGCGACCGTGCGGACGATTTTCGCAAGTGCCGTAAGATCTACCACGCGGCGCTGGGCTACTACGAATCTCTGAAATACCGACTGTTTCTACTCGGTGACATCGAGGAACTTTGGGAACGCCTGCTGGTCTCGGTGGTCACCGAATACCAATCGACCCTCGACCTGGAACGACGCTTTTTTGCCGACGGCCGCGGTGTGCGCTTCATCGGCAATCACGACGAAATGCTGAAACTGCCGTGGAACCGATCAGTCATCGACAAACACATCGCCGGTGCACCGCTGCACGACGGCCTGCGCATCGCGGTCAAAGATGGCGAAAAGGAATGCGGCGAGATGCTTTTTGCCCACGGCCATCAGGGCATTCGCTACACGTCGTTGCATCGCTTTGTCGTGCGACGACTGTGGGCGCCCATTCAGCGCCTGACAGGCCTTGGCTTGGGCGTTCCGTCCAGCGATCACAGTCTGCGCCAGACTCACGAGCGGGCGATTTACGACTGGGCGGTCAGTCTGGAGCGACGACTGCTACTCATCTGCGGTCACACTCACCACCCGGTGTTCATGTCGACCGCATGGGAGCAAACCGTCCGCGAACAGCTTGAGGAGCTAAAAGCTTCCAACGCCGGTGCCGAGGCGATCGCCCTCAAGCAGGCCGAACTTCACTGGGTGATGACCGATCTCGACGAACTGCGTTCTTCGCTTCCAGAAGGCGCTCAACCCTGCTATTTTAATAGCGGCTGCTGTTCTTTTTCCGATGGCGACATCACCGGTATCGAAATCTCTGACCGCTGCATTCGCCTGGTTCGCTGGAGTGGCAATGGCGGTCATCCGCGCCGTGCAGTGCTGCGTGAAGCAGACCTGTGTGGGGTCCTGGCGAGTTGCCAGCACTGACGCAAGTTTAACCACATCCACTTTACCGAATTACCGCATGCGGAAATTTATCATGCTGTTCGTGCTGACCGTTTTCGCCACGGCCGATTGCGCATTCTGTCAGGACGAGAAGCAGAACGAACGTGGCATCGACTACGAGCGCTTAGTGACGATCAAAGGAGATGTCTTTTTCGATGTTCGAATCCGCAATATTGAGCCGGACTCCCTCATCGTCGAGCACCGCAACGGTGCCGCCCGGGTTTCTCTGTTCGATCTTCCCGATGAAATTCGTGACAGCTACGGTTTCGACCCAGATCGCGCGATGGCCCACTACAAAGCCCGCGATGAACGCTTACGCGCGCTCCGAAAACAGCAACTTCAGGCAAAGCTGCTCGCAGAAGCCGAGATGGCGAAGACCGCAAGGCGAGAGGCGCATGAAGATGACATTCGCCAGAACTGGATTTCCGCCCGCGCACGCATCATCGAGATTGGCCCCGACGGAGCCCTTGCCTATGTCGACCGAATCACCATGGAACGTCAACCGACCAAGACCGCTCTCGGTGGGGAAGGTTTACCAGGTCCGCCGAGCCCGAGATACTCCCGCCTTAGTTCGTCACCCGTATTGCTCAAAGGCCTTCAACAAGGTGGACGAGGCGTTCAGGCGGGATCCGTTTGGACCGGCTATGTCAGCCGTGATCCTCACGACGCTGCGCTCGCCGAACGCGATGAAAATGCGCCGTTGGTCTATCGCGCGACAGTTTTGAGCCAGTAGGCCAAGCCGCCCCGTTCAATGTCAGATTTCCTCCGCCGCTTTGCGGCCCAGAGGATCGGCACCCATGAGGTGCAAAACGAACACGACACCCGTGCCGATCAGGCCCGGCTGCCATTCCAGTGTCAGGAAAGACAACACACCGCAGGTGGCAATGCCGCAGCAAACCACCAGGCTGACGATCGTGAATGACCGCAAGCAGCCGTAAAAAAGCTGGGTCGCGAGAACGCAAAGCACCACCACCATGGTGATCAGGCAGAAACCTTCAACCGCCAGCAAAGCCTTCAGAGCGAAAGGCTCCATCGGCAAGGCGTCGATCATTGGCTGGATAGGACTGATGCTCATATTTCCCTTCTCTAACCGATATTATAATTATAATAACTGTTATATCAACTATTTTTTCTAACTATTTCTAGTAAATACGTTTAACTATCTTTGATTAAATGCAGATCCTGACTAGCCCCGCAATTAGTTAGCCGCTCAAGCATCGCCGGCAATCAACCATGCCAACAGATCGATCACCTCTTCCCTGCTCATGGTGTCCAGCAACGCTGGCGGCATCGGCGATACCGGCGATTCAGGAGAATCCACCACATCCGCCTTGTTAACTTCACGCCGTTCAGAAGGATCAAAGGGGTTGATCGCAACCGTAAGCAAAGAATTCCGAAAATCGTCGCCGACAATCCGTCCGTGGACTGATGAGCCATCCTTCAAAGTCAGCGTCACGTTACGGTGAACTTCCGACACCACCTTCGACGGTTCGATGATCGATTCGAGTAGGTCGGTCGGAGAAAATCGCCGACCAACCGTACTCAGATCTGGACCGACCGATCGTCCCTCGCTTCCTGAGACATGGCAGCGATTGCACAGCGCCGCCCGATACAATGCCCTCCCTCTTTCGTTGTCACCTGCGCGAACGCCACTCGACAACTCGTCAGCAGAAAAATCCGCCACAGTCCAATGGCGGACAAAATCCCGCGCCGGCGCTGCGCCGAAACCTTCTGACTCGGCATCCCCGACACCTTTCAGAAGATCCGCAAATTTCGAACGTTCCGCATCGTCCGATACATTGGCCAGGGCATGACGTTTCACGTCGTCGAAAAAGCCCACCATAAAACGATCGCCCAGCGACGAGCGTTCAGCTTCGATCAAGGCTCCGAAAAATCGCTGTCGGCTAGCTGCTGCCCAACCTTTCGGTGCCTCGCTTAGCATTTCAAGATAGTGCAGGCGCTCCATTTGATCACCCGCGGAAGCCATCCGCTCTAAGCCTGCGGTCACCGCGAGCGGTGAGCCCAATTGCCCCAGCACGCGGCAAAGTTCGCGATTGGTCGCATCGTCTTTCGACGGATACCAGTTCGCCAGCGCTTCAGCTAATTCCGTCACTAAGACTGAATCCGCTTCAGTCACCTGGTCGCGACAAATTTCGACCGTTCTCAATATCGTCAGCTTCTCGTTACGCGAGAGCGATTCAGGCATCGTCCGAGGCAATGCCGACAGTGCCGCCTGCCGGTCGGCATCGGTGCCCGCACGCACCAGTGCCAGCTGAGCAATCAGGCCTCCCAGACCGCCAGTGGCATTGCCCACTTTGGATCGCCACTCGTTCGCCGGCTGTGACTCCAGCGCCACCCGCGCTGCATTGCGCAGCCATGGATCGGCACTGCCGAGATAGGGCCACAACTGTTCGACAGCCCGTGTATCAGACCTGCCATGGTATCGCTCCAGAGCCCTTCTCTGCCGCCGAGACCGTTCCGAAAACTCCTGCCTGGCCGTGCTCTGAACAGTCTCGGCCGCATCGTTCCGAGAGGAACCTGTGTAGTGCACCCTGAACAAAGCGCTCTGAGTTTTCCGACCACCCGTGACAAAATACATCGCCCCGTCCGGCCCGAAATCGAGATCGGTAACGTTCAAAGGACGGCCTTCGAGAAACGTCTCACCGCTGCCATAATAACTCGCTCCGCGCGGCGTCAGATGCACCGCGATGATCCTTCCATAAGCCCAGTCGAGCGCGAACAACGCGCTCCGATATGGCTCAGGAAAATTGCTGCCCGTGCCAAACTTCACCGCCGTCGGCGAACCTCGTCCGACATCAAAAGTGGTCGGCACTGAATCAGGAGCGTAAACCGGCAGGCTGCGCGTATTGCCCCGCAGCTGATGCCATCCATAGTTTGCGCCCGAGACCAGATGATTGATCCGCGTCGGCCGATAAAACGGCAGCCCAACATCGCCTTCGTTATCGGCATCGTAAGTGAACGCCTCGCCGTCCGCGTTGAAATCGATGCCGTAGGGGTTTCGCAAACCCAGCGCCAAAACATGCCAGTTGCCCTGCCCTTCGCCATCGGTTCGCAGCCAGTGGCCCAGCGCCTTCGGAGCCTCCCCTTCGGGTTCCATCGCCGTCTGACGAGTCGCATTTTCGGGCACGATCACCGAATCACCATGGATCGCGTGAATCGCCCCATCCGGTCCCAGCGCCAGATCGTTTCGCCCATGCCCGGTTTTGCCGTCGGTTTCTTGAAGCATGGTTACCTCATCAAACTGATCATCGCCTGTGGTGTCGCGCAGCCGATACATCGCCTTCGACCGGTTGGCGTTAGCGAACAAATCGTCACCTCGAAAAATCACTCCCCGACACTCCTCGAGACTGTCATTGATCACTTCAACGCCGATCTTGCCAGCTTCGCTATCAGGCAAGGTCATCCGCAACAGCCCCTTGGATTCTTTGCCGATGATCAATCGCCCCTGAGGATCGAACGTCATATTCACCCAAGAGCCCTCATCCGCCTGAGCCGTCCTCAGACGTTCGATTGCAAAGCCCTCGGGCAAAGCCGAAAGCCGCTCCTGTTTGGCACCCGCATCACCCTCCTCCGGCAAGGCATCCTTCCACTGATTGTATTCGGCGAGCGCACTCATCGGCGGTAGTTCGTTCAGCGCCCACCGGCGCGGATCGATCACGCCGAAGCTTTTCGTTACCGCATTCCCCTTACCCGACGTCCACGACGCATCGGTCGCGATTCGAAAAACTTCACCATCCTCGAATTCGCCCGTTAATTCAGCAGCGATCGCCGACGGCCCATCGACACCGGTCGCACGCAGCGTAATGACATTTTCGCCAGGCTCCAAGTGAGCGCGAACATCGATCAGTCGATTTGGATCATACGCTTCGCTGACGAGGACGACCTGATCATTGATCAGCAATTCAACGCTACAAAAATCCACCGCCAGGCTGAGCTCAGCGGTTGAGAGCGGCTCTGCGACGCTGAAGTTTTTTTGAAACGCCGCCGTTTCGAAATCGCTCCGTTCAGCGGCGGTCCAAACCCAATGCGGCAATTCCACGTTCTGTCCCGCAGCACGTTCCGCTATCGCCAGACTGAACAGCATGGCGGCTCCGATTAACAAAGTCCTCATTCGATCCGCGATACTAGATTTTCCTGTTAGAGAATGACCAGCCCCAATGCGCCGCAAAAGCGCATGCTAGAGTGGGGTTCCTTCTTGCGTTTTTGATCAACGGGCGCTGTGATGCCACGTCGTGCGCTACCTCTACCTTATCTTATCGCTGCTCTGCCTCGTCGCCTGCGACGATCGCGGCGGCGATCGGACGACCTCCACGGGTTTTCCGACCAAACCGATCAAGGTCGTGGTACCATTTTCGCCTGGTGGTGGCAGCGATACCTTCGCGCGCGCGGTGCAATCGGTAATCCGCGACGAAGCTCTGTTGCCCGAACCTCTAATCATCGTCAACCGTCCCGGCGCCGGCGGCACCATCGGCAGTCGCTCGGTGAAAAATGCTTTTCCTGACGGACACACCATTCTGTTTCTGCACGATGCCATCGTCACGGCCCGCCACGCCGGACAAGCCACCTACGGACCGAACGCCTTTGAGGCGATCGCCGGAACCGGCGAACTCGGTGCCGTCATCGCCGTCGGTCCGGACAGCGAGTTCGATTCACTTGAGCAGTTGATGAAAGCGGCAGCGGAGACCCCGGAAACGATCTCGTTCGCGGCCAACCTCGGCGCACCGAGCCATTTCTGGGCGCTGCTTTTGGAAAAGGCGTCACCGGACAGCGCGGCCCGGTTCCGTTTTGTGCAAAGTGGAGGTGGTGCGCTGCGTTTCGGCGATCTCAAGGGCGGGCATGTCGCGGTGTCAGCTTTTTCGGTGGCGGAGCTTTTGCAATTCAAAAGCGAAGGCCTGCGCGCCGTGGCTTACCTTGGTGAGCAACGTCATCCGGCGCTACCCGAAGTTCCCACGGCGAGCGAACAGGGCATCGATGTTGTCGCCGGTAATTTGCAAAGCTGGTGGGCACCCAAGGGCACACCGCCGGAACGTATCGCGATCATCGCCAACGCTCTCGGCACCGCCATGCAAAGCGATGCGCTGCGGGTGCGCATGGATGAGTGGCAGATCGAGCCCAATTTTCTCGATGCCGAACAACTCAAAACCGAAATCGAGCATCGCGACCTGCTCGCCAGCGAAGTCGCGGCGCGCAAGCTTCCGGGCCTACCCAACGTGCCTCTGTGGACTTTGATCGCCGCGTCGGCGCTGGTAGTTCTGAGCTTGTTCGGACGGAAGAAAATCGACTCCCAGCCCGAGCCACAGCCATCACTCGCGACACGCAACAAGACGTTGACGCCGATGCTGACCATGCTTGGCCTGACGTTGATGACGATCGCTCTCTGGCAGGTCGGCCGAATCGGTATCTACGCGGTTGCCTTTTGTCTGGTGATCGGTGCCGGAGTGCAACTCCGTGAACGCATCAGTGGCCTCAACCTGATCACGCTCGCCGCCGTTGCCCTGGCGCTTGCACTGACTAGCGACTGGCTCTTTAAAACCATGCTCGGCGTCGACCTGTAATGCTTTTCTCCTTCGACAGCTTAATGCCGCTCGCACTGTTGATGACCGTGTTCGGGGTGGCGCTGGGCATTTCGGTCGGCGCGGTACCGGGCCTGACCGGAGCCATGCTGATCGCGCTGACCCTGCCCTTAACCTCTGCAATGGCCCCGGAGTCGGCACTGACTTTGCTGGTCGCGATGTATGTCGGCTCGGTCAGCGGCGGGCTGATCACCGCGACATTGCTCAACATGCCCGGCACACCGGCGTCGGTGATCACGACACTCGACGGCTACCCAATGGCGCAAGCTGGACGCCCACAACGCGCGCTCGGACTCGGCATCGGCGCTTCGTTGATCGGCGGCCTGTTAGCCTGGGTGGTGCTGGCGACCTTGGCCAAACCCGCGGCGGATGTGGCGCATCGCCTTGGGCCCTTCGATCGGTTTTCGCTGGTAGTGACTGCGCTGGTTTTTATCGCTGCCGTCAGTGAAGGCAAATTGCGTTTGGGCATTTTATCAGGGCTGCTCGGCATGTTATTTTCCTATCCGGGCCTCCACCCGGCGACAGGCACCCCGCGTCTGACATTTGGCTTCGCCGAAATGAACGACGGATTTCGTTTGTTGCCGGCGTTGATAGGACTTTTCGCAATGAGCCAGATCCTGCGTGTCGCGGGCGAAAAGCGAAACTTGACCGCGAACGCGGCGGTCAGCGAAGCCGGTGACTCGATATGGTTGAGCTGGTCAGATTGGAAAAAACAGATCGTCAATCTACTGCGCTCATCGCTGATTGGCTCATGGATCGGCATTTTACCCGGCATCGGCGCGAACATCGGCTCGACGGTTGCCTACGGCGCGAGTCGACAGCTTTCTAAAACTCCCGACGATTACGGCAAAGGCTGCGATGACGGCATCGTCGCCTCGGAGTCGGCCAACAATGCCACCGTCGGCGGCGCCCTCATCCCACTGATCGCGCTCGGCATTCCGGGCAGCGTCATCGACGCCATCCTGCTCGGCGCGCTTGTGATCCACGGCCTTCAGCCCGGGCCCCTGCTTTTTAAAAATCACCCGGAAATGGTCACCACCGTTGCCACCAGCTACCTGATCGCCAACGTCGTCATGGCGCTGCTGATGTGGCTCGGCGCCCGATGGTTTGCAAAACTCACCAAGGCCCCCCAGTGGCTGTTGATGCCAGTGATTCTATTCTTCTGCGTGCTCGGTTCCTACGCGCTCGGCAATCGTATCTTCGACGTCTGGGTGATGGTCGGTTTCGGAGTCCTGGGTTACGCCATGACCGCTCTGAAACTTCCGCTCGCCCCCTTCGTGATCGGATTTGTGCTCGCTCCATTGGCCGAAGAAAACCTCGCCGCCGGCCTGATGGCCTCCGGCGGCTCCTGGTCGCCCTTGGTCTCCCGCCCGTTCTCCCTGATCTGCCTTCTGCTCGCCACCGCCTTCGCGATCACCACCGTCGTCCGCCGTAACGCCTCTGGACGAACCTCCTCTCTCCTACCTCCTACCTCCTAACTCCTAGCTCCCATCTCCTGACTCCTGCCGAAAACGCTTGCCCATTCACTCAGGCATGGCTCATTCCCTGCTACTAAATCATGAGCAACGACGGGGCTGACAAAGCAAATACGGAAGCGGTAGTGAAGCGGGATTTTATCCGTGAAATCATTGCCGAAGATCTCGCCAACGGCAAAAACGACGGTCGACTGATCACCCGTTTTCCGCCGGAGCCGAACGGTTATCTGCACATCGGCCACGCCAAGGCATTCTGCCTCGATTTTGGTGCGCCGCTGGAGTTTGCGGCTCAGGCTTCCGAGGCTCGCTGTCACTTGCGCATGGACGACACCAATCCGTCCAAGGAAGATGTCGAATACGTCGAATCGATTCAGGAAGATATTCGCTGGCTCGGCTACGACTGGGGCGAACATTTCTACTTTGCCTCGGACTATTACGAAAAACTCTACGGCTACGCGGTCGAGCTGATCGAAAAGGGGCTGGCCTACGTCGACAGTCAGAGCGCCGAGGAAATCCGAACGACGCGCGGGTCGCTGACCGAACCCGGCGCCGACAGCCCGCACCGGACGCGTTCGGTGGAAGAAAACCTCGATTTTTTCAGCCGCATGCGCGCCGGGGAATTTGCCGAGGGCGAGCACATCGTGCGCGCCAAAATCGACATGGCTCACCCGAATGTGAACATGCGTGATCCGGCGATTTATCGGATTATGAAAGTGTCTCATCACCGCACCGGCGATGAGTGGAAAATCTATCCGCTTTACGATTTTGCCCACCCGCTGTCGGATGCGCTCGAAGGCATCACTCATTCGCTGTGCAGTCTCGAATTTGAGAACCATCGACCGCTCTATGACTGGTTCATCGAGCAATGCTCGGTGCCGTCAACGCCGCGTCAGATCGAGTTCGCCCGACTCAGCCTTTCCTACACCGTGATGTCGAAGCGCAAGCTTCAGCAGTTGGTCGAAAAGGGACACGTATCAGGATGGGACGACCCACGTATGCCGACCCTTTCCGGCATGCGCCGCAAGGGTTACACCCCCGAGGCGATTCTCGATTTCATCGCCAAGATCGGATTGACCAAATTCAACTCACTGACCGATGTCGCCCTGCTTGAATTCGCCTTGCGAGAGCATCTCAATGCCACGGTGCCACGTTCCATGGCGGTGCTCGACCCGTTAAAAGTGGTGGTCACCAACTACCCCGAAGATCAAGTCGAAGAAATGCAAGTCGAGATCAATCCTGCGAATCCCGACGAGGGCACGCGCACGGTTTCGTTCTCTCGCGAGCTCTACATCGAGCGCGAAGATTTCATGGAAAATCCGCCGAAAAAATTCTTCCGTCTCGGCCCCGATCGCGAAGTTCGACTGCGCGCCGCCTACTGGGTAAAGTGCACCGATGTGATCCGCGACGACAGCGGCGAGGTCATCGAAATTCACGTCACCTACGATCCTGAAACCAAGGGCGGCGATAATCCTCCCGACGGACGCAAAGTGAAAGGCACCCTGCACTGGGTCAGCGCCGCCCACGCGGTCAACGCCGAGGTGCGACTATACGATCGCCTGTTCAAGATACCCGAACCCGAAGCTGGTGGTGCCGATTTTATCGATAACCTCAACCCGGATTCGCTGACCATCATCAGCAACGCCAAGCTCGACCCCATGCTCGCCGACGTCGATCCTGGCTACCGTTGCCAGTTCGAACGCACCGGCTACTTCTGCGCCGACAACAAGGACCACATCCCCGGCGAACGCCCCGTATTCAACCGCACCGTCCCCTTGCGCGACAGCTGGGCCAAAGCCAGCCGCTGAACTTTTGTAGGATTGAAACCACTGATGGACGCTAATCAACGCTGATGCCCGTCCAACGGATTAGTCTGCGGTAAGCCCCTCTGGACGATCAGAAATTAGCGTCTATCAGCGTTCATCAGCGGTTTCTAAAGAACGGAACCCTCTCCTCTTTTCCCATGACCAATCGTATCGACAAAGCCTTTGAAAACCTCGCCGACGGTGACGCGGCGTTTATTGCCTACGTCAGTGCTGGCGACCCGGACATGGCGCGTTGCCTGCAAGTGGTGCGTGCACTCGAACGGGCCGGAGCGGACATCATCGAGCTGGGCGTGCCATTTTCGGATCCGCTGGCCGACGGTGTGGTCAATCAGATGGCGGCGCAACGGGCTCTCGACGCCGGCGCAACTTTCCCGGGTGTTCTCGATCTGGTAAAGGAGATCCGAGTGGAGTCGGAGATCCCGCTGGTTCTGTTCACCTATCTGAATCCAGTTTACACCTACGGCTTCGAGCGCTTTCACAAGGATGCGGCAGCCGCAGGAGTTGACGGCGTGTTGCTGCTCGACCTGCCGCCGGACGAAGCCATCCAAAATGCCGAACTGGTCGAAAGTCCATCGCTGCGCCACATTCGACTGATCGCGCCGACGACTCCGCCGGAGCGCATTCCCCAACTGGCGAAAAGCGGTGAGGGCTTCATTTACTACGTGTCACGCGCTGGCGTCACCGGTGCCCAGACCGAACTCTCCGCCGGCATCGCCGATCAGGTTGCGGCGATTAAAGCCCACACCGATCTACCGATCGCGGTCGGGTTTGGTATTTCCACCCCGGAGCAATCGGCCGCCGTCGCTAAAGCCGCGGACGGCGTCGTGGTCGGCAGCGCCATCGTCAGTATCATCGCCGAACACGCTGAATCTGATGCCCAGACTTTGGTCGATGCGGTAGAGAGCTTCGTGAAGCCGCTTGCCGCTGCGACCAAGAACGGGTAAGGTTCCGCCCCGTAAAACCGACCCTTAGTGATGATCCATTTTTGGAAAATGAACGGTGCCGGCAACGATTTCGTCGTCGTCGATAACCGAGAGAAAAAGCAGAACCTGTCCCGCGAGCAGATTGCCAAGCTGTGCAATCGTCAACGCGGCATAGGTTCCGATGGCTACCTTGCTGTTGAACCGGCAGAGAAAGGCGCGGATTTCCGCATGCGCTACTACAACGCAGACGGTGGTGAGGCCGAGATGTGCGGCAATGGCGCGCGTTGCTTTGCACGTTTCGTCAACAAGCTCAGCGGCGGCGATCTTGATAAAGTGACGTTCGAAACGCCGGCCGGTGTCATCGGCGCGGACTTTCACGGCGAAAACGTGCGCATCAATCTCAGCGAGCCGTTCGGCCTCAGCCTAGGCACCGAACTCGACGTCGGCGTCCAAAAATTGACTGTGCACAGCGTCAATACCGGCGTGCCACACGCCGTGGTCGTGGTCGACAATCTAGAAGCCGTCGCCATTCGCGAACTCGGTTCGAGCATCCGCTTTCACGAACATTTTGCTCCCGCTGGCACCAACGTCAATTTTCTCCAAGTTGGCGATGATGGCGATATCTCGATCCGCACCTACGAGCGAGGCGTTGAGGACGAGACCCTCGCCTGCGGCACAGGCATGGTCGCCTGCGCGATCATTCATCAAGAGCTCACCGGAGCGGCGGCACCGATCGGCGTAAAAGTCCGCGGCGGCGATCGCCTCGAAGTGTCGTTTGAAAAAGACGCTGAGGGCACGTATCAAAACGTCACTCTGCTCGGACCTGCCGATTTCACCTTCGAAGGCGACACCGAGATCTAGGTCGAGATCGACATAGCCCGGCTGAGTATTTATCCATTTTCTGAAGTTTTATCCCATGTTTGAAGGCGTTCACACTGCTCTAGTCACTCCTTTCATCGACGGTGACGTCGACGAAGCCTGCTTGCGCTCGCTCATCGACAGGCAATTCGACAATGGCATCACCGGCGTCGTTCCGGTCGGCACCACCGGCGAATCTCCAACGCTCAATCACGACGAACACCGTCGCGTCATCGAACTGACCGTCGAACAAACCGCAGGTCGCGGGCTGGTCACCGCCGGCACAGGATCGAATTCGACCCGGGAGGCGATCACTTTGACGCAAGCCGCTGAAAAAGCGGGCGCCGACGCCTGTCTGTTGGTTTCGCCTTACTACAACAAACCCTCTCAACGCGGGCTGTTCGAACATTTTAAGGCCATCGCCGAATCGACTTCGTTGCCGCTGGTTCTTTATTCAATCTCCGGTCGCACCGGTCGTGAGATCGCCGTCGACACCATCGTTCGACTTCAGGAAGCCTGTCCGAACATCGTCGCTGCGAAAGAAGCTGAGGGATCTGTCGATCGGGTCGGGCAATTGGTAGCTGACTGCGCTGATGATTTCGAAGTGCTGTCGGGTGACGATTCTTTGACGCTGCCTTTCATGTCCGTGGGTGCCGTCGGCGTCATCAGTGTCGCTTCGAATCTGATCCCGTCCCAAATGTCGGCATTGGTCAAAGCCGCGCTCGACAACGACTACGCCGCTGCACGTGAAGTTCATCACCGCTACGTGTCCCTGTTCAGCGCCCTGTTGCAACTGGACAGCAACCCGGTGCCGATCAAAACCGCGATGTCCCTCGCCGGACTGTGCCGCGTCGACCTGCGCCGCCCGATGTTGCCGATGGAGGACGCACAAGTCGCCAGACTGAAGAGCGCCCTGGAGAGCTTGGAACTCATCACGAATTAGTGTTCAAGCTGAACATAATTGACGAATCGAATACCGACTTCGACGGAGAGTTTCCGTAGGATAGCTTTGTAAGTCGTCCCGGACGTCGTGCGACGATTTACAGCACCGCCAGCTGTTCGAATTGCGAGGCGCGTCATGCCTTGGCGCGGTTTGTTGCACGCCGGAACCGCCAACGCAATGGGGACGGGATACAATCCCATCCTACTTCCTGGCCATGTCACGCCATTTTAGAATTGGCTAAACACAGCGGGAGAATGAGCACGCAACTTCGCGCGTGAGCTTTCGGGCAAAACGTGGTTTCTTCGAACCCGTGTCCGAATCGCCACTCACCGTCAGCCATCGCGATTGCGATCCACATTTTGCTGACCGAAATGTGGTCTTCGTCGCCAACCTGCTGGCGTTGTTCTTTGGCAATGAAGCCGAGACAGAAGCTCTGCGCCGCGAGGTCGGTGAAATCGATTCGTATGGTGGACGCCTGATCCCGATTCTCGACCTGCTGTTCCGCGGGGACGGCGAAAATCATCTGCTTCTCGAACGCGCGCCCGATGCATCGTTGTGCGAGTATTTTTCCAGTGAACTTGGTCTGTCGCTGCCAAAGGTCGAGCAGCTGCCCCACGACGACTACCTGACCTTTTCAGGCGCGAGTGCCGATCGCCGACTCGCTGTCTGGCGCCAAATCGCCGCCGACTGGCTCGATGGCTACGTCACCGACGCCTGCCTCACTGGACTGGCGGGTCATCTCGGCAAGCGGACACTGTCGACCCAGCAGGCGAGCCGCTACGGCAACGATAAGGTGCGACTGCATCGACATCTCGAAAGCGAAGGCTTGCCGACCTTCGCTACCGAACTGGTCAATTCAGCCGAACAAATTCCCGCTGCCTGCCTGCGCCTGGCCGCACAAGGCTACTCGGCAGCCGCGCTGCGCTCACCGATCGGCGCCTCGGGAATCGGTATGATGAAAGTCGATTTCGACGGGCCGCCGAGCACGATCGCCGATCATTTTTTCAACGAAGGCGCCTGCTTACTCCAGGGCTGGATAGAATCTGGACGAAACGGTGTCGCGAACATCCTCAGTCCCAGCGTGCAACTGTTTCTCGACGACGACGGTGTGCAGCTCTACGACATCACCGAACAAATTCTCAGCGGCGACAGCGTTCACGAAGGCAATGAAGCTCCGCCGCCATGGCTGGATAATGCAGAGAGTTCTGCGCAATTCACTCGCGATGAGTTACTCCGCCAAGCCGAAGTGGCGGCGCGTTGGCTGCACGCTCAAGGTTACCGCGGCACCGGCAGTGTCGACTTTATCGTTGCGGAAAAAGAAGACGCTGAGCGATCCGAGGTCTTCGTCTGCGAGATCAATGCTCGCGTCACCGGCGCCACCTACCCCGCCCTCCTGGCCCGACATTTTAATCCCGGCGGAGTCTGGCTGCTGCGCAACCTGCGGCTCTCGGCACCGCTGCCGGGAGACCAGTTACTCACCATGTTGCGCTCGCCCGGACACCTCTATCAACGCGGAGAAGTCAGCGGCATCCTGCCAATGAATTTCAACTTCGGCAAGGATGGCCTGATTCACAAAGGCCAGTTCCTGTGCCTTGGCAGAGACCGCAAAGGCAGCCGCCATTGCCTCGACTTGGCGAAGCTCAATCTACCGGTGTCGATGCAGTCCGAGCGCGATTAGGACAAGACCTGAGTTACTTAACCAGCAAGCTCAACCGATGAAATGAAGCACCAAGCCGCCACTTTTAAACACTACCACAACCAGAAAAAGCCTGACTCGTCCAAGCAGTCGGGATTTGCCTTGCTCCAGATTTCAACGTTGACGCTTCTTGGCCTCCTCCAAAGCGCTTGCTTCGCACGGGTCCATCACGAAACGATGGAATCCAAAGACTCGAAGACCACGTATGGCTCCACGGAATTCTATGTTTACACCCGGGCGAGTCGCTATGATTTGGCGAAATCCTGGGCTCCGTGGTCTCTTTCGTTTGAGACATACGATGAATCACTACCGGCCAAAGAGTTTACCATTCGAGATATCACCGTCGAAATCGAAGGTAAAACCTACTCCTACCCAAGTACTGTCGACGGTAAAAGCCACGGTAGTGGCAGCGGTTTTGCTTCGGGTGAAACCGGTCCGTTCATTCCGTTGCCAGAATCCGACAGCGCCGAGGCGACCGTGCGATTCCGCGCATCAATCAAGGGTCGCCATCCGGTTCAGTTTCACCGCAAGGTTCGCTTTCAGATCGAGACGGAAACAGGAATTACCTGGTTCAATCCCTTGTTCGACATCACTTGATCAGTATTTCAATTTTTTATGTCCGAAGACAATAATCTAGAAGGCCGACTGGTTCGCCTGACCCGGGACCTGGTCTTGATCGAAAGCACTGACTCGCGCCCCGACGAGCGGCGCCGCTGTTTTCAGCTGGTGCACAATCACCTTGAAGGTCTCGACGGACTGCACTTGATCGATCATCGCTGCGGCGACTACGATTCTCTGTTGGCGCTTCCCGACGGCATCGATCAACCCGATGTTCTACTGTGCGCGCATTTGGACGTCGTCGAACATCCCGAGCCGGAGAGGTATCGGTCCGAACTGCGCGACGGCCGAATCTACGGACCCGGTGCCGGCGACATGAAAGGTGCGCTTGCCATTCTGCTCGAACTTTTCCGCAAGTGGCATCGGCAACAGCCCGGGGTATCGTTGGGACTGGTGATCACTTCGGACGAAGAGCGCGGTGGCCACTGCGGATTGCGCTACCTGGTCGAAGACCGCGGGCTGCGCTGTGGCGTGGCGATCATCCCCGATGGCGGCTCGCTGACTGAAATTACCTCGGAGGAAAAAGGTATCCTGCACGTCGAACTGAAAGCCAGAGGAATGTCGGCACACGCCGCTCGTCCGTGGCTGGGAGTCAACGCGGTCGAGTCGCTGGTGAATTCGCTGAAACGGATTCAAGAGAATTTTGAGACCAAGAGAAAAGCCTCCGAGACCGACTACTGGCAGCTGACCTGCACGCCGACGATTTTCACCACCGACAACGACAGCTTCAACCGGATTCCCGACTCGGCCTGCGCAACTCTCGATATCCGCTACCCGCTTCCGTACCAGGCAGATGAACTCCTCGAACGCATCCGACAATCCGTGACCGAAGGCGTCAGTATCGATGTCAAAGTCACCGCTGAGCCGACCCAACTCGCGCCCGACCCGACCTTTGTCGACATCACCAGCGAAGTGACCGGTACAGCGGCGCAGCTCGTCCAGGTTTGCGGCGGCAGCGACGGACGATTTTTATCTGCTCACGGCATCCCCGTTATGCTCTCCCGGCCCGATGTCGGCAATCTCCACAATCCCGACGAGTGGGTCGATATCGCCTCGATGTCGACCTACTATCAAATTTGTGACCGCTATCTCGCGCAGCGGTTCAGCGGTTGACTTTTTGCGCCGAAACGCTTCCCTTCCGAGCATGAAACTTCTCGTCACAGGATGCCGTGGCCGCATGGGGCAGGCCGTTATCGATTGCGCCAGCGCGGACCCAGAACTTGAAGTCGGCGGTCAGATCGATGTCGGCGATTCACTGTTCGATGCCCTCGAAGGCTGCGACGCAGTGATCGATTTCAGCTTCCACGGTTTTAGCGAAGAACTGCTCGCCGCCTGTGCGGCACAGAACGCCAAACTGGTGATGGGTACCACCGGCCACACTGATGCCGAACTGGAAGTCATTCGCCGCGCGTCCGAGTCACTGCCGATCGTGCATGCCCCGAATTTCTCAGTCGGCGTCAACACCCTGTTCTGGCTGACTGCAAAAGCCACCGAGATTCTCGGCGAAGGTTTCGATCTGGAAGTCATCGAAATGCATCACCGGCACAAGATCGACGCGCCCAGCGGAACCGGCCGCCGCCTGGCAGAAATCCTCGCCGAAGTGCGCGGCCTCAGTTACGACAACGACATGCGTCACGGTCGCTTCGGTGGCGATGTCGGCGCCCGCACCGATCGCGAGATCGGCGTTCACGCCCTGCGTGGTGGCGATGTCGTCGGCGACCACACCGTGATTTACGCCGGCGATGGCGAGCGCGTCGAACTGACTCACAAGGCCTCGAGCCGCAATACCTTCGCCAACGGTGCCCTGCGCGCCGCCAAGTGGCTGGCCGACAAAGAAAGCGGCCTTTTCGACATGCAGGACGTCCTCGGCCTGCGCTGAGCCAAATCCCCACTTCCAATGCGCTACTGCATCGCCTTAGGCTCGAATCTCGGCGATCGCCTGGGCAATCTGCGCGCTGCGAGGAAGGCTTTGCTGGCGCTGCATCAAAACCGACTTGGACGCGCGCAATTTTCATCTATTCTTGAGACCCAACCGGTTGATTGCAAAGAAGGCGTCGACCTTTTTTATAATTCTGTCGGAATAATCGAAAGCGATTTGAAACCACCCCGCTTGCTTGCTGAATTGCAGGCAATTGAGTCGCGAATGGGGCGTGCAGCGGCGCAGTCACGCGAAAAGAATGCCCCACGTAGCATCGACCTCGACATCCTGTTCGTGGACGATCTGCGGATCGAAGATCGCGAACTCACCGTTCCTCACCCGCGTTGGCACGAGCGCCGGTTCGTCCTCACTCCGCTCGCTGAACTGGACGCTGACACGATCCACACTGGACAGACGGCCAGCGTCAGAGAGATTCTTGCCGCACTCCCCCCTGACGGCGAACCTGAGCCCGTGCGCGTGTGCGGCCATGACGACTGGAAACCTGACCCCGCCAAAATGACGCCCGACGATCTCGCCAACTGGCGGCAGCTGCCCAACGCCAGCGCTCCCCTGCTTTCGCTGACCGCCTACGACTACCCGACCGCCCGAATCCTCGACGAGGCCGGCGTCGACTTGATTCTGGTTGGTGATTCGCTCGGTATGGTCTTCGCCGGCTTGCCGGACACCACCGGCGTGACCATCGATCACATGGTCTATCACACCGAGGTCGTTCGCCGCGGCGTGAAGCGTGCCCTGCTGGTCGGCGATATGCCTTTTCACAGCTACCAAGACGTCGAATCTACGCTTACCAACGCCCGCCGTCTGATCGATGCCGGCGCCGATCTGGTAAAGCTCGAGGGTGGCACCGGTCAAAAGCACAAAATCGCCGCGCTCAGCGAAGCCGGCATCGCCACCGTCGGCCATCTCGGCATGTTACCGCAGCGCGTGCGTGAGGAAGGTGGTTATCGCAAGAAAGGCAAATCCGACGCAGACATCGAAGCCTTGTTGCAAGGCGCTCGCGACATCGAAGCCGCCGGCGTGTCAGCGATCGTTCTCGAAAGCATCGTCGCCGAAGTCGCCGGGCAGCTCACCGCCGAAGTCTCCGTTCCCACCATCGGTATCGGCGCCGGCAAAGGTTGCGACGGCCAGATCAGGGTCATCAACGACCTGGTCGGCAGTTACCCGTGGTTCGTGCCTCCGTTTGCTACCGCCTACGCCGATTTCGCCGGTGACTTGCGTCGGGCGGTGGAGGGATTTCGTGAGGAGATCGCCGTTGCCGGCTAAATCCGAATCGCTCCAGCGGCCAACTGAATAGCTCTCTCGGCCAAGGGCCGGAGGCTCGATAGAAGGTAGCCGGTGTTGAAGGGAGCCCCAGCGACCAAGCCACCGGAATACCGAGCCCACACATTCCTAGCCCCGGCAGGGGCGATAGAACTTCGAGTTGCCCCAACGACGTGCGCGCGGATTCTACCGCCCCTGCCGGGGCCTGATCGATATGTCTCGCGCTATCACTGCGCTTGGTCGCTGCGCAACCTTCACACCGCGCTACCATCTGACGTGCCTCCAGCACTGTCATGACTCGATACTCGGCCGTTCGAGTTCGACGATCTGTTAATCAATCACGTGAAAGCTCGCAAAAGCCCCATCAAGGGCCCGCCATTTGCCGTTTTTCATTCCCAAGGATACATGATAGGACGTCAGCCCAGTGTATGAAGCCCCCCATACAGGGCTGAACACAACGTCAATTTCCCCATTGTCTGGCTCTCCGATGAACGACGCGAAGAGCAATTTACATTTTTGACCTGCCAATCCTACGAATTCGCCGTCGGCATCCAGACGAACTGATGAAATTTCGACGAAATCCGAACTTCTTTCGCTTCGTTCTAGTGCCCTCTTCAGAGACTTCTCATCGAATTCTACGGTCGCAACTTTTCCCGGATAAATCGTCAGAGCTTCTTCAAACGCCAGCTCCAAAAGATGAGAGTCGGCCTTATCAGGGTAGTTTCGAATTGAAGTTGAATAATGCTCGAGGATTTTCGCAGGAGTCGAAAGCGAGCTGTAATCGAATGTAGCCTGCCTCGGATTACTATGACTGCCGCACGCCGCCAAAAGTAAAAGAGCAGCAGCGCCAACGACCGGAAATTTTATCGCTCGCGAAAGGCGTACAAACCACGCCAACCCCTCACCCACCCGTAAACTCACCAAACTTGCGGAACTTCTCATACCGCTCGTTCAGCAGCGTGTCGGTATCGCGCGAGTCGAGGTCGATGAGGTGTTTCTGCAGGGTCGACTTGAGGGTCGTTGCGGCACCGACATGATCGCGATGGGCGCCACCGAGTGGCTCGGGGATGACTTCATCGATCACACCTAGATCATCGAGATCGGCAGCGGTGACGTGCATCGCTTCGGCGGCCTCCTTGGCAAATTTGCGGTCTTTCCACAGAATCGCCGCACAGCCTTCGGGGCTGATCACCGAGTAGTAAGAATTTTCCAACATCAACACGCGGTCGGCGACACCGATCCCGAGTGCGCCACCGGATCCACCTTCGCCGATAACGATGGCGATGATCGGCACGCGGATCATCATCATTTCGCGCAGGTTCACGGCGATCGCTTCGGCGATGTTGCGCTCTTCGGCGCCGATGCCGGGATATGCCCCGGGAGTGTCAATCAGGGCAATGATCGGCGCGTCGAATTTTTCACCGAGACGCATCAGACGCAGCGCTTTGCGGTAACCTTCCGGATGAGCGCTGCCGAAATTTCGGCGCAGATTTTCTTTGGTATCTCGGCCTTTCTGGTGTCCAAGCACTACCGTGCGT